>JAFWZR010000014.1 GCA_017522225.1 Clostridia bacterium | reverse complement strand
TTGCCACAAGGTCTGTCTTTATCCAAAAGAATACCGGTAACCGTTGCTTTATATTTAAGCATCGTATTACGGAATTTCTCTGCAAAGTCATCACTTATCCTACATTCGCCATCGGTGATAATGGTAATGTCGGCATTTTCGTAACCCTTTTCCATAAGAGAAATTGCTTCTGTTAGTGGGGCCTCAAAATCGGTGCCACCGCCAAAGAATTGTTCGGCTGCTTTCATAACATCGGTTGAAGTGTAATGTCCCGGCTCAAAAAGGTCGGTCTTAACATTGTCAGCCGAAGCAAAGTGTACCATAGCGAACTTACGGTTGTCCTTTGACGCTATATCAAGCATAGCCAATGCGAATGCTTTTGCCCATGCTTGAACGTCACGGGTACTTGAACTTTCATCGACAAGCACGATCATATCGCCCTTGCCTTTGATAATCTCCGTTCGTTTGCGATATTGCATTAAACGCTTCTGCTCATACTTACGCATAAACAATATTTCAGTTTCGGGTTTTCCGAGCAGAGCAAGTTCCGAAGATAAACAGTTGGTAATATCATTGCCGAGTGTAATATCGTATTTTTCGCCTCTGCCATAGGCAAAGCCGTTTCTACGCTTATCGGTGATGATTTCCCGATATTTACCCAGTGACTTAGCAATTCGCAGTAGCTCCTCGCTATTCTTGACGTGTTCTAACAGTTCTCGATTTACAGCGGTGCTTTTCATGCCGCCGGACTCAGTACCCCAAGCCGTCATAATACAGTCTACTTCCACCGTCTGTTCTACAGCCTGCTCAAGAGCTTGATTAATGTCCGAGCCGATGCTTTGAATATAGCATAGAGCTTCTTCCATTAACTTTGCCTCAAGGTTTGCTATCTGCTGACGCTTTTTGTAAATACGCTCATATAGCGGCAACAGTTTCTCTGCAGAATTCTTTTGCGGGTTCTGTTTGTTCTGCTGTATCTGTTCAACAATACGGTTTACTTGCTCGTTCAGATCACTGATAACAAAGATATATCGCACCTTTGTTTGAAAGGGTTTGCTTTCCAACAACTCGCTGAGTTTCTTTGCAAAGGTGGACGCTGCCTCATAAGAGGTAAGTTCCTTGTCCTCGCAAAGTTTTTTGAGAGTATCAAAGCGGTCATCCGTCAAAATGCTATCGAGTATCGGCTTGTTAAAGTACCTTTCACGAAGATTTACATAGTCGGTGTCTTTCTTCCTTATGACAGGTGAAAACAACGCTGTAAAGAGGTCTGAAGCCAAATCTTTCGCATTTACGGGATACTGCGGTCTTTGATTTCCGTAATAGACGTCCTCAAAAGACATCCCTTGATAAATGAGATCTGCAAGTTTCGTTGAATTCAGTAACCTTTCGGAGCTGGGAGCAGAACGACTTAGCAGAAATTTTGTGAGCCACTTATCCGCCTTAGATAAATCCGTGTAGTAGTTGAATCTATCCATTCTTCGCATAGATTATCCTCCGTTATGTTTAATATTGTTAGGGTGTTCCCACGAGCAAACTTGCGTCTGCCCGTGGGATTTTGTTTTTAATTGTTATCGGAGAATAATTTTAGAAAGGAAGGTCATCATCGCTCTCTACATAGCCCTCGGTGGTGTTAGGAAATACGGGAGTAAATCCGCCGACAGAGTCTGCTGCAGGAGGATTGCCGCCGTTATTGTTATTCTGTCTGCCACCGGCACTCTCGCAGAAGTGTGCACGGTCAACCTTGATTTCATATGCAGTTCGGTTGTTTCCGTCCTTGTCGGTATACTTACGTGTTTCGAGTGCACCTTCAACGGTAATCAAGTTACCTTTGCGGAAATGCTTGCAGATAAACTCTGCCGTGCCTCTCCAAGCAACGAAATTGAGAAAATCGGTCGGGTATTCATCATCGATCTTGTAGTTTCTCTGAACCGCCAAAGTAAAGCCAACAACGGGCACACCATTCTGGGTAGTGCGGAGTTCGGGATCAGCAGTAAGTCTTCCGGTTTTTACATCATAATTCAACATAATATTTAGTCCTTTCGTTATTTAAAATATTTAAGAATTGGTTTTCATTGCTTTCAGTTCTGCCATAGACAGATACGTGAAACGGGTTTGTTTATGAACATCGCGGCTGATTGCTTCTACGGAATCAAGCATACCCTCAATAGAGGAGAGTGCGGGGTCATTCTCGGAAAGTCCCACCTTTAAGGCTTCTGCACCATCATAAACCGTAATAATGTTATTGCGGAAACTAAGCAGAGCCTTATTCTTGTCCGCGGCATCATCAAATTTCTTGCGGAGTTCATGTGCCTTTGCTAACAGTTCATCGAGCTTGTCTCCAAGAGGATTAGTAACCAGCTTGTCGATAACCTCTGCAACAACGCTGTATTGCTCAGGCTTGTCCCACAAATAATTGACAAGTGCCTTTAAATCTGCGGGAATAACCGTGTCTCTGCCGTTCAGCCAAGCCTCCGCCTGAACAACGGGAGCAAAGTTAAAATATGTACGGTCGGATACGGTTATTTCTTTGCGACGCAGTTCATATAGAATGTTATCTGCAATTTCGTAGATGCTTTCGGGAATTTTAACACCATGCACTTCATCCTGCATCTGCCACAACTCGTCAAGAGTAATGGTGGTGCAGATGCATGAGTCGGTTCCGTTCTGTTTTGCTTTTAAGATCTTCATACGATTGCTACGGTCTTCAACGTTGCGTGTGCATACCTTGAAGTCAAAGCGGTCATATAAAGCACGAAGGCATTTTTCCTCCGGATTGTTAAAGTTGGGTATCTCGTTCGATGCAGAGAAGAAACTGATAACTG
>JAFWZR010000013.1 GCA_017522225.1 Clostridia bacterium | reverse complement strand
CCTCAATGAGAATTTTTTTATTTTGGCGCTTGCCAGAGACGTGAGAGAAATGGGTGGATAAAGAATAAAAAACGCTCTCAAATCCAACCAAAAACAGTTAGATTTGAGAGCGAATAACGCTTTGACATTATTCTCCCTAAAGGAGCCATGTCCTCAATTTGTCCGCAGGAAGCCTTTGGAGAGCCGAAAAACCCTTATATATCAAAGCTTTTTCGGATACCGTGGGTCATTCCCACTCAATCGTGCCTGTCGGCTTGGGAGTGAGGTCGAAGAGGACACGGTTGATGCCATCTACCTCGTTTGTGATTCTTGCTGTAATCTTGTGGAGTACGGGGTAGGGGATTTCTTCGATTGTTGCGGTCATAGCATCTGTTGTGTTAACAGCACGGATGATTGCGGGCCAACCCTCGTAACGGCTTTCGTCCTTAACGCCAACGCTCTTGACATCGGGGATTGCTACGAAATACTGCCATACCTTCTCAGCAAGACCGCAGTTGTCAAACTCCTCACGGAGAATTGCGTCTGCCTCGCGGAGAGCGTGGAGTCTGTCGCGTGTGATAGCACCGAGGCAACGTACACCAAGTCCGGGACCCGGGAACGGCTGACGGTATACCATAGCGTGGGGAAGACCGAGTGCTTCACCGACAACTCTGACTTCGTCCTTGAAGAGGAGTTTGATCGGCTCAACAAGCTGCATTTCCATATCCTCGGGGAGTCCGCCTACATTGTGGTGTGACTTAACAGCCTTTTTGCCCTTTGCCTGCTTGATGCTTTCGAGGATGTCGGGGTAAATTGTACCCTGAGCGAGAAATGAAATTCCGTCAAGTTTTGCTGATTCTTCATCGAAAACCTTGATGAATTCTGCACCGATTATCTTACGCTTTTTCTCGGGATCGCTTACACCTGCAAGAAGGTCAAGGAAACGGTCTGTTGCATCAACATAAATAAGGTTAGCATCAAGTCCGTTTTTGAAAACTTCGATAACATTTTCACTTTCACCCTTACGCATAAGTCCGTGGTTAACGTGAACGCAAACAAGCTGCTTGCCGATTGCCTTGATAAGCAATGCTGCAACGACTGATGAGTCAACGCCGCCTGAAAGTGCAAGAAGAACCTTCTTGTCGCCGACCTGCTCCTGCACAGCCTTTACCTGCTCGTCGATAAATGTCTGAGCAAGTGCGAGGGTGGTGATTCTTTCCATGCTGTCCGGTCTTTTGTTCTGATCCATAATACTGACCTCCTGTAATATAATTTGTCGAGCTTTTAAGCTCGGAACTGTTTTAAATTAAAGAGAATTATATCACATCGAAATTTGAATATCAATGTTTTTAATGGTAAAATGCAACACTTTTTTTAGTCGTTTTTTTGACAAAATGACGAAAGATGCTCTTTACAATATGGTTATCTTGTCTGTGAATGGAACAAAAACAACACATAATTGAAAAATTGTCGATTGAAAAATAACAGATATGAGGTAGAATGATACTGAAAAAACGAGGTGATTGATATGAACATTATGAAAAAAGCTTTTTGCATCCTTATGGCTTTGTGTGTTTTTCTTGTACCGCTCGCAATGAATGTGAATGCGGCAGACAAAACAAAGAAGGCTTTACCGCTGTCAGCAGGTCTTGAGGCTCTGCGCGGACAGTTTGAGAGCGGAGTTGCAGATGAATGTGACGGTTATGCTCTTGATTATTGCTACTATTCACCTGCAGGTAAAAATGACAGCGAAAAATATCCTGTTGTAATTTATCTGCACGGCATCGGTCACGGCTCTTATGAAGGCTCACAGCTTGCAGACAGCACAATGGCAACCTGGGCATCCAATGAGCTTCAGACAAGATGGAAGGACACGGGCGGTGCATACATTCTTCTGCCCCGATGTCCCGAGGACGAGCTGCAGTATTGGAACTCATCCTTTGTTGACCCTTTGCGTACGCTTATTGATTGCTTTATCGAGGAGCATTCAGCTAATGTTGACACAACAAGAATTTTCGTCGGCGGCTCTTCGGCAGGCGGTGAAATGACCTGGGATCTTGCAATTGCTTATCCCGAATACTTTGCAGGAATTTACCCTCTCGCCGCAACAGGAACACGAAGCAATGAAGATATTGCGAGAGTGGCGGATGTTTCTGTCTGGGTGTTTGCAAGCAGACTTGACCCGATTATAAGCTACCCTTTGAATACGATGCCTCAGTGGGAAAAAATCTGTGACTACAGCTTCATACCTGAAAACTGCCGTCTTTCGACCTTTGATGAGGTTCTCAACCCCGACGGCACTAAGGGCGACTCCAACCACCGTCTGTACACAACGATAATGTATGATTTCTTTACGGTAGACGGCTCGGTTTACCCCAATGTGACAACGGTTAACGGTAAGGGCAAAACCGTAAAAATCGAGGGTGAGAACGGTATGATTTCCTGGATGTGCAATACACATTCGGACTTTGACGGCACAAGTGCCGACGATAACGCTCAGGTGAGCATATTGGAAATGATTTTTATACCTTTGAAGAATTTGTTGTTTAAAATTGCAAACATATTCCAGAGACTCCTCGGGTTTGTGTGATTTTAATTGGTTTAAAACCGAATACTCAAAAAAGCACCTTCGGGTGCTTTTTTGTTGTAGTGAAAGAGATAAGATTAAAATTGAAGTTTATTGAAAAAGTCGGTATAATTACTGTGAGGTTTTTAGTTTCATATCAGTCTAATAAGTGAAAGGATAATTCTTTCGGAAAGGAGAATGCCGATGGATAACGGTGTAAGTAGCTACTACCGTTTTCTTGACGGTGACGAGAGCGGATTTGTGGAAATTATACGCGACTACAAAGACGGACTGATTTTTTATCTGAACGGCTTTGTCTGTGACTTATATATCGCCGAAGAGCTTGTAGAAGATACTTTTGTTAAAATCGTGATCCGTAAGCCGAGGCTTTCGGGCAAATCAAGCTTCAAAACATGGCTTTATACAATCGGCAGGAATGTTGCGGTTGATTATCTGAAAAAACGTTCAAAACAAAAGGAATTTCCGATTGATGAAATTAGGGAAATGACGGATGAAGAAGCAATTTTTGAAAATAAATTTCTTCGTGAAGAACGCAAGATAACGGTACACCGTGCAATGTGCAGACTTAAACCTGAATACAGACAGGTTTTGTGGCTGACTTATTTTGAAGATTTCAGCAACAAAGAAACGGCGACCGTGATGAAGAAAAAAGTCCACAACATTGAAACTCTTGTTTCGAGGGCAAGACAGGCTCTCAAAGAAGAACTTGAGAAGGAGGATTTTGTTTATGAAGAATTATAACGAAATGGCAGACGATGTTTTCCGCCGTCGAGACGAATTTGCAAAAGAGCAAAAAAGAAAGAGAAAAAGAATTGCAATCAGTCTGCTGTGCCTGTGTATGGCAGTTCTTGTCGGTGTCGGTTTATGGCAGAGTGGGTTGTTCACACCTCAGGTGCAACAGGCAGAAGATGCGATATACCCGGGAATTAAGGACACATACGGACCGGGCGAGGAAGAGCCGACACAGGAGGAAAACGGTGTTTTTCAGCCGGCAGGTTCAGACACGGTGACAATGGAAAACGGTGAAAGGCTTACATTGATTTCGTCATACGAAGAAGTATCCGCTTCTGCTTGTTATGCGTTGCCGGAAAACGGGAAGTATTACTTTTCAATCCCTTTGAATGCGGCTCTTGAAGAATACGATGACAAGGTGATTTACAGAATCGTTGTCCGCGTGTTTGAAGACGGGAAAATGCTTCAGGGAAAAGATGAGCTTGCAAAAATTGCGGATAAATTTTTTGATTGGGGATATTCTTCGGCACTTGAAGTTGCTAATGATCAATGGAATTTTGCAGTGTTTACAATGCTTGTAAAAGAAGATGAGCTTAAAAAATTTAAAGCTGATAATGAACACGGATACTTCTTCTTCCTTTATGAAGAAAACGACGGCCTTGGTGACTGGTGGCCGACAGCACCTATAGAACATTCTTATTTTGTCGGTAAGGTTATCGAAAAATACGAGAAGAGCAGTCTTCTTTTAGTGACTGACACCGGCAATCAGCGTTTTATGTCGTCCGATAAGGTGGTTGTGAACACGGATATTGGCAAATGTCCCGATTACAAGGCGGGGGATTATCTTAGGATTGAATTTGACGGGGTGGTAGCTGAGTCTTATCCGCCGCAGATTTTAGGAGTATTCGCTGTTGAGAAAACCGACAGCACAGGGAAAGTAATTGAATAAAACAGTAAAACGCTTCCCGCGGGAAGCGTTTTTTATTGCTTTTAAAACAGAATTATGATAAACTTCCTGTAAGAGGTGATACCGATGAGCCTTAAGGATAAAATCAGATTCAAAAACGGCCAATTGAAGGTTATGCAGATTTCGGATCTGCAGGATACTAAAAATACAAGTGTTGACACACTCCGCTTCGTTGATGCGGCAATCGAAAAGGTCAAGCCCGATTTCATAATTATTACGGGTGACCAGCTTGATGTTGTCGGAGCGTGGGGCAAGGGTGACAAAGCAAAGGCAAATGTTGAAAAAGCAATCCGCGGTCTTTTCAGCGTTATCGAAAAGCATAACATTCCGTATGTTCTCACATTCGGCAATCACGACCGTGAGACAGGCGTTCCGAATGAGGAGCAGGCAAAGATTTACGCTACTCTTAAAAACTGCATCTGCTTTGACGATATCAACGACGGCAGACCCGATGTCGGTACGTTCAATGTGCCTGTACGTTCATCTGACGGAAAAAGAACAGCTCTCAATTTTTATGTTATGGATACCCATTCAAAAACGAAAAATGTCGGCTTTGAGGGAGTGAACGACAAACAGCTTGACTGGTACAGAAAAGTCGGTGAACAGCTCAAGGCTGAAAACGGCGGTGAGTTTGTGCCGTCAATGGTTTTTCAGCATATTCCCGTCAGCAATATTATGGGACTTTTCAAGGAAGTGCCGAAGGGAACAAAGGGAGCGGAATGTGACTTTGTAAAGGATAACAGCAGATACTGGATTCTTGATGAAGAAAAGCTTTTCCATAACTATACATACGGCGAGACTCCGTCAATGACACTCGGCACAAAGCAGTTTGATGCTATAATGGCTCAGGGTGATGTCTTTGCTATGTACTTCGGTCATGACCACTACAATTCCTTTGCAGGTAAGGTGGACGGCATCGACCTTGGCTATTGTCCCGGTATGGGTTATAACTCCTACGGCACAAAGCACAGAGCTTTCCGTGTGTTTGAGTTCGATGAGAATGATGTGAAGAATTACAAAACATATTCTCTCAACTATAAGGATTGCTGCAGCAAGATAAAAACCGCACCGTTCAAAAATGCATTTTCCTATTGGTCACCGTGCAATCCGTCAGCGGCAGGCCCGTTTGCGGCAAAGATTCTTGCTGTGGTTGTTCCCGTTATAGTTGCACTTGTGCTTATATACAACTTTGTGAGTGCGGCTTTTGTAACAGGCCTGCTTACGGCAATTGCCGTTGCAACGGCAATTTATATTCCTGCAGGACTTATTTATAATAAAATATTAAGAGATAAAATCATAAAAACTAATATGAGGTGAGCGCAATGAACGAGGTAATGAAAACTATTCTTAAAAGACAGACAATCCGCGAATATAAACCCGAGCAGATTACGGATGAGCAGCTGGATGCGCTTATGCAGGCGGCACTCCGTGCTCCGAGCGGAAGAAACGGTCAGCCATGCCACGTGCGTTTTGTTCAGAATGCCGGTATGCTCAAGCAAATGAACACAGATTTCAAGGAGCTTGTCGGCTACGACACACCAGCATACACTCGTTGGGATACAAATCCCGTTTATCACAATGCACCGACCTTTATTGTGCTTTTTGCCGAGGGTGAAAGCTATATGGACGGCGGTATTATGTGTGAGAATATCTGTATCGCGGCGGAGGGTATGGGACTCGGTACCTGTATCATCGCAAGCGTAGGCGCACTTTTTGCAGACGGCAACGAGCAGGGCAACAAGTGGAAGCGTGCCTGGGATATTCCCGAGGAGTATAAATTCCTTATCGCAATTGCAGTCGGATATCCTGACGAAAAACCCGAAATGAAGCCGAGATTTGATGACAGAATCAAGGTTATAAAATAATCACTCCGCGAGATATAACTGTATTTTAGTTTTTGGAGGAAAAACAAATGAATCTGCTGAGAAAAATTCGGAATATCATCCGTTCGTGGCTTGGTGTAGATTACGGGCCGACAATTTCAGATATGGTTGATATGGGAATGAAGGTCGGAAAAAATTTCCGTGCAGAAAAACCCAGAATAGATGTATCTCACTGTTGGCTTATATCAATCGGTGATAATGTTGTTTTTGCTCCGAATGTATACCTGTTGGCACATGATGCAAGCACAAAGAATCATCTGGGATATACCAAAATCGGAAGAATCAGCATAGGCAACAACACATTTTTAGGCGCGGATGTAACTGTTATGCCGAATGTAAAAATAGGAGATAACTGTATCATCGGCACAGGCAGTGTTGTTACTAAAGATGTTCCTGACAATACGGTTTATGCAGGAAATCCTGCAAGATTTATCTGCACACTGGAGGATTATCTGGAAAAGAACCGAAAGCTTATGGAAAGTCATCCCGTATATGATTATTCATATACTCTCGGCGGGAACATAGATTCGCAAAAGAAGAATCAAATGGTGCAGGAGCTTGAAGACGGAATAGGATATGTGGAATAAGTGACAGAAAACGAAGCATAGTGTTACTTCAAAAAGGAGACTTTTCTATGTTCAGATATGAATATGAATCCGTAAGCTGTGAAATGGACGGCTGGGGAATGTTTAACGGCAACTCCTACGGCATTGCTGACTACAAGTCCATCATCGAAAAAAGAGCAAAGGACGGTTGGCGATATGTAGGCTATATCCCGACAAGACAAAGAGGCACCGGACATATCCAGGAGCTTGATCTGATTTTTGAAAAAGAAGAATAAGAAAAAGGGACTGAATTCGCAGTAAATTCAGTCCCTTAGATTTTTATTTGATTCCGCACGCGCTTCTGAGCGGCTTAACGGATATGATGATACAAGCCATAATGACCGTTATAACCGTTTCGGGAAGCATAAACGAAGCATTGTAAATCAGCGAATATACAACACTCAAAGTGTTGCCAGAATACGCTGAAAGAATACCTGCGCCGTAGTCCATACCGCCGCCCTCGGTGAAAAACCATTCAGCATAAGTTCCGAAAAGGATGTAACCCGAAAGAAAATGCGAAATATACTTGAGCACACAGGCGAACAATGCACCTGCACCGAATGAAATCTGAGGATTTCTGATAGCTTTTTTGAAAACACCGCCTAAACCGAGCATTGCACCCGCAACGATGTAGTCAAGCATGGCACATAAAAGCACCTGATACCACGCAAAGCCTGCACCCGCAACTGCACCCGAAATGCCGAAAACGGTCTGCAGTATTCCGTAAACGATACCTGCACTTATGCCCCATTTAAAACCGTAAGCATAGCCGACAAAAAGAATCGGCACAAAGCTGAAAAGTGTGACCGAACCACCGTACGGCAGTTCGCTGAACTTGATAAAGGACAGCACGGTTGACATCGCAACCATAATTGCGCTGACAGTAAGTCTGAATGTGTTGCCATTCAGCTTGTTTGTATTATTCATAACTTTTAAAACTCCTTTCCTGACTGCTTATATCAGTCAACAGAGGGTCTGCTTCAGGCGTAATTAACCCATACCCGAAACGAAAACACAAATCGCTTCTGACATTCCCGGGATTGTCAGAAAAACGGAAAACGCTCGGTCAGCTAAACCGAGCGTTAAAGTTTTTGTATAACAATATCTTCCTACGTCGGCATTATCCGCATCAGGTTATAGGGTATAATCTCAGCCGTTTGCACAGCACCCCTGTATTTGATTTTGTCTTATGATACACCCCGAAAAAGTGTTTGTCAACAGTAATTTTTTATTTATTCCAGAATTTTCTGTCGAGCGAACGGTACTGGATTGCCTCTGCGATGTGTGTCGCTTGAATGATTTCGGAATTGCCGAGGTCAGCAATTGTCCTTGCCACACGCAGAATTTTATCATAGGCACGGGCAGAAAGTCCGAGCTTGTCAAAAGCCATCTGAAGCATTTTCATTGCATCATCGGTTGCAACGCAGAACTCCCGTGTCATTGCAGAATTCATCTGTGCGTTGCAGTTGGCGGCTGTACCCCTGAGTCTTTCCTGCTGAATTTTTCTTGCAGCTTCAATTCTTTCCTTAATTTTTGCCGACGGCTCACCCTTTTTAACATCTGCGAGCTTTTCAAAATCCACGGAAGGCACTTCAATGTGAATGTCAATACGGTCAAGCAACGGTCCGCTGACCTTTGAAAGATATCTTGATGCCGCCCCGTCACGGCAGGTGCATTCCCTGACGGGATGACCGTAATATCCGCACGGGCAGGGATTCATTGCACAAACGAGCATAACCGAACACGGATAGCTCGACGTACCCGATGCACGGGAAATTGTAATTTTTCCGTCTTCAAGGGGCTGACGCATGATTTCCATTGACTGTCTTGAAAATTCGGGCAATTCATCAAGGAAAAGCACACCGTTGTGCGCAAGTGAAAGCTCACCCGGCTTCGGTATTGCTCCGCCGCCCGAAAGTCCTACGGTCGAAACCGTGTGATGAGGGGAGCGGAACGGACGCGATGTGATCAGTTGTGACTTACCCTTGAGCGCTCCTGCGATTGAATAAATCTTTGTTGTTTCAAGGCTTTCCTCGAATGTCATTGAGGGAAGTATTGACGGAATTCTTTTTGCAAGCATACTTTTGCCTGTACCCGGACTGCCTATCATCAGCGTGTTGTGACCGCCTGCAGCAGCAACCTCGAGTGCGCGCTTTGCCTCAAACTGTCCTTTGACATCGGCAAAGTCGGGCATATAAAGAAATGTGTCATCATCATTCTCGTTATTGGGTACTGCAGGCTCGATTTTATAAAGGCTCTTCAGGTGGTCAATAACCTGCGTAACACTGTCTGCCGGAAGCACTTTGATACCCTCAACAACGGCCGCCTCATTGGCGTTGACGGCAGGGACAAAAATACTGTGAAATCCGTTCTGACATGCACTTATAACCATCGGCAGAACACCGTTGACGTGACGGATTTTACCGTCAAGAGAAAGCTCACCGAGAAAGGCATAGCCGTTTGTGTCTGCGTCAAGCTGCTCGGATGCAAGCAACAGAGTGATAAACATTGCAAGGTCGTAAATTGGTCCCTCTTTCCGCCTGTCGGCAGGGGCAAGGTTGACGGTGATACGGCTGACAGGGAAGGTAAAACCGCAGTTTTTGATTGCCGAATGAACTCTGTCCCGCGATTCGCTGACGGCAGAGTCGGGGAGACCGACAACATCAAATCTCGGCAGACCGCCTGAGATGTCAGCTTCAACGGTTACGGGGAAAACCTCCATACCGTATATTCCTAAACTGTTAACCCTTGCAAACAATGTTATCACCTCGAAAATCTTATAAAAACATTAAAGCAAATTTATGCAAGTTTTTCAAGTAATTTACTTTATTTTTATAATCTGATATTGTATAATATCATAGAATAGGTGATTTTTAGCCATTTAAAATCTTGAAATAAGGAGAATTGTTATGCTTAAAAACATTCCCTCGGTGCTTTCACCCGAGCTTTTAAAAACTCTTATGGAAATGGGTCACGGTGATTACCTCGTAATCGGTGACGGCAATTTCCCTGCAGCAACAAACGCAAAGCGTCTTATCCGTTGCGACGGTCACGGTGTACCCGAAATTCTTGACGCTATCCTCAAGCTTATGCCGCTTGACACCTATGTTGAGAATCCCGTCGGCCTTATGGATAACGGTGATCCGGACAACCGTCCCGAAATCTGGGCAGTTTACAAGGACATCATCGAAAAGAACGAAGGCGACAAGGGCATCGAGCTCGTTGAGCGTTTCGATTTCTACGATAAGGCAAAGGGTGCTTTTGCAATCATTGCAACAGGCGAAACAGCAATTTACGCAAACATTATTCTTCAAAAAGGTGTTGTAATCAATGACTAAAAGAGTTCTCGCTTTTGACTTCGGTGCTTCAAGCGGACGTGCGATTATCGGTTGCTTCGACGGTGAGAAAATCACTCTTGAAGAGGTTCACCGCTTCTCTAACGATCCCGTAAGTGTCGGCGGTACGGTTTATTGGGATGTCCTTCGTCTTTTCCACGAGATCAAGCAGGGCATCATCAAGGCCCGTATGGCAGGTGGCTTTGACAGCATCGGTATAGATACTTGGGGTGTTGACTTCGGCCTTATTGATGCTGAGGGCAAGCTTATGGAAACCCCATCCACTACCGTGATACAAGAACGGCAGGTCTTGTTGAAGAGTCCTTCAAGACATTGCCGAAGGAAAAAATCTACGGTATTACAGGTATTCAGTTTATGGAGCTCAATACCTTGTTCCAGCTTATTTCACTCAAAAAATACAGACCGTGGATGCTCGAGCGTGCAGATAAAATGCTCTTTATGCCCGACCTTTTTGCATATATGCTTACCGGCAAGATGTGTGCCGAGTATTCAATTGCATCCACATCACAGATTATCGATCTTCAGACAGGCAGCTGGTCAAAGGAACTTCTTGAGGCCTTCGGTATCAAGGAAGACATCTTTGCACCCCTTGTAAAGCCGGGCACCGTGCTTGGTACACTCACTTCCGAAATCTGCGAGGAATGCGGTGTTGATCCTGTTCCCGTCATCTCCGTATGCGGTCACGACACACAATCGGCAATCACATCCGTACCGTGTGAAAGCGGCAACTTTGCATTCCTTTCAAGCGGCACATGGTCGCTGTTCGGCACAGAGCTCGAAAAACCGATTGTCAACGAAACCTCACTCAACATCAACATAACAAACGAGGGCGGTTTTGGTGATACTGTCGGCTTCCTTAAGAACATCATCGGACTCTGGCTCATTCAGGAAAGCCGCCGTCATTGGCAGAGACAGGGTGAGGATTATTCTTACGCCGATCTTGAAAAAATAGCTCTTGCGGCTGAGCCGTTCAAATGCTTCATCGATCCCGATGCACCCGAGTTTGTACCTCACGGTAACATTCCGAAGCGCGTTCAGGAGTTCTGCGAGAAGACAGGACAGTATGTTCCGCAGACAGTCGGCGAGATTATGCGCTGCATCTACGAAAGTCTTGCAATGAAGTATAAGCTCACATTCGAAAAGCTTTGCGAATGCACTGAGCGTGATTACCCCGTAATACACGTTATCGGCGGCGGTACAAAGGATACACTCCTTTGTCAGCTTACCGCAAACTCCTGTAACCGTACTGTTAAGGCAGGTCCGATTGAGGCTACCGTTATGGGCAACGTTGCAGTTCAGCTTATGTCAGCAGATGCTGTTGCTTCCATAAGTGAGGCAAGAAAGATTGTTGCGGATTCATCCGAGCTTAAAACCTATGTACCTGCAGAAGTGGACAAGTGGGAAGAGGCTTATAAGAATTTCCTCAAAATCGCAAAATAAAACGCACCCAAACCGAAAGGTTGGAAATACAGTAAATTATTCTGAAAGGATGATATTATAATGGCAGAAAACAGATTTGTCGGCGATTATCCCGTGATTGGTATTCGTCCCGTTATTGACGGCAGAAGAGGACCTCTTAAGGTAAGAGAAGGTCTTGAGGACCAGACAATGGGTATGGCTAAGGCTGCAAAGAAGCTCTTTGAAGAAAACCTTAAGTACTCAAACGGCGAGCCTGTAAAGGTTGTTATCGCTGACACAACAATCGGCCGTGTAGCAGAAGCTGCTGCTTGTGCAGAAAAGTTCAAGAAAGAGGGCGTTATGATTACTCTTTCCGTTACTCCCTGCTGGTGCTACGGCTCAGAAACAATGGATATGGACCCGATGACAATCAAGGGTGTATGGGGCTTCAACGCAACAGAGCGTCCCGGTGCAGTTTATCTTGCATCAGTTCTTGCTGCTCATGCACAGAAGGGTCTTCCCGCATTCGGCATTTACGGTCACGACGTTCAGGAAGCTGACGAGTCAGAGAACATTCCTGCCGACGTTGAAGAAAAGCTTCTCCGCTTTGCACGTGCTGCAGTTGCAGTTGCAACAATGAAGGGCAAGTCATATCTTCAGATCGGTTCAATCTGTATGGGTATCGCAGGCTCATCAATCGACCCGAACTTCCTTGAAGAGTATCTCGGACTTCGTGTTGAGTCAGTTGACGAGGTAGAAATCATCAGACGAATGACAGAAGGCATCTACGATGAGGCTGAATTCCGGAAGGCTCTCAAGTGGACAAAGGAAAACTGCAAGGAAGGCTTCGACAAGAACCCCGAGTTCGTAAGAAAGTCAGACGAGCAGAAGGAAAAGGATTGGGAATTTGTTGTTAAGATGATGGTTATCATCAAGGATCTTATGAACGGCAACAAGAATCTTCCTGCAGGCTGTGAAGAAGAGATGGTTGGTCATAACGCTATCGCAGCAGGCTTCCAGGGTCAGCGTCAGTGGACAGACTTCTATCCGAATGCAGACTTTGCAGAGGCTCTTTGCAACACATCCTTCGACTGGAACGGCGCTCGTGAGCCATACATCCTCGCAACAGAGAATGACGTTCTCAACGGCATTTCAATGCTCTTTATGAAGCTGCTTACAAACAGAGCACAGATGTTTGCAGACGTTCGTACATACTGGTCAACAGACGCTGTTAAGCGTGTAACAGGCTACGATCTTGAAGGCAAGGCTAAGGAAGCAGACGGCTTCATTCACCTTATCAACTCAGGCGCTTGCTGTCTTGATGCTTGCGGTGAGGTTAAGGACGAGAACGGCAACGGTGTTATCAAGCCGTGGTACGAAATGACTCAGGCTGATATCGATGCTTGCAACAAGGCTACAGAGTGGTGTCCTGCAGATAACGGTTACTTCCGCGGTGCGGGTTACTCTTCACGCTTCCTCACAAGAGCAGAGATGCCCGCAACAATGATCAGACTCAACCTCGTTAAGGGTCTCGGTCCCGTTGTTCAGATCGCTGAGGGTTACACAGTAAATCTTCCCGATGAGGTTTCAGACACAATCTGGAAGAGAACAGACTACACATGGCCCTGCACATGGTTCGCTCCGATTTGCACAGGCGAAGGCCCGTTCAAGTCAGCTTATGACCTTATGAATCATTGGGGCGCTAACCACGGTGCTATCTCTTACGGCCACATCGGTGCAGACATCATCACACTCTGCTCAATGCTCCGTATCCCCGTAACACTCCACAACGTTCCTGACGAGAAGATCTTCCGTCCGGCTTGCTGGAATGCATTCGGCACAAAGAATCTCGAAGCAGCAGACGTTAAGGCTTGTGAGGTTTACGGTCCTCTTTACAAATAAGCAATAGTATAATTTTATCCGCAGGTTTGAACAAAGCCTGCGGTTTTTTATTGAAAAAAGGCCAGCGTGATGATATAATTCAAGTCAGGTAAGAAAGGGGGCAGAATGGTGAAAGAAGTACTTGTTTTTATTGAATCTCTTGACGGAGGCGGCGCTGAAGCTATTATCAACAACATAGCTGCAGCTGTTGATAAATCAAAATTCAGGCTGACTGTCGTTACCGAAACCGACGGTGAAAGATATACCGAGGAAGTCCGTCGAAACGTACTCCACCGAAGCTTTACAAAAAAAGACGGCTCATCTCTTTTGAATAAAGCTGTTATAAAATACTCTCTGCTTGCGCCTGAAAGCCTTGTCAGAAAAACGCTTATCAGAGGCAATTACGATATTGAAATTGCATTCTGTGAGGGCTATGCCACAAAAATCATCGGTAATTCGGGTAAAAAGAATACAAAAAAAATTGCCTGGGTGCATACCGATGTTATCAATCATCCGTGGAGTGAGTCTGTTTTTGGCGGTGCTGAAAACGAGAAAAAGTGCTATGAGAATTTTGATGCCGTTGTCTGTGTATCTGAGACAATGAAAGAGTCCTTTATAAAAAAATACGGTATGGCTGAAAAGGTACACGTAATTTACAATGTGATTAACGATGCAGATATCATAAATAAATCGAAAGAAAAGGTTTCACTTCAGTTTAAACGACCGTTGTTTGCTCTTGCCGGCAGACTTACGGCAGTCAAGGGATATGACCGGCTTGTGCGGGTATGTGCAAGGCTGCGTGATATGGGATATGATTTTTCGGTTGCAATCCTCGGCAAGGGTGAGGAAGAGGAAAACATAAGAAAAATGATTGAAGAAAACGGACTTTCCGACAGAATAAGTCTTCTGGGATTTCAGGAGAATCCACAGAAATATATTGCCGCTGCTGATGTTTTTGTATGCTCGTCGTACGCGGAGGGCTACAGTACTGCGGTCAGCGAGGCAGTCATACTAGGTGTACCTGTGATAACAACCGAATGCTCGGGAATGAGAGAAATTTTCGGCAATGAGGAGTGCGGTATAATCTGCGAAAACAGCGAAGAAGGTCTTTTAAACGCAATGAAGAGAGTGCTTGATGAGCCTGCAATGCTTGAAAAATTCAGAGCTGCTGAACAAATCCGTGCAAAGGAGCTTAATATTTCTTCAAGAATTAAAGCGTTTGAGAGTTTTATTGATAACATATGATAAAGGAACTGCCGCATGGCGGTTCTTTTTTATGCAAAAATCATTGACTCGAATTTATTAAAATTGTATAATAATTGTATATGTGCTCAGGAGGATGTTCTATGTTCAGAGAGATAAAATCTTTTGTTCTTCACAACACTTTCAAAGCTTTCATTTCAGTCGAAACGGCCGTCAAGAAAATGGGCGGAGGCAAGATTGTAAGCAATATTTTTGATGTTGAGCCGAAGTATGTCGGCAGCAGCGTCAGAATACTGAAGGAAACAGATGATGCGACCTACATTGCAAAGTACGATGCAAAGGGCAGAGTTGCCAAGGATTTCAAGATTATGGTCACAACTGACCTGCATCTCTGGGATGAAAAGGAGCTTATCAACAAATCTCTTGATATGCTCGCAAAGCATCTTGCGGCAGAAAAGCCCGATCTGCTTCTTATCACGGGTGATGCAATTCTTACGGATTACCAGCAGCTTGACTGTATTCAGTTCGGCAGATTTATGGAAAAGGCGGGAATCTATTGGGCATACTGCTTCGGCAATCACGAGGCACGTGCAGAGAAGGAATTTCACAAATACTTTATGCTCAAGAATATCGAGAGCTTTCCTCACTGCCTTTCAAAATTCGGTGACCCGTCACTCTTCGGCTTCGGCAATTTCAAAATCAACATAATGAATGCGGACAACACAATCCGACAGAGCATCTTTATGTTTGACTCAGGCCGTGATATGGAGCCTGAGCATAACGAGGCACACGGACTTCCTGCAGATATGAAAGGCTACGACTTTATCAAGCAGGGTCAGATCGATTGGTACAAAAACAGCATAAAGGAGCTTGAAGCTGAGCACGGAAAATTCAAGTCCATGGTTCTTATGCATATTCCGATCAAGGAATATGAGGAGGTTATGGAGCTTGATGCAAACGGCAGATATGTGCCGACAGGTAAGGCAGAGGTGCTTTATGGCGGAATGTATGAGTCTGTAGGCTCATCACCGTACAACAGCGGACTGTTTGATGCAATCCTTGAGCTCGGCAGCACAAATGCCGTGTTCTCGGGACACGATCACGTTAACGATTTCTGTGCACTGTACAAGGGCGTTTACCTCGTTTATGCACAGTGTAACGGATATAATACATACACAATGGGTGAAAAGTTCGGCTGGCCCGAAAAGGACTGGATTCAGGGCGTTACAATGGTTAACGTTACAAAGGATGGATCACTCACATTCAGACAAAGATTTAACAGAGATTATCTCTGAGAAAGGAAAGGTGCGACTTGAAACCGTATATCTTAAAACCACACCTTACAAGAAAAATTACATTTATGAAAAAGGACGATGCCCGTGTGCCTCAGGCTCTTTTTGAGACTGTGAACACAGCTCCCGACCTTAAAAACTTCCCATATCCTCTTCCGTCAAAGAAGAGCGATTACACCTGCTTTGCTGAGGGTAGCAACGGTGTTATCTGGTACGGTGCAACAACCGGTCTTACACGTTATGACCCGAATGCCGAGCGTGCAGAGGACATCATTATGTACTTCAGTGCACACAAGCATCTTGATTACGATAATGTTGTTGCAATTCTTCCCGAAGGCGACAATATCTGGGTGCTCAACGGTGAGGACAGCGTTTCTTATATCGAAATGATTATGCTCACATCAGAAGAGCGCGGTGACCTTCTCCGTGAAGAATCACATAACTACGTTATGCGCCGCGGTATGATCTGCCATATGAACACAACTGAGCCGAAGAACATCAAAACAGCTATCGGTTATACCTCCTGTGACAATGACGGCACATTTACTGCCGATCATTTTGTCGGTGAGGTTTACAGATACGCTACTCTTAAGCGTGAACTCGGTGAAGATCATCCGAAGACCGTTGAAGCAAGAAAGTTTGCAACCCTTACATCTGAGGCAATGCTTCTTCTTACATACGTTCACGGCAGAGAAGAAGGCTTTATTGCCCGTTCATATCACGTAACAGGCGAGCCGCTTCCCGATGACGGACATTTTTATCAGCGTAAAGACGACGTGGCAACCTGTGCTGAAACCTCAGAATCACTGCACACAGGCAGAGTCGGTGAGGAAGTGCCCTGTACACATCCCATTCCTGACCGTCTTGCGAAGCTTTACCGCGACCTTGGTTACACAGAGGATGACCTTTGCTACAAGGCAGATACAAGCAGTGACGAGGTAACAAACCACTTCCTGCACTACCGTCTTGCACACGATTTCCTCGGTGAAGGTGATCCTGAGCTTGACGAGCTTATCAAGGATTCCTGCCGCAGAACAATGACTCATATCATCAACGGTAAGTTTGAGTTTCTTGAACATTCAGGCAAGCCGACAACATGGGCAAAGTGGAGCAAGAGCTATTTTGCACAGGCAGGCTCAGGCTATGTTGATGCACCGCTTAATGCTGCAGAGCTTCTTATGTATCTCAAGGTCACAATGCACGTTACAGGTGAGGAGGGCCTCTGGAAGGAGACTTACGATGCTCTCATCGCTGACGGATATGCAGAGCTTTCAACAAAGCATTTTGACCGTTTCTTCCAGGGGGCAATGGGTGTAGGCGCTTCACCTGAGGAGGACCTTATGTACGGTGATAATTTACTTGCACTTGCAACATTCTGGATGCTTTGTACTCTTGAAGAGGACGAAGAGCTTCTTGCAACATACCGCAAGGCATTCAAGTCCTGGTCAGGCACACTTCTTCGCGAGATGCAGCCGGGCTATGCATTCCCGATGCTTGCAGGCTGTCCCGATATCGAGCTTGATTTTGAGCGTATGGCTGACTGGTTCTACCGTCACGAAATTACAAGACACGCCGCTCTCGTTAACCTTGAGCGTCACGATGTTCCCATAAAGAGACTCCGTCACGGTGCAGATGTTGACAGAGAAATTTCGGTTCTTCTTATGCCTGACGAGCGTTCAGTTGAAAAATTTGACCGTAATCCGTTCCAGCTTCTTGAAAGAAATGACGGAAGAAACTCTCACTTCGAGGGATGCTACCCGTACACATTTGCTTATTGGGTAGGCAGATATTACGGCTTTATTGCAGAGGAGGCGTAAAAAAATGAGTAAGATTGCAGTTTTAAATGAATTCAGCATCGAGGCTGTAAGAGATGCTTTGCAGAAGCTTGACGATTTTAAAAAGCTTATCGTCAACGGCCTTACTGCTTTTGAACTCAACGAGCTTGAGAAAATCGATCCCGTGCTTTTTGATGCCGTTGCAAAGCAGATCAAAAAAGAAAGATGGTACCCGTCAGTAGGCTTGTGGGTAAGTGACGACAAGGATATGTCTGCTCAGAAGCTTATGAGAAGCGTGCTTTATTCCGTAACATATTTCAAGGATAAGTTTGATAAGGAATACAGAGTTTTCCAGGGCGGAAAAATTTACAACGATGCGTTTGCACAGATTATTTATAATGCAAACTTTGACGCTTGTGTGCTTGACAGCGAAAAGGAAACATACTGGCTCGACAACGAAGCTTTCACAAGAACTCTTGTTTACGGCGGCCTTGAAAAGGTTGATATCAACGATATCGACGACGAGTTTATCAAGGCAAACGACTTTGAGTCAGTTGAAGATGAGGTTATGGCTGTTTTCCAGAATGAGCTTGACCTCAAGAGCGTGAAGCAGCCTGTATATTCAGATAAGGCAACAGAGGCTGAAGCACTTCTTGAAAAGGCAGACAGAATCTGTGTTCAGGAGGGCAGAAACGAGAACGAGGATATTCAGAATTGCTGGATTTCACTCTTCCTCGGTGAAGATGATGTTGCTAAGGAGGTTGCCGAAAGAATCATCGGTGACAGCGTGATTGACGAAGCTTTCATCAGATTAAACACAGATGAGGTTGAGGTTATCAGCGTTAAATACGCAGAGGAGGATAACGGTGACGTAATCTTCCGCCTCAGAGAAACGGCAGGCAAGGAAAAGGCAATCACAGTTATGTGTGATGCACTTGATGCAGGCTTCCGCGCAGAAATACTCCCGTACGAAATCCAGACCTTCCGTATTATAAAGGACGGATTTGTAGAAGAAACTCCGATCGGCGAGTAAAAATGCTCTCACAGAGCGAAGACCAAAATAAATTAAAACTTATTTCTAACCGTTTTATCCGATTTGAAGTATCACATACATCAGCATCGGCTAAAACGGTTTCTTCATCTCCGTGAAAGCATTTTTATATGTAAGTACACACAGAGCGAAGAACAAAAAAAATTAAAACTTTCTAACAGTTTAAAAGCAAAGAAAAAGGAGTTGGTAAACCAACTCCTTTTTGATTTATACTATCGTTCCTCCGCCGACAACAATGTCACCGTCGTAGAATACAACTGCCTGACCGGGTGCGATTGCACGCTGGGGCTCGTCAAAAACTACGCTGACATCACCATTTTCAAGCGGTGAGATTGTCGCATCGGTTTCTTTTTGTTTGTATCTTACCTTTGCTCTGACACGCATCGGACCGGTGAGCTTTTCAATTGAGATAAAATTCACATCCGTTGCCGTCAGTGTTGAAGAAAACAGGTCGTCGTTTGAGCCGAGAACGACCTCGTTTTTGTCAAGGTTTTTGCTGACTACATAATACGGTGCCTTTGCCGCAATTCCGAGTCCCTTACGCTGACCGATTGTGTAGTTGATAATTCCCTTGTGCTGTGCAATGAAATTGCCGTCAAGGTCAACGAAACTGCCGTTTTCAAACTTGACACCGCACCATTCCTCAATAAAACGTGCGTAATCACCGTCAGGCACAAAGCAGATGTCCTGACTGTCAGGCTTGTCTGCGTTGATAAAATCAAGCTCCTCGGCAATTTTTCTTGCGTCATTCTTGCTCATTGAGCCGAGAGGGAAAAGTATGTGACTGAGCTGCTCTTGTGTCAGCGAATAAAGAACATAGCTCTGATCCTTTGATTCATCAACAGCTTTTTTCAGCAGATATCTTCCGCTTTCACCGTCATATTCCGTAATTGCGTAATGTCCCGTAACAACATAGTCAAAGCCAAGCTCCGCTGCTTTTTTCATAAGCTGATCAAACTTGATGTATCTGTTACAGTCGATGCAGGGATTTGGTGTCATTCCGTTGCGGTAGGCATCAACAAAGCGGGTGATAACGTGCTCTCTGAAATTATCCGTATAATTAAAAACATAATACGGCATTCCGAGTCTTTCTGCAACGCTTCGTGCATCCTCGATGTCTTTTGTGGTACAACAGGAATTTTCTGCAGTTATGTCCGTTTCTTCCTCGTGATGAAGATTCATCGTAACGCCGATTGCATCATATCCTTGCTGCTTTATTAAATAAGCGGCGACGGAGCTGTCCACTCCGCCGCTCATGGCGATCATAGCCTTTTTCATATTTTAGCCCTCGTGACCGCAGGATTCACAACCGTCACAGTGGCCGCCGCAGGACATATTGCCGAAGATTGCAGGGTCAAGCTCCATACCGTTCTTTGTATAGTAGTCTGCAAGAGCAGCCTTTACTGCCTGCTCAGCAAGTACTGAACAGTGGATTTTTGCCGGAGGAAGTCCGTCAAGAGCCTCAACAACTGCTTTGTTGCTGAGCTTAAGAGCGTCTTCTACCTTCTGTCCCTTAATCATTTCGGTTGCCATTGAGCTTGTTGCGATAGCAGAAGCACAGCCGAATGTGTTGAACTTAACATCTGCAATGATGCCGTCCTCAATCTTGAGGTAAATTTTCATAATATCGCCGCACTTTGCATTACCGACCTCGCCGACGCCGTCAGCGTTTTCCATCTTGCCGAGGTTTCTCGGGTTTTCAAAGTGATCCATAACCTTTGCACTGTATGCCATATCAGTTTTCTCCTTTCACAATCTTTTCCCAGACGGGAGACATATCACGAAGTCTCTCCACAACAAGGGGAAGCTGTTCGATTATATAATCAATTTCGTCATTTGTGTTATATTCGCTCAGGGAAAGCCTCAATGAGCCGTGAGCAATTTCGTGAGGAAGACCGAGTGCAAGAAGCACGTGGCTGGGATCAAGTGAGCCTGATGTACAAGCAGAGCCCGATGAGCCGCAGATACCCTTAAGGTCAAGGTAGAGAAGGAGTGATTCGCCCTCAATACCCTCAAAGCAGAAGCTAACATTACCCGGGAGACGGGGAGCGCGGCCGCCGTTGACTCTTGTGCGTGGGATAATCTTCACGATTTCGTCGATAAGTCTGTCACGAAGTGCGCTGACATACTCAATATTCTTGTCCATTTCAGCACAGCTCTTTTTAAGTGCTGCAGCGGTTGCTGCGATAGATGGAGTGTTTGTGGTGCCGGGACGCTTGTTTTTTTCCTGTGCACCGCCCTGCATAAAGCCGATAAGAGGAATACCCTTACGGCAGTAAAGAGCACCGATACCCTTCGGACCGTGGAATTTGTGCGCCGAGAAGGAGAGCATATCGATATTCTGTGCCTTAACGTCAATCGGAAGATGTCCGACAGCCTGAACAGCATCTGTGTGGAAGTAAACGCCCTTTTCCTTACAGATTCTGCCGATTTCCTCGACAGGCTGAACAGTACCGATTTCGTTGTTTGCGTACATTATTGTAACGAGGCAGGTCTCATCCTTGATAGCTTTTTCAAACTCATCAATGCGGATGTAGCCGTCCTCATGGACATCAAGATATGTTACCTCGAAGCCTTCTTTTTCGAGCTTCATCAGCGTGTGAAGCACAGCGTGATGCTCAAAGGTTGTCGAAATAATATGCTTTTTGCCTTTTTTTGCACCGAGACGTGCAGCGTTTGTGATTGCCCAGTTATCGGCTTCCGTTCCGCCTGATGTGAAATAAATTTCGTTTGCATCAGCACCGATACAAGCGGCAATGTCTTCTCTTGCCTGTGCAACAACCTCGGCAGCAGCTTGTCCCGAGTGGTGCATGCTTGAAGCGTTGCCGTAGTTGTCGCGAAGACATTCGACCATAACCTCAAGAGCTTCGGGGCAGAGTGCTGTTGTTGCAGCATTGTCTGCATAAACAGTTTTCATTAAAAATCGCCTGACTTTCTATCTTTGATTCTCGGGATTTAAACAAAGTTGAAAGCAATGACTAAATCCTATTTTGGTACTCTAAATTATACTATATCAAAAAAGCATTTTCAACTCGCATTTGTTAGAATATACCAACCTTAAAACGAAAAAAACTGTGTATTTTTTCTGTATAATGTAATATATACAAAAATAAGCGCAATATTCAGTAAAACTTTGTTGATACAAAAATTATATTGTGTGGTATAATTTACGTCGTTGAAATTTACTATAGGAGAAAAGTATGGAACAGAACAAAATGGGTGTTATGCCCATAAACAAGCTTATTATCAATATGTCCCTGCCGATGATGATTTCGATGCTTGTTCAGGCATTGTACAATATCGTTGACTCAGTATTTGTCGGTATGGTCAATGAACAGTCGCTGACTGCGGTTTCTCTGTCCTTCCCTGCACAGAATCTTATGATTGCAGTTGCAACGGGAACGGGTGTGGGTGTCAATGCATTGATTTCGCGTTCGCTCGGTGAGAGAAACTTTGAAAAAGCAAACCGCCTTTCGGAAAACGGTGTATTCCTTGCCCTGTGCAGTGCTGTTGTGTTTTTCTTTTTCGGTCTCTTCGGTGCGGAGCCATTTATGCGTTCACAGACAGATGTTGAATATATTATCGAACAGGGAACGGCATACCTGCGTATTGTTGCGTGTGCATCGTTCGGAATTTTTCTTGAAATTATTTTTGAAAGACTTTTACAGGCAACAGGCCGAACAACCCTTACGATGTGTACACAGGGTATAGGTGCTATCATCAACATTATTTTTGACCCGATTTTTATCTTTGTTTTCAAAATGGGAGTTACGGGTGCAGCTATTGCAACTGTTGCCGGACAGATTGTAGCGTTCATAATCGCAGCAATATTGAACGCAAAGAAGAATCCCGAAATTACGCTCAATTTCAAAAAATTCCGTCCCGATATAAAGCTTATCGGACAGATTTACAGAATCGGTGTTCCGTCAATTATTATGGTCGCAATCGGATCTGTAATGACATTCTGTATGAATAAAATTCTTATTCTGTATACTCCGGGTAAGGAGACGGCAGCAACTGTTTTCGGTGCATTTTTCAAGCTTAACAGCTTTATCTGTATGCCGATTTTCGGACTTAATAACGGTGTTATCCCGATTATCGCCTACAACTACGGCGCACAGCAGAAGCAGAGGCTTGTCCAAACCGTCAAGCTCGTGGTTATCTATGCCGAGTTTTTCAGTCTTCTCGGTGTGCTGCTGTTTGCAACAATCCCACATATACTGCTCGGCTTCTTCAGTGCATCCCCCGCAATGCTTGAAATAGGTGTTCCTGCACTCAGGATTATCGGCTCAAGCTTTGCTCTTGCAGGTATCTGCGTTTCACTCGGTGCAGTGTTCCAGGCACTCGGAAAGAGTATCTTTTCGATGATAGTATCGCTTATTCGTCAGCTTTTTGTGCTGACACCCGTAGCGTACTTTCTTGCGCAGTACGGAATGAAGATCGGCAACCCCGATCTTGTCTGGTTCTCATACCCCTTGGCAGAGCTTTCATCACTTGCTGTTACGCTGATTTGTTTTGCATATGTGTATAAAACAATTATTTCAAAAATTAAAAACTAAGTCAGGAGCTGTCCTTATTTTCGGGACAGCTCCTTTTGTCAAAAAAATTATAATTTTTTTATAGAAAATACAGATTGAAACACATATATGCAAAATGCTATAATCAACCCAATAAGCAGAAGGGGAGATTTGATGCAGACAGTAGCTACTGAAAATCAGAAATACGTTAAAATCAAAGAGATGATACTGTACCTTGTCGGAGTGTTCTTTTACACCAATATGACAGGTATGGTCGGCTCGTACAGAAACGCTTACCTTGTAAACGTTCTTCGTCTTAGCGAAGATCAGGCAACCACCTTCAACACGGTTACAAGTATTGTCGGTTTCGTTCTTAACTTCTTCATAGTTATGTACATCGACGGCAGAAGAATGGGTAAGGGCGGCAAGTTCAAGCCGCTTGCAATGCTTGTTGCAGTGCCGATGGGTGCTTTGCTGATGCTCACATTCTGGGCACCTGCAGGTCTTGTCGGAACATCACTTATGATTTACATTATCACAATTGCGGTATTGTGGGGTGTTATGTGTAACTTCGGCGGATCAATCAATATGGTTGCCAATGTTATGACACCTAATATGAAAGAACGCGACAACATTCTTTCTTTCCGCAGTATCTCTTCTGCGGTCGGCAACTCCGCTCCGCTTGTTATTGTTCTTGTCATCGGCCTTATCTGGAAGGATAACGAGGGTCTGCAGTACATAATCGGTGCAGGTCTTTGCGGTGCAGTCGGTATAATCACCGTACTTCTCGGTATGGGCGCAGTCAAGGAAAGAGTGCCTTACACGGAAGAAAAGAAGAATCCTCTTGTAGGCTTCGGTGATATTCTCAAAAATAAATATGCGTGGGTTATCATCACCTCAGAGTTTCTCAAGAGCTTCAGAAGCCTTGCAACCTATATGGGACCATTCCTTGCAGCAGCTCTTCTCGGTTCTACATCAAAGTTCCTTCTTTTCGGTCTTCCGACAGGAATCGGTACGGCAGTCGGTATGCTTGTGATCAACTTCCTTTTGAAGAAGTTCAACTCCAAGGTTCTTTATATCGCAAGCGGTATCTATTCAATTATCGCAAATACAGCAGCATTTGCGGTCGGTTATATTTACTTTACAAAGCCCAATCCGATACTGCAGATTGTGTTTATAGTTTTCCTCTTTCTTATCGGTCTTCAGTTCGGTGCATCCAACCTGTTGCCGTCAATGTTTCAGGCAGACGTGCTTGAGGATATGGAGGTTAAAACAGGCAAGCGTCTTGATGCATCGTTACCGTTTGTTATTTCAATCGGAACACTTATCAGCGGTACAATAGCAAATGCATTTGCACCACAGGTTCTTTACGGTGAAAACTCAATCATTCAGTATATTCAGCCCACAGACCTTGTCGAAAATCCCGTGCAGACATTAAGAACGAAGATTCTTATGCTGTTCTTCTATACAATAGTTCACGGTATTATGATGTTCCTTGCAGGTGTGCCGTTCTTCTTCTATAAGCTGACAGGCAAAACCAAGGAGGATGTACACAACAAGGTGCTTGAAATCAGAGCAGAAAACAAGAAATAAAAAAACGGAGGCACAATGTGTCTCCGTAATTCTTTTATTGAGGGAAAAGCGTAAATCGGCCGAGGCTCGGACCAAGCAGATTAGTAATTATTTTGGCAAGCTCTTTTGCGGGCATACGTTTCTCTTCCTTGAGCCACTGCCAAACAACCGAGGTCATTCCTGCTGTGGCAAACTGTGCGCAGTATTTTGCAATTTCGCTTGAATCCTCACTTGTTGTGTTAACAAAACGCTCAACATACTGAGTGAGCTTTTCGCCGACACTGAAGCCGCTGTTTTCACTCAGGATAACAAGAAAGGTTTCGCGGCGGTCTTCGATGTAAGTGAGTGCATCCTCAAGTATAGGCTGCATCCAGTTAGGACTTGTGCAGTGCGCTTTTACCATTTCGAAAATATCTTTACCGATATCGTTAAGAATGTCTTCAAAAAGTTCAAACTGTGATTCGTAATGGTGATAGAATGTGCTGCGGTTAATGTCTGCCGTTTCACAGATTTTTTTGATGCTGATTTCGTGGATAGGCTTATCCTTCATCAGCTCAATAAGGCTTTCCTTAAGAATCTGACGCGTCATCCGTGCGCGTCGGTCAAGGGATTTAACTGGCATAAAATTCACATCCTTTTGTTAATGTGTAAATATTATAACACACCACCTTTTAAGAAGTCAACACAGTGTCTAATAAAAATCCATATGACGGATAATCACAGCAATGTGCATTATCCGTCATATTGTTAATTATAATGTTATTTTATGAAATCCCAGATAGATCTCTTTTCCGTTACAATCTGCAGAACAATCAATGCATCAAGCGAGTTGATTCTTCCGTTGCCGTCAACATCTGCCGCAGCTTTTTCCTCTGCGTTGAGGGCGATTTTATCAACACATGCCTGAAGAATAATCAACGCATCAAGTGAGTTGATTTGTCCGTTACCGTCAATGTCCGCCTTGGTTATACCGCCGCTGACATAGACTGAAATTACCTCTTCAAAAAGACCGCAGCTGCTTGAAAGCTTAACTCTTGTATAACCCGGAGCAAGAGCGTTAATAGTGCCGTTTGTAAAGCTTAAAACCTTGTTGTCAGCTTCGGCCGTAAGGACAAAATTCTTGGGCATAAACGGAGTAGCGGTTACGCTGAGTTTCATTGTTTCCCCGGGCTTCATATTCAAAACGGAAGCATTTATGCTGAAACGGAAGGTTTCAAAGCTGATTTTATGAGCCTTTGCAAAAGCTTCAGCAGCGGAGCCGGGGTAACAGATGATTTTTCCGCTGAAGCCGTCAAAAGCACCGTCTGCAATTTCGGTTATGTATTCGGGAATTTCGATTGTACCGTTGCCGTACGGATTGCTGAGGATTTTTGTGCCATCAAGAGTCAACTTTTCATGAACGATGATGTCAAAGCTGCCGTATTCAATCCAACTTGAGCCGATCAGGTATTCAACCGTTATTGTATGCTTACCCGAAGCGGTGAACGGCTTGGTAAGGGTGATAATGTTTGCGTCTGTTTCAGATACAGCCTTCAGATCCTTGCCGTTTTCAAGCAGTCGGACCTTATCTGCAATGCTGTCTTTATCTATGCGTACGGTAAGCTTGCCGCCGTTATCGATACGCTTGTTATACTCGAGACTGTTAATCACCTTCGCTTCATCCCTGAGTTGAGAGACGGTAATCGGGAAAGCTTCACTCTTCCTGAGGTCCCGATAAATAGCCTTTACCTGATATTGAAAGTCCTCGCTTCCTGAAACAAGATGATTGATTGTAGTTATTGAGAAGTTTCCGACTGTTTTCTGCGACATAAATGCAAAATGGTCTGTCGGGTAGGTTGCGCTTGTACCGTTGGAAGGACTCATATAAAGAATCTTATTTGGTACATCCTTTGAAATTGTCACAAGAGGTGAACGGGCATCAGCTTTGAAAAGTCCGTCTGCAAAACAGGCGAGAACAGAGCAATCTGTAGCCTCTGCATTCTTTTCAAACTCAGCCATCAAGGAAACAAGCTTGTCGTAGCTGCTGACCTTTGCTTTTGCAGATTCACTCAATGCGTCATAGGCAATATAAGCCTCAAACATTTCCTTGACAAATCTGTTACCGTAGGTCTTTGCGGGAAGGTTTTCGATAAGTGCCTCAACCTCTGCGTAATTTGTGCGGGGATTTACATTGATGGGGAACATTGCGGATGCATTTCTGTAACGGACAACAACATAAGTGTTTCCGATTTCTTCGGTAACCTTGCCGTAAGAATAAAGCTGGTCGCCAAATGCATCCTTGACGTAAGTGTAAACGAGGTCAGGCGTTACACTTTTCTTTGAGCCGTCACGGCAGGTTGCTGTAAGTGAAAGACCTGTAAGGTCAAGTGTGTCACCTGCATTATAAGTGAGTTTATCGGGTAATACGGTGATTTCGAGTGAGCTGATTTCATCAAAGACAATGTCCTTTGCGTCAAAAGCAGTGCCTGCAATTGACTTGAGTGTTGATTCGGGAGTAGCAAGTGTTTTATCAAGCCAAGAAATTTTACGCTGAAGAACATATTTCAGATCTGTGGCATTCTCAAAAAATGTCGGATCGTTGTTCCAGATGTCATCATTGTGAATTGCAGATGATTCAATTTTTCTGATTGCAAGGTCAATGTCGCCGTTGTCCTTGATAAGATCATTTATAGCGGTGTATCTGTATTCAAAATAGGTTTCTCTCATTTCCTTGACAAAAACGGGATCGCAAAGCAATCTCTTAAGCCAGTTAACCTTTGCAGTGGTCCAACTGTAAGTGGCGACCAATGAAAAGTCCATATCCCACACAGGACCGTAAACGAGCTTACCTCCGATGTCCTGACTTATCCACGTGCTTGTTCTGCCAAAGTCGGGATTTTCAAAAATTTCATTAATCAGAAGACCTTTTACGAAAGAGTCAAGGTCAATAAAATCGGTGTATCGTACGGTTTTACCGTTATACTCGGTGCAGAAATCATCACTGAAAAGTGCATCCTCAAAGCCCTGATAATATCCGCGGATGTAATCGAGCATATCGTCACTCAACGATTCGGGAGTATCCACACATACATACATTCCACGGCTTGTGCTGAAAGTATGTTCGTCGGATTTGCGAACAATTTCTGTCAGATATCCACCGTTTATGGATGGATAATCAATGTAATCCGAAACAGTGTACGCAACACCCTTATAAACCACCTTGTCGCTTGTTGTCCAGCTCATATCTTCTGCCATTATATCAACGAGCGTGTCACGGTCGTCCTTGGTAAGAGAGTCGGTGTGTGCTTTATATATTTCTTTTGCAGCATCTTCTGCAAGGTCTTCCCAGTTTGTGATATCAACTCGTGTGTCATCCACACGGATATGCTCGCAAAGCTGATAGTTGCCGACAACCTTGCCGTTTAATACAACATCAACCCATACGCTTTTCTGAAAATTAAGTCCCATATCAGCCGAAAGGTTGTAGGAAACTGCGTTTCGCAACAGGCTTGTGTCAAACGGGTTTGAAATAAGCACCCAATGCTTATTTTTACCCATACCGAAAAGGTCGGCCTTCTGATCAAGCTTTAATCTGTATGGTTTTTTGTCAGCCTGCCAGGTGGAATTACCTCTGCCGCGGATTTGTGTATCACCGTCATAGAGGTGCTTATCGCTGTTAAACTCTGCGTTCCCCTGAATGCTAATGTGTGCATCCAGATATTTTTCTTTACTTACAATCGGCTCACGGTTTTCTGTTTCAATATAAATGACGGGGAAAAGACTTATAAGCATACTCCTTCTGCCCGCAACAGTACCGTCGAGATTAAGTACCTCAACCTCGAGCATACACTCGTAATCATCCTCGGTAGGTGTGTATGTATTATCGTGGTTTTCAAGCTGAATACCGTCTATGTACCATTTGTAGAGAAGATTTTCGTTTTCTCTTCCGCTTACCGAAACGGAAATTTCCTTTCCGACCTCGGCATAGTCACAGCTGAAGTATACTTCGCCGAAATCTTTTTCAACAGTTATAAAATCGTAATCGTCAGTTGCGGCGTGAATAGTTGTGCTGAATGAGGTGAGAATTAATGCTGCCGACAACAGAATAGCTAAAAAGCGTTTCATAACTTGCACCTCCAAAATTTGTATTTATATTATTTTATCATTTAAGAAAAAATTAGTCAAATAATTTATATATAATACTTTGTGCGTTTATCTTGACCGAAAGCGAAAAAATTGGTATGATATTATCTGTATAAATGTGAATATCAGGAGTGTTTTTATGATTAAAATTGCCCCCTCGGTTTTATCCTGTGATTTTTCAAAAATGGGTGAAGAGGTTGCACGTATGGATGCATGCGGTGCAGACTTTATCCACATTGATGTTATGGACGGTCACTTTGTGCCTAACATTACATTCGGTGCGCCTGTTGTCAAGTGTATCCGTAAGTGTACAGACAAGGTTTTTGATTGTCATCTTATGATAAGTGATCCGCTTAAATATGCCGAAGATTTTGCAAAAGCAGGTGCTGACATAATCAATTTCCATATTGAAAGCGATTCTCCGACAGAGGAAACAATTGATAAAATTCTTTCTCTCGGCTGTAAGGCAGGTCTCACCGTAAAGCCGAAAACACCTGTCGAGGAGGTTTATCCCTACCTCGATAAGCTCAGTATGGTGCTTATTATGACGGTTGAGCCGGGCTTTGGCGGACAGAAGTTTATGTCAGATATGATGGGCAAGGTTTCGGCTCTGCGTGCAGAGGCTGAGAGTCGCGGTCTTGAGCTTGACATTCAGGTTGACGGCGGAATTTCTCCCGAAACAGCACCTGTTGTTATCGAAGCAGGTGCAAACGTACTTGTTGCGGGCAGTGCCGTTTTCGGTGCAGAAAATCCTGCAGAAATGATTGCAACCTTAAGAGGTTGATTTGCTGATTTCCTGCCAATGCTCGTGAGTTGAGGCGGCGGTGAGTGAATCGCAGCCGACAAATTTTCCGAACTCTTCTATTATGCGTCGGCAAAATGTGGTTTCACGGGTCGGGAATTCTGCACGGTATTTTTTGCCGTCAGTATAAATTTTACCGTCGGTAATTCTTGCTGCAGTCAGAACATCAAGCAGATCGTTGATGTTTTCAAATTCAAAAATCTGCGTCGGATTGCTTTTGGAAATTACAGTGCCGATATTCGATTTTGAGACAGGTACGGTAAAAATCAGTATGCAGCCGCCCGCACTGTCGGGCGCGGCTTCAATTATAAGGTTGCCTGACGGGTCAATATCCTTGCCTGTGCGTGAACGCACACGGTCAAGAATTGTCCAGATAACGCGCCGTGTCTCAATGTCAGAATAGTCCATGGTATCGTATGTAATGTCCAGGTCTGTCAGATCCTCACGGCTTAATATAACAATAAATTTATTATTGCCAATCGGTTGAATATTCACAAAAATCCCTCCATATCTTAAAGTATATGTGCTCGTGTCGGGGGTTTCAACCATCAAAAAATGGCAAACAGGGTGATAAAATGGAAAACAACAACAAATACAATAAGCGTCGCAGAAGCATAACGGAATTCCGCACGTCTTACAGTGACAACAAAAGATATTTTATCAGTACGGATAAAACTGCCCGTTGGCAGCCGATAGTCAAATATCTTATAATTGCCGCTATTCTTCTTGCAATAGCTTTTGTAAGCTTTATTGTAACCGATGCATTACTTGAAATTTCCGAAGCACCCTATATTATTGAAGAAACAACAACCCAGACAACTACGCAGAAATCTGACGAAGATATCTTTGAAGGTCAGGTGACAATACCTGCCGATGAAATTGACGATATCGAAAATAACGAAACAAGAGAGTAGTCCTTTTAATGTATATACCGTATAATTCACGATATGAATACCACAAGAGCATATTCGGGGCAACGGAGACCTCCCGTACGGTGGTTTTCAGAATAGTTCTGCCCCGTGATTTTTGCTGTCATCACGCAAGATTCGTCATAAAAAAAGACGGCAGACCCGAACAGTTTATAGGTATGCAGTGGGACTGTATGCAGGGTGACAGCGAAGAATGGTGGCGTGTGGAATTCTGCCCCGAAGAGAGCGGACTTTACGAATACCGTTTTGAATACGATACCCCTTGGGGCACAAGCCGGATTTTCAATGCAGGCGACGGTATCGGCAAAATCAGTGACAGCGGCAGCTGCTGGCAGCTGACGGTTTACGACAAAAAATTCACCACTCCCGACTGGCTCAAGGGCGGAGTGATTTATCAGATATTTCCCGACAGATTTGCTTTTTCGGGTAAGGAAAAAGCATCTGTTCCGAGCGACCGTGTTATGCGTACTGACCGTGACGGTGAACCGTATTGGCGTCCTGACGAAAACGGCAAGGTACTCAACAACGACTATTTTGGCGGTGACCTTAAGGGCATTGAAGAAAAACTGCCGTACCTTAAAAGCCTCGGCGTGACCTGTATTTATTTAAACCCGATTTTCGAGGCACACTCAAACCACCGTTACGATACGGGAGATTACACTAAGATTGATCCGCTGCTCGGCAACGAAGATGATTTCAGAAGTCTTTGCACCTCGGCAAAAAAAGAGGGGATAAGGATAATCCTTGACGGTGTTTTCAGCCATACGGGATGCGACAGTAAGTATTTCAATGAATACGGCAGATACGACACAGTCGGTGCGTATCAGTCACAGGATTCAAAATATTATAATTGGTACAAGTTTAAAAAATGGCCTGATGATTACCTCAGCTGGTGGGGTATTAAGCTTCTGCCCGAGGTTATAGAGGAAAATCCCGATTTCATCGATTACATTGCGGGTGAAAACGGAATTGCGCGCAGATGGCTGCGGCTTGGTGCAAGCGGTTGGCGGCTTGATGTTGCCGACGAATTGCCCGATGTTTTTCTTGACAGCTTCCGCAAAGCCGTAAAGGCTGAAAAGGAAGATGCGCTTGTGATGGGTGAGGTATGGGAAGATGCTTCAAACAAGTGCAGCTACGGTCAGCGCAGAAGATACCTCCTCGGCGAACAGCTTGACAGCGTTATGAATTATCCGTTTGCCGATGCGGTCATTGACTTTGTACGTTCAGGCTCGGCAGAGCTTTTTAACACCCGCGTTATGTCAATTACCGAAAATTACCCCAAGCAGGTGCTTGATGTGCTGATGAATCACATTTCCACGCACGATACGATGAGGGCGATTACTGCCCTTGCGGGTGAAAGCTGTGAATATCGTGACAGATACTGGCAGAGCACACATTCGCTCAGTGCTGAAGCATATAAAAACGGCATCGGTCTTATGAAAATGGCAAGTGCAATGCAGTTCACTCTGCCGGGAGTTCCGAGCATTTATTACGGTGACGAGGCAGGAATGCAGGGCTACAAGGACCCGTTCAACCGTTGCTGTTATCCGTGGGGTAACGAGAATACAGAGCTTATCGAATGGTATAAAAAGCTCGGAAAAATCCGAATCGAGAATCCTTGCTTTATCGACGGCAGACTCGAAATCCTCTCTGCCGTTGCAGGCTGTGTTGCTTATTCACGCAGGTGTGACGGCAACGCTGTGCTTGTGATTGCAAACAGCAATCCGCACCCGATAACCTACTATGTCCGTGACGAATGGTCGGACAGTGAGGATTTGCTTTGCAACAGCTATGTTCGCGGCACACTTGTGGATGTGGGCGCAAAGTCAACTGTTGTTTTAAAAAAGAAATAAAAAGAATGTGATAAAATGTTTTTTAAAAGAAACCATAAATTCAAAACGTCAAAGCAGGATAAGATGGGCAGTCTGCTGAATTTTTTCTACGCTTTTCTTGCTTTTGCGCTTGTATTCGGTACAATTTCAGGTATTGTTATCCTCAAGCATAACGACCTTTCCTTCAAGGATATTTTTTCGGACAAATCAACCACCACAACTGCTGACAGTATGACAACAGGGGATGAGGTTGTAGACCTTAACAAGGAATTGACAGGTCAGGCAAACATCCTTATTTACTGTGCAGAGAGTGACGCGTCAAGGATTCATTTTCTGATTATGGTTGATGCTGATATGGACGACAGAATTTTCCGCGTTCATCCTCTGGGAACGGATAATCCTGAGTATCTCAATGCGCTTGCAACAGGCGGATATCAGGAGCTTATCTCAGCGGTCGAGAAGCACGAGGGCGTGGAGATCGACAAGTATGTTGCATCAAATCCCGACACATTTGCACTTGCAATCAACTATATGGGCGGACTTGAGTATGCGGTTGACGAAAGAGTCGAATACCGTACGGACGAATACACGCTGATTCTTACGAAGGGCGACCAGACAATCAAGGGCGAAACACTGCTTAAGTATTTCAAATACTGCAAAACACTTGGCACTGACGGAATGCGTCAGCAGGGTAAGATTGTCTGCGCGATGCTTGACAATTATATTACGGCAGAAAATGTTGAAAAGGGCATTACAATATATCAGAAGGTGCTTTCAAAAATCAACTCTGCAAGTGACGTTTCTTATGTAGAAATGTCATCGGCTCTGCAGATGTTAAGGCTTCTGTGCGCATCTGAGGAGAGACAGCCTGCAACAGTTATTTTAAGTCTTGAAAGCATTTCACAGTAAGGGGGAAATCTTGTGAAAGAAAAACCGATTCGCGGCTCACAGAAGCAACCTGACCATATCTTTATCAGCATTGCAGACGATGCCAAAACCACAATGAATGTTTCCTGGCGTACCTGTACGGATATCGAAAAAGGCTATGTTCTCTACCGTGAGGATGGTACGTATGAGGTTCTGCGTTGTGACGCGCGGACTGATGTTTTTGAAAGCGATATCGATATCAGCAATATGTTCTGGGCAAAGCTTACGGGACTTAAGGCAGGCACAAAGTATTACTATACCTGCGGAGATGACGAAAACCGAAGCGAAGAATTTTACTTTGAAACTGAGCCCGAAAACCTTCAGAAATTCAAATTTATCTGTGTTTCCGACCAGCAGCAGGGTCAGCCGCACGATTGTCCCGATTATTCATACTTCAATTATGTTTTAAAAGAAACTCTCAAGAAGCATCCCGATGCACGCTTTATTCTCACGGGCGGTGATAACACCGACTGCGGTCAGCACGAGGTGCAGTGGAACGGTGCGTTCAGCGGACTTACGGGCGTTGTGGAGCATATTCCGTTTATGATGACTCTCGGCAACCACGATAACAGAGGCTTCCAAGATTATCGCAACGGTATCGGCAGATATTATTCCGAGCCTGCGGAGTTCTTCGGCAAGCAGTTCAAGGGCTCTTATGCTGACAACGGACCCGAAAACTGGAAGACTGAAAACTATACCTTCGATTACGGTAACGCTCATTTTATGGTCATTGGTGTCAACGGACCGGAAGAGGTTAACGAGTGGATGATAAATGACCTTAAAAACTGCGACAAGCAGTGGAAAATCGGTTCATATCATTTCCCGATTTGTTATTCAGGCTCGGATTGTCAGAATTACGATGCTTATCCCGTTATGCGTGAAGGCTTCGAGATGCTCGACCTTGTTTTCTCAGGTCATGAGCATAACTTCTCACGCAGTTTCCCGATGAAAAATGAGGAGCTTTTTGAACAGCCGTCAAAGGGTACTGTTCATTATATGCTCGGCAACTCAAACAAAAATCCTCCGGGTACACGCGCACTTGCCAAGGTGTGGCATTCAGCGTTTTACACTCAGGAGGAGGACGTTTCCGTTATAGCGGTTGTGGAAATTGAGGGCGGAAAAATGACACTTACCTCCACAATTTTTGAGGATGGCAGAATTGTCGATAAATGCACAATTGACAAAGATAAGGACGAAATCACCCCCTACGCAGTTGTGCCGAAGTATAACCGAACACGAATGATGTACAAGGGCGCACAGCTCGGATTATGCCAGTACGAAACACCGTGTCGCGAAATCGACGGTGTGTGGTATGCACCTCTGGGTGTGCTTATCGGTTACATAGGCGGCTCGGTTATCAAGGAAAAGGGTAAAATCACGCTTGAAGTTTACGGCAGAAAAGCAGAGTTTTTTGAGAACAGCGACATTGCCGTAACCGACCGCGGTGAGATTAAGCTTGAATGTGCCGTAAAGCGTCTTAACCAAGATCAGCTTTATATGCCTGCAAGTGCGTGTGAAGTTTTTGATATGCGTTGGGCATACGCAAAGAGAAACAACTTTATTTCCTTTGAGCACGAGAGCGAGGATAAGCCCATCACTGTACAGCCGTAATTGACAAAAATAATTGGTTAATATATAATCGAGTCGGAGTTGATGAAAAATGGCAAAAAAAGAAAAGAAGCAAAAAGAAGGCGAACTCAACCTTAACGATGCGCAGAAGCGTATGGAAAAATATTATAAGGCTTGTGAAAGCGAGAAAAAGGGCAAGGCTACGGTTTTGTCTCTGATCGGTGCGTCTGTTTTCATCTTTGTTATTTTACTCATCATTATTCTTAAGATGAACGGTGTGGGTCAGACGATAGTTTTCACAACAGACGAAAACGGTAAGATAAGCACTTCAATCGCAGATTCAAGCGATGTCAGTGCGGAAAATGTACTTGACATAATCGTAGACGAAATCACCGACGAGGCAACAGAGAATCAGTAAAAACCTAAAACAAAACACCTTGGAATTTCTGTTCCAAGGTGTTATTTTTATTCAAATATATCGTTTTCGCGGAACTGGAGGGAGTAGAGCTTTTTGTATGTACCGTCTGCTTCAATCAGTTCTTCGTGTGAGCCGCGCTCCTTGATTTCACCGTCAATAACAACGGCAATTTCATCAGCGTTGCGGATGGTTGAAAGTCTGTGTGCAACCACAAGAGTTGTTCTGCCCTCGCAAAGCTCGTCAAGTGCGTGCTGGATAAGAACCTCTGTTGTGTTATCGAGTGCGCTTGTTGCCTCGTCAAGAATAAGGATTGCAGGATCCTTAAGGAAAACTCTCGCAATACTCAGTCTTTGCTTCTGACCGCCCGAAAGCTTGACTCCGCGTTCACCGATTTCCGTATCGTAGCCATTTTCAAGAGTCATAATGTAATCGTGAATATTGGCACGCTTTGCAGCTTCATATATTTCTTCCTCAGTTGCATCGGGTCTGCCGTAAATAATGTTTTCACGGATTGTACCTGCAAAGAGAAAAACATCTTGCTGAACAATACCGATGTTTCTGCGAAGTGAATCGAGTGTGAGGTCGCGGATATCCGTGCCGTCAATCAGAATTTCACCGCTGCCTTTTTCAAGCTTATAGAAGTTCGGAAGAAGGTGACATAGTGTTGTTTTGCCTCCGCCCGACGGACCGACCAATGCAACCTTTCTGCCTTTTTCAATCCTCAGGTTAACGTCGTGAAGAACTTCCTTTGTTGTGTCGTAGGAATAGTCAACATTTTTAAATTCGATAACGCCCTGAACATTTTTAAGCTCTTTTGCATCGGGCTTTTCTTCCTCGGGATCTTCCTCCATAATTTCACAAAAACGCTTGAAACCGCTGACACCGTTCTGATACTGCTCCATAAAGCCGATAAGCGTATTGACAGGGTTGATGAAAAGGTTGACCGAAACGATGAATGTGGAGTAATCACCGAAAGAAATCTCACCTGCATAAAGGAAAAGTCCACCTGCAATAAGGATAAATACGTTGAAAACATCTGTCACAAAGGATGTTGAAGAGTGGAACTTTGCCATTGCATTGTATGCGCGGTATGAGGAGTTTACAAATTCTTCGTCACCCTTTGCAAACTTTTTGATTTCGTTATCTGCGTTAGTATATGCCTTGGTAACACGGATGCCTGTAACACTGCTTTCAATTGCTGCGTTTATAACTGCGTTGCTCTTGCGGCGGTCATTGAAAGCCTCACGCATAGCTTTTCTGAAATGAACGGTTACAACAACAAGAATCGGCACACAGGTGAAAACAATAAGTGTCAGTACCCAGTTGATTGTAATAAGATAAGCGAACGAAAGAATAATCATCACAGAGCTGATAAGCAGATTTTCGGGGCCGTGATGAGCAAGCTCAACAACCTCAAACAGGTCACTGGTGAGTCGCGTCATAATCTTACCCGTTTCGTTGTTGTCAAAAAAGCGGAACGGCAGCTTCTCAAGATGAGCGAACAAATCCTTTCGCATCTGCGACTGCATATGGACACCTATAACGTGACCGTAGTACTGAACAAAGTAACGCAGAAGCATTCTTATGACATAGAGCACAAGCACGATGATACCCGCAATTACGATTGTTGTATACATCTTCCGGGGAATGTATTCGTTGAGCATCTTGTTGGTTACAACCGGGTAAACCATACCGATAACGGATATGAGCAACGACGCAACCATATCGAGTATGAACATCTTTTTGTGCGGTTTGTAGTAGCTTAAAAACCTCTTAAGCATCATATCACTCCCTTTATTTAACAGTTTTATATTATACTTTGAGTTTCTTTTTTCGTCAATCACTCAAAATTGAAAAATGTATAAAAATCACCCTGAAGCACACAGCCTCAGGGTGATCGGATTTAATGTTATCAGAAACCGCGGATTGCTTTAACAACCTTTGTGCAGTCCTCTTCGTCCATAATCTTCGGAACGGGATAGAGGGGATTGCCTTCCTTAAGTGCACGTGCAACGATTGTCGGAATATCTTCGTCCTTGATGAAATCGAAATGCTCGGGGATATCCATCTCTTCGTTCATTTCTTTGATTTCTTCGATGAACTTTTCAGCCTTTTCCTTGTCGCTGTCACCGTCAATGCCTACGATGTCGGCAAGCTTTGCAAGCTTCTCGTGTGCAGCCTCGCCGTAGTACTCAAGCACGTGGGGAAGAATAACAGCGTTTGCAAGGCCGTGAGGTGTGCCGTAAAGACCGCCGAGGTTATGAGCGATTGCGTGAACATAACCGACATAAGCTCTTGTGAAAGCCATGCCTGCATAGAAGGAAGCAACAAGCATATTCTCTCTTGCTTCGATGTCCTTGCCATCCTCGTAAGCCTTTTCAAGGTTGTCGAAGATGAGCTTTGTTGCCTTTTCTGCGTAGTCGTCAGTGCTCTTTACGCCGCTCTGACCGATATATGCCTCAACTGCGTGAGTGAGGGCATCCATACCTGTTGTGGATGTGATTTTCTTGGGAAGACCTGTTGTAAGCTCGGGGTCGAGAACAGCGTACTTCGGACGGAGCTTCGGGTCATTGATAGCATACTTTTCGTGAGTCTGCATATTTGAAACAACAGCTGCAAGAGTAGTCTCTGAGCCTGTACCTGCTGTTGTGGGAACTGCAAAGAACGGGGGAAGCTTCTTGAAAACCTTAAGAAGACCGCGCATTTGTGAAACGCTTGTGTTCGGGTTAGAAACTCGTGCACCTGCAACCTTTGCACAGTCCATCGGTGAACCGCCGCCGAATGCGATAATGCCTTCACAGTTGTTTTTAAGATAAATTCTTCTTGCCTCTTCTATGTTTTCAATAGACGGGTTGGGCTGAACACCGTCGTAAACTGTGTACTTGATGTTCTGCTTGTCAAGATTTTCAAAAAGACTGTCAAGAAGATTAAGGCTCATAAGACCTTTATCTGTAACGATAAGGACATTGGTAACGCCCTTTGACTTTACAAGCGCGGGCAAATCCTTGATTGCACCGGGTCCCTTGAGAAGCTCAGGCTCGTCCCAGTTAAAAACGGGCATAACAACCTTGAATGCCTTCTGATAAACTCTGCAATATGCGTTTTTAAGGCTTGACATAAATAAAACCCCTTTACATTTGATGTTTATATTGTACCAAAAACCGCAACCCTTTGGCAAGGGGAGGTTTGGTTATTTGTGATAAAGTTTTTTAGTCTGATACTGCGGTTCGCAGGTGAGGTTCACACCGAATTTTTTGAACATTGATTCGTCACCGCTTGTAAGGATAACCGTTGCGTGTGCCTGCATACCGCGGAGCTTCGGAATCTGCTCGATTGCAAGCTGTGCGCGCGGATCGTGTGCCGCAGAAACTGAAAGTGCAATAAGCGCCTCGTCCACGTGAAGTCTCGGGTTGTGGTTACCCATATATTTTACCTTAAGTTCCTGAACGGGCTCGATAACCTCGGGTGAGATAAGCAGTGCATCCTCATCAATGCCTGCAAGCTTTTTGAGCGCGTTAAGCACCGCCGCAGCACTTGCACCCATAAGAAGTGAGGTTTTGCCTGTGATGATGTCGTTTTCACCAATCTCGATTGCAACTGCGGGTCCGCCTGTTTCCTCTGCCTTCTGCAAAGCCTTTGCAATAACGGGACGCTCGTCCGTTGTGATGCCTGTCTGCTTCATAATAAGCTTTATCTTGTTGACGGTTTCGTTGCTGCCGAGACCCTTCTTGACTGCGCAAAGCTCGGTATAGTAGCGGCGGATAATCTCCTGCCTTGATGCCTCACAGCAAGCCTCGTCGTCAAAGATACAGTTGCCGACCATATTAACGCCCATATCTGTGGGGGACTTGTACGGACATTCACCGTAAATCTGATCGAATGTAGCTGCAAGTACAGGGAAAATCTCAACATCACGGTTATAGTTAACTGTTGTTTCACCGTATGCCTCAAGGTGGAACGGGTCAATCATATTGACATCGTTAAGGTCAGCGGTTGCTGCCTCGTAAGCGAGGTTTACGGGATGCTTGAGGGGAAGATTCCAGATGGGGAAGGTTTCAAACTTTGCGTAACCTGCACTGACACCGCGCTTATGCTCGTGGTAAAGCTGTGAAAGACAGGTTGCCATTTTACCGCTGCCGGGACCCGGAGCAGTCACAACAACAAGAGAACGGGTTGTTTCGATAAACTCGTTTCTGCCGAAGCCCTCGTCGCTGACAATTTTTTCAATGTCAGACGGATAACCTTCGATAGTGAAATGCTTGTAAACCTTGATTCCGAGAGAAGAAAGTCTCTGGCAGAAAGCATCTGCTGCAGGCTGATTCTGATAACGTGTCATAACAACACTGCCGACATAAAGGTCGATATTTCTGAAAGCGTCAATAAGACGAAGCACATCGAGGTCGTATGTTATACCGAGGTCGCCGCGTATTTTATTCTTTTCGATATCAGCCGCATTGATGACGATAACAACCTCTGCCTGATCCTTGAGCTGTTCAAGCATTTTGATTTTACTGTCAGGTGCAAAGCCGGGCAGAACGCGTGACGCGTGAAAATCATCAAAGAGCTTACCGCCGAATTCGAGGTAGAGCTTACCGCCGAATTTGTTGATTCTTTCTTTAATGTGTTCGGACTGCATCTGCAGATATTTTTCGTTGTCGAAGCCTATTCTTGTCATTTGAAACACCCTCAATTTCAAAATACATTTTATTATAATATGAATATGAAAATTTTACAACACCATAAAGCAAAATTTTTATACTGTTTTTTATTTGACTAAAAAGCACATACAAGGTATAATAAGTATAACTACGCTTGGGAGGATTTACTATGAACGCAAATATGCACAAATGGGAAAACCCTTTATTCTTTAAAGAGAACAAACTCGACGGCAGAAATCTTGCACTTCCTTTTGATCTGAAGGACAAGGCTAACCCCGACGAGTCAAAGTATAAGTTAAGCCTTAACGGTATTTGGAAGTTCTACTGGCAGATGGGCATCAAGGATGAGCCTGCATGCTTTGAGCAGCCGGGCTTCTATGATTGTGAGTGGGACGAAATTCCCGTTCCGTCAGTATGGCAGAGCTTCGGCTACGGTAAGCCTATTTACCTTTGCTCATATATGCCGCCCCAGGTTTCAACTGTTGAGTGTGAAATTCCGAAGGTAAGCCACGCAAGAAATGAAATCGGTCTCTACCGTAAGACCTTTACTCTGCCTGAAAATTTTGACGGCAGACGCCTTATTCTGCATTTCGGTGCGGCAAAGTCTGCAATGTATGTTTACCTCAATGGCAGGTATGTCGGCTACTCTCAGGGCTCTATGACTCCCTCTGAGTTTGATGTTACCGATTTTGTTATCGACGGTGAAAACCTTCTTGCTGTTAAGATTATGCGCTTCAGCGATGCGACTTATCTTGAAAATCAGGATATGTGGCAGCTGTCAGGTATCTACCGCGATGTTTATATCGTAGCTGAGCCCGAGACTACAATTGAGGATATCTATGCCGCAGCTACTCTTGACGAAAAGTGCGTTGACGGTGTTCTTGACCTTACAGTAACACTCAGCCGTGAGGCAGAGGTTACCTGCAAGGTAAGCCTTGACGGCAAGACTGTCTATGAGAAAAAGACAGACAAAAAGATCATCAACATAAAGCATATCGAAAAGAATGTACGCAAGTGGTCGGCAGAAACTCCCGAGCTTTACAAGCTCGAGGTTGCACTGTACGAAAACAGAAAGTGCATTGTTAAAAAGCAGATAAGAATCGGCTTCAAGCGTGTCGAAATTATCGGCAATGTTTATTATGTCAACGGTCAGAAGGTTATTATCAAGGGTGTTAACCGTCACGATTTCCACCCTGACCACGGCTGGGCAGTACCCCGTGAAACCTTCTATAAGGACCTGTATCTTATGAAGCAGGCAAATATCAACGCTATCAGAACAAGTCATTATCCCGATGACCCGTTCCTCTATGAGCTTTGCGATGAGCTCGGCTTCTATGTTATGGACGAGTGTGACGTTGAGACACACGGCGTAAGAAGAAAGAATGTACCCGGTGACAATCCCTTATGGACAGCGGCGGTTGTTGACAGAGCACAGCGTATGATTCTTCGTGACAGAAGCCACGCTTGTATCTGCTTCTGGTCACTCGGTAATGAGGCAGGCGACGGCACAAACTTCTCACGAATGAAGGAAGCTATGCTCGAGCTTTGCGACATGTACCCGATTCATTATGAGGGTGACTTTGACTTTACAAAGTCTGACTTTATCAGCCGTATGTACCCGACAGAGCGTATTGTTAAATTGCTCGTAAATCAGGAAGAGATCAAGACAACTCTCTTTGATAACGTTGCAAATGCTCTTGCAGCGGACAACAAGCCTGTTCCTGCAGAAATATATAAGACACATCCCGTTATTTACTGTGAATTTGCCCACGCAATGGAAAACAGCCTTGGTAACTTCAAGGAATATGTGGATGATTTTGAAAACTACGACCATATGACGGGCGGATTTATCTGGGACTATGTTGACCAGTCAATCCGTGTTGTTGAAAACGGACAGGAAAAGTGGCTCTACGGCGGTGACTTCAAGGAAGGTAACTCAAGCTTCTACTTCTGTGCTAACGGCATCATCGGTGCAGACCGTGTTCCGCATCCCGCATATTACGAGGTCAAGCAGGTTTATTCCAACATCAGTGCAGTTGAAATCGACCTTAAAAAGCAGACCTTTGCAGTTAAAAATAAAAACTATTTTGTACCGCTTGACTATGCTTATGCAGTGTGGACAATTACACGCAACGGAAAAAAAGTTGAAAGCGGCAAGCTGAGTCTTGACGGTATCGAGCCGCAGACACAGAAGGAATTTGAGATTCCTTACAAAACAAACTTCAAAGACGGTGAATACATCCTCACTCTTTCTTACCGCTACAAGTCAAAGAACGAGTGGCATCTTAAGGATGAGGAAATCAGCTTCTCACAGTTTGTTGTAAGCAATATAAAACCTGAAGACAAGGCAAAGCCGGGTGTTGTTTCCTGCAGATTTATTGACGGTGTTTACAACATCAAGGCAGGGGACACAACTGCGAGATTCTTTGACGGCAACCTTGTTTACCTTGATTTCGGCAAGGGCAATGTTCTCGATACGGCTCTTACCTTCCGTCCGAACTTCTTCCGTCCGCTTACGGATAACGACACAAACTATTTCAACTTTGCTCCGATGTTCAAGCGCATCAATCCGCTTTACACATGGGATTGCGTCAGCCGTATGGTTAAGGTGAAGCATACACACGTTTCAACACTTAACGGCTCCGTCTTTGTATGTGTCAAGTGGTCAGCGCCGCTTGCAAAGGATGTTCAGTCACAGTTCATTTTTAATGTTGACGGAACTGTCGAGCTCAGCATTAATATGACAGGTCTTGTTCTGCCGATGGTCAAAGCCGGTGCAAGACTCGGCATCAACAAGGAATTCTGCAACGTCAACTGGTACGGCAGAGGACCGCACGAGGCATATATTGACCGTAAGACAGGTCAGAAAATCGGTATCTATTCCGCAACTCCCGAGACTCTCGAGCACAGATATATGCGTCCGCAGGAGAACGGTAACCGTACAGATACACGAAGCGTAACCGTTACAAATGACGAGGGCTACGGATTTGAGATTTATTCCGATCAGACCTTCGACTTCAGCCTTCGTGAATATTCACAGGAACAGCTTGAAAGTGCAAAGCATCTTTATGAGCTTAAGAAGGATAACTTCCTCACACTTAATATCGACCACCGTCAGAGAGGTGTCGGCGGCGATATGCCGGGTAACGCATGTCTCCATGACCCGTATAAGCTCAAGAGCGGCTCGTACGGCTACAGCGTAAAGCTTAAGGGTGTAAAATAAAAACAAAAAGGACGGCTCAGCCGTCCTTTAATTTTTGCGTATAATCAGAACTGATAAACAACCTCTGAATATTTTTCGAGAATTTCCTTTGCAACCTCGAGAGTGTCCTCTTCACCGATTCCGTCTTTTCGCGGAATGTAGTTTTCAAGGAAATTGTTCTCGAATAACGCCAGTCTCTTGTGCTGATACGATTTTTTGTACTCGTGTCTGTCAAGAGGCTGTTTTCGTGAAAAGTCCTTGAGCTTCTTCGGGTTGTCAAAGTATGCCGCAAGTGCGCGGAAATACATAAACCAACGCTGTGCGTAGAAATCCTTGACCAATCCTCCGAGCTCACACCATGCGGTATCATAGAGAATACTGCGGTCAATCGGTCCCCAGATGGTGTGGTACATAAGGAAGTTCAGGTCGATTGACTGCTGCTCGTCCTTATTGTTTCCTAGCGCGTGAGCTTCCTCAAACTTTGATGAAAGGTTAAGGCTTTCCTGTGTTTTGAGAAGCCTGTCCATATCCTGACATATTTCAAGGAAGAGGTTACTCGCCTGCTCATAGTTGCGTACATTTTCCGCCTTGAAAAATTCTGTGGCCTTCAGGTAAATCGGGTAGGCAAGCTCACCGAGAAGCTGACGGATAATGCACACTATGTCAAGACGCATCTTGTCATTCTTTCTTGTATCGCTTTCCACAATATCTCTTGCAATTTCAAAAAGCTCACTGCACTCGTATTTTCTCTCGAGCGTGTCATACGGAGCGGTATGCTTGAGCCTTGTGGAGGGTCTTGCACAGATAATCGAGCCCGAACATTCGTCGGTGTTATAGCAGAGGTTTTTAAGCCTGATAATCTCGTCGGCAAAATCCTCCGTGCGGTAACGCTTGCAGGCATAGTCCTTTACAAACTCATCTGCATCAAATGCCTCGTTTGCCGTTGTTGCGTGAAGTGCAACGGCACAGTACATCGGATTTTCGGAGAATGTATCAATTTCGAGTGCCGTACCCAGCAGATTTTCACTCTTTGAAACTGCATACGGGCAACGGCTGACGGTGTCAATGTCACCGCAAAGACCTGTTCTTCCGTAGGAGTTACCCTTGATTGCAACAAGATGCTTTTTATCCTGAAGGAACTGCGGCCTTTCCTCCTTGGAGTCGTTGATAATTATAAATTTCTCAGGTGAAGCCTTCTTGAAAAAGTCTTCGCTGATTGAACTCAGATGTGTATAGCAAACCGCATCAGGATTATGCTGTGCCAGTGAATCCGTGAGAGCCTGACCGATTGAAACAAGGTGCGAATTATAACCCTTTTTGTCAACATCATAAAGAGGCTCAAAAAGGAATGCATCAGTCTCACCGAGTGAATCACGCTGAATCTCGAGGAATTTTCTGTTAAAAATCTCAAAGAAGGCGTTCTCTGCCTTGATATAAAAAATAGGCGGGAAATTGTACCACATCGGAGCCTTGAAAATATCCATTTTCATATACTTACGGCGCAGATTGAACGGTACGCTCGGGATAAGTGCAGGCAAAACGGGAGTTATGCCGAGTTCTTTTTCACGCTCGGTAATTTTTTTACCGATGTATATTTTTCTTTCAAGATATTCCTTGCTGTGAACGGAGTTCATAGCGGCAACATTGCCTGTCAGCTGACGCATAAGGAATGCGGGACCGCTCATAAAATCAATGGCGGCATCTTCGGCAAAGCCGATTTCACGCAAGGTACGGTAAAGCACACCGTCAAAGCCTACAGGCTGAAAGGCTGTGTTGATGCCGTGCATTGCCATAAAGTCAATCTCTTTTTCCCAACGGTCAAAGCCCCAGTAGTTGCCCTCAAGTGAGAACATCTCGTAGCTTGTACGCGCACGGATTTTCTGCTTTACGGTGCGCGTGAATTTCTTCGTCGGCAGGGGAGTGGTCGCAATGTAAGATATATCATAATCACCGTCTGTGATAACTACGTTGCAGCACTCATTGAGATAACGGTAAAAAGCCATGCAAAGACTTAAGTTACTGTTACCCGCAAGAACAATTTTTTTGTCCTCGGCATATACCTCGTAGCAGTCGCGGCCGTTATCGGATTCGATAAGCTTTATTATAAAATTATCCTTTACCTTCGGGGTGTTGCGAGCAATGAAATTGAGCATAATTCTGCCTCCGTTTTTTACTAACAGATATTATACATTGAACGGAGCAATAAATAAAGATAAAAATTTAAAAAAACTGTGAAAATTTTCGTTTTTGACTTTACATAAACGGCGTTTTAAAGTAAAATATTATTAATCACATCACAGATGATGGAGGGTTATTGATGTTTAAAAGAATCTTACTTAAATTAAGCGGTGAAGTCCTTGCAGGTGAGCAGGGTCACGGTATTGATTTTGATATGGTCACCAATGTCTGTACTTATGTCAAAAAGGTTGCGGACATGGGTGTTCAGGTCGGCCTTGTTGTCGGCGGCGGTAACTTCTGGAGAGGCAGAAGCTCAGGCTCAATGAACAGAACAAGAGCAGACAATATGGGTATGCTTGCAACAGTTATGAACTCACTTGCACTGTGCGAAGCACTTGAGCAGCTGGGCGTCAGGGCACGCGTTATGTCAGCGGTGGCAATGCAGCCTATCGCAGAGCCGTTTGTTGCACGCGATGCAGTCAAGCACCTTGAAGACGGTGAGGTTGTTATTTTCGGCTGCGGTACAGGTTGTCCGTTCTTCTCAACAGATACAACGGCAGCTCTCCGTGCAGCTGAGATTGAAGCAGATGTTATCTTCAAGGCAACAAATGTTGACGGTGTTTATGATAAGGACCCGAACAAGTTTGATGACGCTGTCAAGTACGATGTGCTTACACATTCCGAGGTTCTTGCAAAGGGACTCAAGGTTATGGACAGCACAGCAGCATCACTTTGCAGAGATAACTCAATCGCAATCCTTGTTTTTAATCTTGAGGATCCGGAGAACATCATCCGTGCAGTCAAGGGCGAAAACATCGGCACACTTGTAAAAGAATAATTCAAATACTAAATAGCTTTAAGGAGATATTGTTATGAAAGAAGTTTACAGTTTAACAAGAGAAAAAATGACCAAAACAACAAACGTGCTCAAGGACGAGTATGCTGCAATCCGTGCAGGCCGTGCAAACGCTGCAGTGCTTGACAAGATTCAGGTTGATTACTGGGGAGTTCCCACACCTATCAATCAGATGGCTGCAATCTCTGTTGCTGAGGCAAGAATCCTTGTTATTCAGCCGTGGGACAAGTCTTCTCTTGAGCCGATTTACAAGGCAATCCAGGCATCAGACATCGGTATCAATCCTCAGAACGACGGTACGGTAATCCGTCTTATGTTCCCTGCTCTTACAGAGGACAGACGTAAGGAAATCGTTAAGGATATCAAGAAGCTTGCTGAGGATTCAAAGGTAGCGGTACGTTCTATCCGCCGTGATTCAATCGACAAGATCAAGAAGATGCAGAAGGCATCAGAGATTACAGAGGACGATCTTAAAAACGGTGAAAACGAGCTTCAGAAGATTACAGATGAGTTCGTTAAGAAGATTGACGAAATCGCAGCTTCAAAAGAAAAAGAAGTTATGGAAATCTGAGTCGGCACGCAAAACTGATTCAAGCAGTCTGACAATTTGAAAATCAGGGCAGACTACACAGTCTGCCCTTTTGTTTCGAGGTAGGATTATGGAAAGAAAAATTCCTGAACACATAGGTATTATTATGGACGGTAACGGCCGTTGGGCAAAGCAACGCGGTCTTGCACGTTCAGAAGGGCATAAGGCAGGAGCTAATGTTTTCCGCAGAATCTGTGAATATGCCAACGAAATCGGCGTAAAGTACATTACGTTCTACGCTTTTTCAACCGAAAACTGGCGCAGACCTCCCGAGGAGGTAAGTGCTCTGATGAACCTTTTCCGCGACTATCTTGACGAGGCGGAGGAGCGTCAGGAAGAAAACAAGCAAAAGGGTATGCGTATTCATTTCCTCGGTCACCGTGAAGGTGTTCCTGCCGATATCATTGACAGGTTTGACACAACCGAGCGTGACTCAAAGGACGCAGATCGGATTGATGTAAACATCGCAATCAACTATGGCGGAAGACTTGAAATTGTTGATGCTGTCAAAAAGATTGCACAGAAGGTCAAAGACGGCGAAATGAATCCTGAAGACATCACAGAGGACGATATTTCTCAGAATCTCTATACGGCAGGTCAGGCTGACCCCGACCTTATTATCCGTCCGAGCGGAGAGTACAGACTCTCCAATTTCCTTATCTGGCAGTCAGCTTATTCCGAATTCTGGTTTTCAGATATTCTCTGGCCGGATTTCACAGAGGCTGACCTTGACAGAGCCATTGATGACTTCAATAACCGTAACAGACGTTTCGGAGGTGTATGATGAAAACTCGAATTATTGCAGGCTTGATCTGTGGCGGACTGGTTATTGCTTTGCTTTGCTTTATGGATACACCCGCGTTGCCGATTATACTCTCAATTGCGAGCGGTATCTGCGTTTATGAGCTGTGTAATGTGGTAAAAGTAAATTTACCGATGAAGCTTGTTTCAATAGCGGCCGGTATGTTTATCCCGTTCAATGTTTCGTATGACATTCTCGGGAAAATGGGTGTTACTCCGATGGCGGCGCTTTCAGTTTATTTTATCACGTTGCTCATAATGATGATAAAATGGAATTCCAAGGTTAGGTTTGATCAGGTATCAATGTGTCTTATTGCTTCACTGGCTGTGCCGAATGCAATTGCCTGCTGGGCAAGATTTTATGACTGGCAGTTCCCGGGCGATACAGGATACGTTGAATCACACGCAGTTTATATAAGTCTTTTCTTTGCGTTCTGCGCATGGCTTACAGATACGGGAGCTTATTTTGCAGGCGTATATCTCGGCAAGCATAAGATGTCACCCGTCATCAGTCCGAAAAAGACCTGGGAGGGTGCAATCGGTGGTGTACTTCTTACAGCGGTTGCAAATATTATAATGTATTTCGTTTTTGATAAGTGGTTTTTCAGTGTTCCGTTCAATGGTTGGACATGGTATGAGGTTGTTCCGATTTCGGTCGTTCTTTCAATTATCAGTATTTTCGGAGACCTTTCAGCATCAGTTATTAAGCGTAATTACGGAATTAAGGATTACGGCAATCTTATCCCCGGTCATGGCGGATTGATGGACAGAGTTGACAGTGCACTCTTTGTTTTACCTGCAATGTATGTGATTGTCAGCATAATCAATGTAATCAGGTGATATAATTAAAGTTGTAATCAGGGTGATACTATGAGTAAAAAAGTAACACTGCTCGGCTCAACAGGCTCAATCGGCACACAGGCGCTCGAGGTTATCGAGATGCAGGGCTACGAGGTCGTTGCACTGACTGCGAGTACAAATACTGATGTTATCGAACAGCAGATAAGAAAATTCAGACCGAAGTATGCCGCAATGGTTGATGAAAACTCTGCCGCAGACCTTAAAATCCGTGTTGCAGATACGGATACGAAGGTGCTTTCGGGTATGGACGGAGTGTGCGAATGTGCCGCACTCGGTGCTGATTATGTTCTTAACAGTATCGTGGGTATGGCAGGACTTAAGCCCACTGTTGCCGCAATAAACGCAGGCAGCGAAATTGCCCTTGCAAACAAGGAAACACTTGTTGCGGGCGGTCAGCTTGTTATGAACCTTGCAAAGGAAAAGGGTGTCAGCATCCTTCCTGTGGACAGTGAGCACTCTGCAATTTTTCAGTCGCTTCAGGGCTGTGCAGATAAAAAAGAGGTTAAACGCCTTATTCTTACTGCATCGGGCGGCCCGTTCTTCGGCAAAAAGCGTGAGGAGCTCGGTGACGTAACGGTCAAGGAAGCACTCAATCACCCGAACTGGAGTATGGGTGCAAAAATAACCATTGATTCTGCTTCAATGATGAACAAGGGACTTGAACTCATTGAGGCCGTATGGCTGTTTGATATGAATCCGAACGATATCGACATCGTTGTTCACCGTCAGAGTGTTATCCATTCTCTCGTTGAATACTGTGACAACTCAGTTATTGCACAGCTCGGTGTACCCGATATGCGTATTCCGATTCAGTACGCACTCACTTACCCGAACAGAATTCCGTCTCCCGTCAGACAGCTTTCTCTGACCGAGTACGGTACACTTACCTTCTTTGAGCCTGATTACGAGACATTCGGACTTATCAATGTCTGCCGTAAGGCGATAGATGACGGTGGACTTTACCCTGCGTGTGCAAATGCTGCGAACGAGGAAGCAAACCTTGCTTTCCGTCAGGGTAAAATCAAATTCCTTCAGATCGAAGAGCTTGTCCGCTCAGCGGTTGAGGCTTCACAGCACTTTGAAGCTTATACTCTTGACGATGTGTACGGAATGTACGATTGGGCAAGAGATTATGTTAAGAATAAAATCTAAGAGGTAACTATGGCAGAAATTTTATCTTTTATCGCAAGCAAATGGACAATACTTGTTGCGATACTTTTCTTCGGCATCATCGTTATGGTGCACGAGCTTGGTCATTTCACTTTTGCAAAGCTCTTTAAGGTTAAGGTCAACGAGTTTTCGATGGGAATGGGGCCGAAGCTTTTCGGCAAGAAGAAGGGTGAAACGCAGTATTCCGTACGTCTTTTTCCTATTGGCGGATTTGTCAGTATGGAGGGCGAGGATGAAGAGAGCGACGATGAACGCGCGTTCAATAAAAAACCGTGTTGGCAGAGGATAGTCATTGTTGTTGCAGGTGCGCTTGTCAACATCTTTCTCGGTCTTATCCTTGTTGCAATCACGCTCGGCATCTCCGACGGATACGCAGGTACAAACCATATCCACAGCTTCAATGTTGACTCAAAGCAGGTTGCTGAATACAACGGTCTTAAATCAAAAGATAAGGTGCTGACAATTGACGGCAGACGGGTTCTTTATTATACGGATGTTGCATATCTTCTCAGCCGTACAGACGGTAAGGCTGATATGACGATCGAGCGTGAGGGCGAAAAAATCGAACTCACAGACGTTGAACTCAATGCGTCACAGGTTGTAATCCTCGGTGTGGATAAAACCGCAGGCACTGTTTTTAAGGATACCTTCAAGCAGTCAGCAAGTATCTGCCGCATGGTATGGCTGAGTCTCTTTGACCTTATAACGGGCAAATACTCGGTTAAGGATGTTTCGGGCCCTGTAGGCGTTGTTGACTTTGTTTCGGACGCAACACAGGAATCCGTTAAAACATCGGATTACACGGGACTTCTCACAATGATGGCACTCATCACAATAAACATAGGTATATTCAACCTCTTACCTGTACCCGCACTTGACGGCGGCAGACTTCTTTTCCTCTTTATCGAGCTTATCAGACGCAAGCCGATAAATCAGAAATACGAGGCTTGGGTGCACGGCATCGGAATGGTGCTTCTGCTGTTGTTTATGGTTGCTATCACATTTAAAGATATCTACACGTTGTTTATAAAATAAACTTTCTTTGGAGGTCTGGACAATGGAACGCAGAATGACTAAAAAAGTTAAGGTCGGCAATATCTTCATCGGCGGTGACGCACCCGTCAGTGTGCAGTCAATGCTCAATAAGCCTGCTCACGATTTTGAAGCGAGTGTAAAACAGGCTATCGAGCTTGAAAAAGCAGGCTGTCAGGTTATCCGCGGAGCAATTCCCGATATGGATGCCGTCGGTCTTATTCCTGCACTCAAAGAGGCTGTCAGGGTTCCAATTGTCGCAGACATTCATTTCGACTACCGTCTTGCAATTGAAGCGGTTGCGGCAGGTGTTGACAAGGTGCGCATAAATCCCGGCAACATCGGCTCGGATGACAGGGTAAAGGCCGTTGTTGATGCTTGCAGATCGAAGAATATTCCTATCCGAATCGGTGTCAATTCAGGCTCGGTTGAGAAAGAAATTCTTGCAAAGTACGGTGCACCTACTCCCGAAGCAATGGCAGAGAGTGCAATGTATCACGCATCCTTACTCGAAAAATTTGATTTTGACGATATTGTAATTTCAATCAAATCGTCAAATGTTGAAAATATGATTAAAGCATACGAAACCGTGGCAGAGAGATGCAGTTATCCGTTGCACCTTGGTGTAACCGAAGCAGGTACGGCGCGTATGGGACTTATCAAATCAAGTGCAGGTATCGGCAGTCTTCTTATGCACGGTATCGGCGACACAATCCGCGTTTCGCTTACGGATGATCCTGTGAACGAGGTTTATGCAGGTCACGACATACTCAAGGCACTCGGACTTAAGTCTGATAGTGTGCAGATTGTTTCGTGTCCTACATGCGGAAGAACAAAAATTGACCTTATTAGCGTTGCGAATGAGGTTGAAAACGCTCTTCGTGACTGCACAAAGAAAATCAAGGTAGCCGTAATGGGCTGCGTTGTTAACGGACCGGGTGAAGCCCGCGAGGCGGATATCGGTATTGCAGGCGGAGACGGCTGTGCAATGCTCTTCAGGAAGGGCGAAATCTTAAGAAAAATTGACGAGAAAGACATCGTCAAAGAATTATTGGCAGAAATAGAAAAATTATAAATTAACCGATTACCCTCTGTCGTTACGGCAGAGGGATATTATAACAGGATGTGACAAAGTGAAGTCGGTAAGCTTTTCAGAACTTTTCGGCAACTATCTTGACAGCAGTATATTGGCTTATTTCGGCGGAGCAACCGTCGAAAGCATAGAGGCAACTCTTGCTGACCGTGCAGTCAGTATGGTTGTCCGTTTTGACACGCCTGTTGATAATTCCGTTATCATACAGGCAAAGGATGAAATCAGGCGACTGATGGATTTACGCACCATAAAAATGGACTATCGATTTCCTCCGGAGAGTCTCGATATAAATTATCTGAGCGGATTTGTTAAAGAAATCTGCGAAAACTTCCCCGCGGCAAAGTCAATTCTTGACGGAGCCCAATACAACCTCAACGAGGATAAGCTGACCGTTTTTCTTGCGAAGAACGGCAAGGACACACTCATAAATCTCGGATGCGACAAGTTTATCCGTGACACGCTCGACAGTCGCTTTGAGCGGCTTGTCCGTGTTGATTTTGTCAGCACGGAATCCGTTGAGGAGGATATAGAAAAATTAAAGACTTTTCAGCAGAAGGAGAATAAAAAACTGCTTGATGCACAGCCCAAAAAGGTTGTTGTCAAGCCTTCGGCAGGTGAACCTGCACCAAAGAATCCCACTGTGCAGACCTTTGAGGATCTGCCTATTTCTCTTTCAAATGCAAAGGCACTCTACGGTACGGTTATCAAGGTGAAGCCGAAGCCTATTGCAGAATGCTTCCCCGAAGACGGTGAGGTTGTAATCTGGGGTGATATCTTCAGCGTTGATACACGCGAATCAAAAGACGGTAAATACAGCATTATTAATTTCAGCCTTACGGACTATACATCGTCCTATATCGTAAAGGTTTTCGGCGAAAAGAAAAAGTGCGGTGATATCGTCAGCTCACTTAAAGAGGGCATGACTGTTCTTGTACGCGGTGCAATCACTATGGATACATACCAGCACACATACATCATCACGGCAAGAGCGATTACTGAAATTGAAAAAATAGAGGAGAAGGACACTTGCGACGAAAAGCGAGTTGAACTTCATCTTCATACAAATATGTCTGCTATGGACGGTATGGCAAGTGCAAAGGACCTTGTAACCCGTGCTGCAAAATGGGGACATAAGGCAATTGCAATCACCGACCACGGCTGTGTTCAGTCTTTCCCCGAGGCTTGTAACACTGCCGCAAAGCTCGGTATCAAAATCATCTACGGTATGGAAGGCTACCTTGTGGATGACGATGAATTTTACGACAGCTACGGCTTTAAAGACGGTGAGGAAATCCCTGCAGGGTATATGAACGAGGTAAAGGAGACAAAGGGAACATACCATATCATTCTCCTTGTCAAGAATACTCAGGGACTCAAGAATCTTTATAAGCATATTACAGAATCAAACCTTAAGTTTTTCAAAAAGCGTCCGCGTATTCCTCGCCACAGACTTATGCAGCTGCGTGAAGGTCTTATCATCGGCAGTGCGTGTGAGGCAGGTGAGCTTTACCGTGCAATGATGGACGGTAAACCGGACGAGGAGCTTATAAAGGTTGCTTCATTCTACGACTATATTGAAGTTCAGCCGACGGGCAATAACTCGTTTATGGTGCGTTCGGATGACGAAAAATATGCCGATGTCCGTACGGTCTATGACCTGCAGGATCATAACCGCCGTCTTATCGGCATTGCAGACAGACTCGGCAAGCTTGTTGTGGCAACGGGTGACGTTCACTTTATGAAAAAAGGTGACTCGATTTACCGTGAAATCCTTATGACCACAATGGGCTTCAAGGATGCGGCAGAGCAGGCTCCGCTTTACTTAAGAACAACCAACGATATGCTCGAGGAGTTTTCCTACCTCGGTGAGGAAACTGCACGAGAAATCGTTATTACCAATACAAACAAGATTGCCGATATGTGCGAAAATGGAATGACTCCGTTCCCCAGAGGCACATTCCCGCCCAGCCTTGAGGGTGCAGACGAGGACCTTACAAGAATCTGTTGGGAAAGAACAAAGCGAGATTACGGCGACCCCGTACCCGAGAATGTTGCAAAGCGTCTTGATAAGGAGCTAAAGTCGATTATTTCCAACGGCTTCGGTGTTCTTTATATGATTGCGCAGAAGCTCGTTTATAACTCTGAAGAGCACGGATATTATGTCGGCTCACGAGGCTCTGTCGGCTCATCGTTCGTTGCTCACGCGGCAGGTATTTCTGAGGTTAACCCGTTGCCTCCGCACTATGTGTGCAGACAGTGTAAGCACAGCGAATTCTTTGAGGACGGCTCTGTCGGCTCAGGCTTTGATATGCCGCCGAAGGATTGTCCCGTGTGCGGAACACCGATGCACCGTGATGGCCACGATATTCCGTTTGAAACCTTCCTTGGCTTCAAGGGTGACAAGCAGCCCGATATCGACCTTAACTTCAGCGGTGAATATCAGTTCTACGCTCACCGCTATACGGAAGAGCTTTTCGGTATTGACCATACCTTCAAGGCAGGTACAATCGGTACGGTTGCCGATAAAACTGCCTACGGCTTTGTTAAAAAATGGGCAGAAATCAAGGGTGTTACAATCAATAAAGCAGAAGAGGAGAGACTGACAAAGGGTTGCGTCGGTGTTAAACGGACAACAGGTCAGCATCCGGGCGGAATGGTTGTTGTTCCTGCCGTTAACGATGCGGAGGACTTCACTCCCATTCAGCACCCCGCAGACGATGTCAGCGGTGGTCTTCGTACGACGCACTTTGACTTCCACTCACTTCACGATACAATTCTTAAGCTTGATAACCTCGGCCACGATGTTCCCACGCTGTACAAACACCTTGAAGACTCAACGGGCATCAAGGTGTTTGAGGCAGATGTCTGTGACCCTGAGCTCTATAAGCTTTTCACAACTCCCGAGCCTCTCGGTGTAACACCCGAGGATATCGATTGCGAGACAGGTACGCTGTCTCTTCCCGAGCTCGGCACACCGTTTGTCCGTCAGATGCTTATGGAAGCAAAGCCGAAGAACTTCTCTGAAATGCTTCAGATTTCAGGACTTTCTCACGGTACCGACGTTTGGCTCGGCAATGCGCAGGAGCTTATCAAAAACGGCACGTGTACGATTGCGGAGGTTATCGGTACGCGAGATAACATTATGGTTTACCTTATGCATAAGGGACTTGAGCCTGATATGGCGTTCAAGATTATGGAAATTGTGCGTAAGGGTAACGCAACAAAGCTTCTGACAGAGGAGCATATGCAGGCGATGCGTGACCATAATGTTCCGCAGTGGTATATCGATTCGTGTATGAAAATCAAGTATATGTTCCCGAAGGCTCACGCGGCGGCTTATGTTATTGCGGCTATGCGTCTTGCGTGGTACAAGGTTTATCATCCGCTTGAATATTATGCAACGTATATGTCGGTACGAGGCGAGGACCTTGACACGGTTGCTATAATGAAGGGCAGAGATGCTGTTAAGGAATGTATGCGTCAGATAAAGATGAAGATGCAGGCACACGAAGCAACGGCAAAGGAGGAGGGCATCTTCACTTCAATGCAGGTTGTGAATGAAATGATGGCACGCGGCGTGGAATTCCTGCCCGTTGACCTTTATAAATCACACGCAACCATTTATAAAATTGAGGACGGCAAAATCCGACTTCCGTTCTCGTCAATGTCAGGTACGGGTGAATCTGCTGCAATTGCACTTATGAAAGCACGTGACGACGGAGAGGGCGAATATATGTCACGCGAAGATTTGCAGCAGCGTGCAGGCATCAGTAAGTCCGTTATGGAAACACTTGCGGCTTGCGGTGCGCTTGAGGGCTTGCCCGAGAGTACACAGATAAGCTTTTTCGGATTTTAAAAGAGGGGTAATAGAAATGATAGATTTGTCAAAGCTCTGGCAGATGAGAGATATTCTGCCAGTTATTGTAGTCGATAATCTTACAGGTAAGGTTATCAACCATGGCTATATGAACAAGGAAGCATTCGCTTATACACTCAAAACTCACCGTGTATGGTATTATGACCTTGAGGAAAAGACTGTTGAAATGTTCGGCAAAGAATCGGGCGAGGTACAGAAGCTCATTCAGATGAAGGCGGACAGCAATTATGAGTCCTTACTGATTTACGTTGATCAGGTCGGATTTGTACTTCATAAAGATAAGGGATATAAGACCTGCTATATTCACGAGATATATACAAGAAATCACGGCGGTGTTTCTAAGCGCAGAAAGTTCGGCAAGGTTGAGGTTGATGAAAACTTCGACTACTCCAAGGAAGACTACGAAGACGATTACGAATAAGGCGGTTGATATTTATGTGGTGGAAAATTTTGTTGGCGGTTCTGGCGGTTTTTGTTCTTGTAACACTTATCCGTGCAGCTTTTTTTAAGCCGAAGAAAATTGAAAAGGTAAACATCAGAGATGCAAAAATTGATACAGACAAGGTAGCTGAGCATCTTTCCGATGCGATTAAGTTCAAGACAATTTCCAAGGTAAGAGACGAAGGTGTTGACTGGGAGGAATTTGAAAAGTTCCACAAATACCTTGACGAAACTTATCCTCTCGTTGCAAAAAACACAACCAAGGAAATCATCGACAAGGCAAGCCTGCTTTATCTCTGGAAGGGTAAGAACCCTGACCTTGAGCCTATGGCAATGCTGGCGCATCAGGACGTTGTTCCTGTTTCTGAGGGTACGGAAAAAGACTGGAAGCACGAAGCATTCAGCGGATACAATGACGGTGAATTTATCTGGGGACGCGGTGCTCTTGATATGAAAAACCACCTCATCTGCGTTATGGAAGCGGTTGAGTCACTTATGGCAGAGGGCTTTCAGCCTGACCGTGATGTTTATCTCTGCTTCGGTCATAACGAGGAGACTGTTTCAACTGTTTATTCAGGCGCAGGCACAATCGTTAAAACGCTTAAGGAAAGAGGCGTTCGTCTCGACAGCGTGCTTGACGAGGGCAGTGCGCTTATCGACCTTAATCTGCCGGGTATAATCAATACCCGCCTTGCCGCAGTCGGCACTGCAGAAAAGGGATATGTAGATATGAAAATCACTCTCCACGACAAGGGAGGCCATACTTCAGCAGCACCCAAGCACAGCGGTATGTGGAAGCTTGCGAATGCCGTCCGCGACCTTGAGACTCATCAGTTCAGGTCACATTGGCTGCCGTTCCTTGATGAGCTTATTCACGCTGTCGGCGGCAGAGCAACATATCTCGGCAAAATCCTCATCTGTAACTATCCTATCTTCAAGCCTCTGCTTACATTTATTCTTAAGATAATTCCGCAGGGTGCAAGTATGGTAAGAACGATCACCAGCGTTTCAATGTGCGAGGGAAGTCCCGCGGCAAATGTTCTTCCGCAGAGACCGAGCATTACCGTCAACTTCCGTCCGCTTCCGGGCGACAGCCTTGCAGATGTTGAAAAGCACGTGCGCAAGGTAATCAGATACAAGGACATTGACATTGAGTATTTCAACGGTAAAGAGGCAACACCGTTCTCCTCAACCTCCTCAAGAGCCTTCAAGGCAATTGAGAGCGTTGAAAACAGCATTCATCCCGAGGGAGTTGCAGTTGCTCCTTACCTTGTAATGGGCGGTACCGATGCTTATCGCTACGGTGAAATCTGCGATAACATTCTTCGTTTTGCACCGTTCAATGTTCCGCTTTCACTCTTCTTCACAACTCACGCAACAAACGAGCGTATTCCCATAAGCTCACTTAAGGAAGCAGTTGTGTTCTTCAGAGAGTACATAATCAAGGTTTCGGATAAAGACTAAAAATAAATGCAAGGTAGCAAACACTACCTTGCATTTTTCAGTTTATTCTGTTTATCTGCTGTTCTGTTATTAAGGGAAATACCGTAAGAGAGTCGCTGTCGAGATTTTCTTTATGCATATCAACGGCGCTTATCTGCGAATTGCCGTATGTGGTGTAATAAAAAATACCCTTGTCCGTGTTACAGCAGGATGTGTAAACCGTTTTGTATTGCTTGTCACCCTCAACCCTTATAAAGCCTGACGGAGTGCTGACACAACCCAAAATGTGAAAAAACAGAGTTACGCTTTCGTTTTCACTCTCGCCGCAATGCGAGTTGTTTTTTACAAAAACGGTCTTGACGAATCTTGACGGTGACGAAAAATCACCCGGCAGACCGAAGAACTCGAGCCCCTTTGACAGCATACCCGGATTTTCCTCGTTAAGGACATACGGATCAGGTCTGCTGAAGATTTTTCTCATATAACGCGAAAGATTTTTCATCTGCCATTCAAAGGGCGGATTGTTTGTAAGCACACCGTTGGGATTGCCGAAAATTTCAATACCGTCACAGGTGCATTCTACGGTGATGCTTTTCTCACGGTCAGAAATTATCCAATGAAGCGGTGAATTCCTGAACTCCTCACTGAAATCAATGTCCGCAAGGTTGATATCTTTGATTCTTTGCGTTGCCTCATCAACGCTTTCAAATTGGGAAAGCACAAACGGAATAAACTCGAACGGTGCAATATTTTCCTTATCCTCGCTGACAGGGAAATACTGTGCATTGTGCGGAAAATTAAGACCTGCCATGCTCAGACCTTTTTCGTTTGTTGCCTCATAATAAAGAGGGTAGTCGTTTACAACCGTAGCCATACCGATTATGGCATAGTGGTTGCAGAGTCGGTTGCCGTTGCTGAAATCAAAGCAGTAGCTTCTCGGCGTTATAACAACACTCTCGTTATAATGATATTCAAGGTCAAGCGTTCTTCCGAAATAATGATCCTTTGAATTAAAGCTGATTGCAGTACACATATAAACACCTCTTTAATACGCAAAAGGACGGAATTTTCCGTCCTTTTTATTTTTGTTTGAAAATTTATTTTTATTCAGCGATTGCTTCCTTAAGGATTGCAATTGCTTTCTTAAGGTCATCCCAGCCGATGTTGAGCGGAGGAAGAAGTCTTACCTTAGTTTTTGCGGTAAGCACAAGCACACCCTTCTCAAGACAAGCGTTAACGATGTCCTTTGCACTCTTTTCGGTTTCGACACCGATCATAAGGCCGAGTCCGCTGACACTCTTGACGCCCTTTGCATCTGAGAGCTCATCAAAAATATACTGTGACTTTGCCTTGACCTCGCTGAGAAGCTCGTCGTCAATTCGTGAAAGAATATTGCAGGCACCTGCACAGCAAACAGGGTTTCCGCCAAAGGTTGTACCGTGTGAGCCGGGCACAAGAACATCCTGCACCTTTTCGCCAAGCATTGCAATACCGATCGGAAGACCGCCGCCGATGCCCTTTGCGGTTGTAACGATATCGGGCATAAGTCCGTACTGCTGGAAAGCGTAGAGACTGCCTGTTCTGCCGTTACCTGTCTGCACCTCGTCGATGATGATAAGCATCTCTTTTTCGTCAGCAAGAGCCTTGACTCCCTTGACAAAATCCTCGTCAAGCTTGCATACACCGCCCTCGCCCTGAACGAGCTCCATCATAACGGCAACGCAGTTGTTTTCTTCTGCAAGACGCTTTACATCGTCAAGATTGTTTGCTTCAGCGTAAACAAAGCCCTCAACAAACGGACCGAAGTGTGTGTGATAACCGTCCTGACCGGTTGCTGTAAGAGTGGCGATTGTTCTGCCGTGGAAGCTGTTTTTAAGTGTGATTATTGTTGAGTGGCTCTCATCACCGTACTTGTCAAAAGCGTAACGGCGTGCAACCTTGATTGCGCACTCGTTAGCCTCAGCACCGCTGTTGCCGAAGAAAGCCTTCTTCATACCTGTTCTCTCACAGAGCATCTTTGCAAGTGTTGAGCAAGGCTCAGAGAAATAAAGGTTTGATGTATGTGTAAGAGTGTTGAGCTGTTTTGTAACAGCCTCAAGCCATTCATCGTCTGCAACACCGAACACGTTAACGGCAATACCGGCACCGAGGTCGATGTATTCCTTGCCGTCAGAGTCCTTGAGGATTGCACCCTTGCCGCTGACAAGCTCAACGGGGAAACGTGCATATGTGTTGGCTATATATTGTTTATCAATTTCTGTAATGCTCATTTATTTTGCCTCCGGGTGTCTTTTCTTGTATTCTTCACCGTTGACGAACATCGTGCCGATACCTTCGTCAGTAAGGATTTCGATGATGATTGAGTGCTTAACTCTGCCGTCAATAACAAAAACCTTGCGCACACCCCAGTTGATAGCATCAACACAGCACTGCACCTTCGGAATCATACCGCCCGAAATAATGCCTTCTTCTGTAAGCTTGGGTGCATCTTCGATAAAGATTCTTGAAATGAGTGAAGACGGGTCATCCTTATCGCGGAGAATACCCTCGATATCAGTCATTGAAATAAGGCTCTCTGCCTTAAGCTCGCCTGCAATTTTAGCTGCAACGGTGTCTGCATTGATGTTGTAAACATTGCCGTCCTTATCACAGCCGACTGTTGAAACAACGGGGATGTATCCCATTGAAAGTGTGTCAAGAATTGGCGTAACATCAACCTTCTCAATATCACCTACAAAACCAAGCTCAGCACAACGGGGCTTTGCGATAATCATATGACCGTCAGCACCGCTGAGACCGATTGCCTTGCCGCCCTTTGACTGAATAAGGCTTACGAGACTCTTGTTGATTTTACCTGCAAGCACCATCTGTACAACATCTGCAGTTTCCTTATCTGTAACACGAAGTCCGTTTACGAACTTTGTTTCCTTGCCGATTTTTGCAAGCATATCTGTGATTTCGGGACCGCCGCCGTGAACAAGCACAACCTTGATTCCGACTGTGGAAAGAAGAATGATGTCGCTCATTACGGACTGCTTGAGGTCCTCGTTAATCATAGCGTTGCCGCCGTATTTGACAACGAGTATTTTGTTTGCATATTTCTGTATGTAGGGCAGAGCGTGTGTCAGCACGTGTGCTCTGTCAGGATTTGAAATTCTCATTACGGTTACCTCTTAAGTTCTGTAATCGCCGTTGATTTTAACATAATCATAAGTAAGGTCGCAGCCCCAAGCGGTTGCATCCGCATTACCTGAGTTAAGCTCAACGAGGATGTCTATTTCTTTTTCGAGCAGGATTTCCTTTGCCTTCTCTTCAGAGAACTCAATGCCTGCACCGTTTACGCACACGTCAAGTCTGCCCTTTGCCGATTCAAAGCTTACGTCGATTTTGTTAACATCAACGTCTGCTCCGCTGTAACCGATAGCACAAAGAACGCGTCCCCAGTTAGCGTCAGCACCGAACATGGCAGCCTTAAGAAGTGAAGAGCAGATAACTGACTTTGCAACAGTTTTTGCAGTCTTTTCATCTGCAGCACCTGTTACCTTACACTCGAGGAGCTTTGTTGCGCCCTCACCGTCACCGGCAATTTTTCTGCAAAGGTAAACTGTAACACTGTTGAGAGCCTTACAGAACTCAGCAAAATTCTCGTCCTCTTTATCGATAATCACATTGCCTGCCATACCGTTTGCAAGCACTGTTACCATATCGTTAGTTGATGTGTCACCGTCAACGCTTACCATATTGAAGGTTGATGCGATGTCTGTGCTGAGTGCCTTCTGCAGAAGTTCGGGAGCGATAGCAACGTCAGTTGTGATAAAAACAAGCATTGTTGCCAGATTCGGATGAATCATACCGCTTCCTTTAGCGATACCGCCGATTTTACACTCGACACCGCCGATGTCAAAGCTGATTGCAATTTCCTTTTTGACTGTGTCGGTTGTCATAATACCCTCAGCGGCAAAGTCACTGTGGTCACCGAGACCTGCTGCAAGCTCGTCCATACCGTTTGCAATCGGTGTGATGTCAAGCACCTGACCGATAACGCCCGTTGACGCGATAACAACATCGTTCTTGCTGATGCCTGTTGCCTTTTCGACAAGCTCACTCATCTGCTCTGCAATTTCAATACCGTTTGCGTTACAGGTGTTTGCGTTACCGCTGTTGCAGATAACTGCCTGAGCATAGCCATCAGCAATGTGGGACTTTGTAACTGTAAGGGGAGCACCCTTAACAAGGTTTGTTGTATATACAGCTGCAGCTGCAGCCTTGACTTCACTTGTGATAAGAGAGAGGTCTCTTTTTGTCTTGTTCTTTCTGATTCCGCAATGTATACCGTTTGCCTTGAATCCCTTTGCGGCACAGATACCGCCCATAATTTCTTTCATCGTTTACACCTCAAAATTAAGTCCTGTAGTTTCATCGACACCGAGAATGATATTCATATTCTGAATAGCTGCGCCCGAAGCACCCTTTCCGAGATTGTCGTAACGTGCCATCAGCATAATTCTGTCTTCGTTACCCTCAACGAAAATTTCCATACCGTCGTTAAAGGAAAGCTTGTTGGAGCAGATAAATCCGCCCTCACCGATGTCAGACTTATATTGTACCACAGGTCCGTGGTATTTTGCACTATAAATTTTACGAATTTCATCTAAATTTGCACCGTTTATCTGCGATTTGAAGATAGGAACGGTTACAAGCATACCGCTGTAGTAGTCCGCAACAATCGGAGTGAATGCGGGAGCGTTGTTTATGCCTGTAATTGCTGTCATTTCAGGCAGATGCTTATGGCTCTGTGCGAGACCGTACTGACGGGGAGAGCCGTATGTCTTGTCGACCTCGTCAGCCTCATACTCACCGATCATTTTGTTTCCGCCGCCGCTGTAGCCTGTAAGCGAATGACAGGCAAGAAGTGCGTCGGGGGAGATAACACCCTTTTCAATAAGCGGATAAACAAGAGCGATAAAGCCGCTTGCGTGGCAACCCGGCACGGCAATTCTGTTTGAGCCGATAATCTTCTGCCTGTGTGCATCGGAAAGCTCGGGAAAGCCGTAAGCCCATGCGGGATTTGTACGGTGTGCCGTTGATGTGTCAAGAACCTTTACATCGGGATTTTCGATAAGTGAAACCGACTCCATCGCTGCTGCATCAGGCAGACAGAGAAAAGCGATATCACACGAGTTGAGCATCTCTCTTCTTGCTTTCACATCCTTACGCAATTCGTCGGAGATGAGCATCAGCTCGATGTCTTTTCTCTCGCTTAATCTTTCGTATATGCGCAGTCCCGTGGTACCTGCTTTACCGTCAATAAAAATCTTTTTCACCTAATCACCCTATATTCATTGATAATGAATAATTATACAATTAATTCAGAAAATGTCAAGCAAAACAGACGAATATTCTTAAATTTATTGCATATATACAATTTATTTAATTTCTTGACAAATGGTTTGTCAAAGTATACAATCAAACTAGCATTTTAAATGTATATATAAGGGGTAAATCGATGAAAATTTTGCAGAAGGGCTTCAATTATTCACAGGACGGACCCGGCAACAGACTTGTATATCATCTGCAGGGATGCAACTTCCGCTGTAAATGGTGTTCAAATCCCGAGAGTATGTCCGTGACAGAAAACGAGGCCGGAAACTACACCGTTGACGAGCTGTTTGACGAGGCGAAACGCAGCAGGATGATGTTTTTTGACGGTGGCGGCGTCACTTTTACGGGCGGTGAATGTACGCTGCAGTATACTGAGCTTATAGAGTTACTTAAAAAGCTTCAGGAAGCAGGTATTTCAACTGCGATTGAAACCAACGCTTCAAGTGAGCATCTGATGGAGGTAGCAGCCTTTGTCGATTACCTTATAGCCGATTTCAAGCACTTTGATTCCGATATTCATAAAAAATGGATAGGAGTCGGCAATGAGTCGGTTATACGGAATCTTGAAAAAATATTCACCTCAGGCAGACAGATTCACATCAGAATCCCTCTTATACATAATGTTAACGATACCCCGCAGGGATTTGCGGATTTCTTCACACGGTTTGATACATCGAACGCAGTATTTGAATTTTTGCCTTACCACGAATTCGGCAAGGATAAATGGACAGCGGAATACGAGATTGAAAACGGCTTTGTGTCGGATGAAACAGTTCAGAATTTTAAAAATTTATTCGTTGCCAACGGTCTGACCGTTGTAACAACTTAAAGGAGATACAGTTATGCAGAATATTTACACTCCCGAAAAATTAACTAAAAAAGCAAAGGCACTGTTTAAAAATGAACGCGCCAAGATGCGTCTTGACGGCTGGTTTATTGCCAAGGAAGCAGAGCTCAGCTTACAGGAAAAGTACAAGAATGAATCCGAAGAGGTGAAAAAGGCACTCATCCTCCGCGACCTTGTGGATATAGTACCCCTCTGGATTGACGATAATCAGATTTTTGCAGGCACACAGGACGACGGCTTTGCCAGAAGCTATGCACTTATCAATCCTTCCTTCAGGGTTGAGGGCTTCAGCGGTTACTGTGACCCTGCCGCAGTTTTCGGCGACATTGAGCCGAACGAAGAATTCACTGCAGAGCGTATAGAAAAAGCAAAGGCAGAATTCAGCAAAACAGAATATGCCGTAAAGCTTGGCGAAACTTATGCAAAGTGCGAGGACAGCACAAAAGAGGTTATCTATTTTGTTGAGCAGGTAACAGGTCACCTTATTCCGGATTTCCGTTATGCTGTTCGGAACGGTCTTCGCTCAATGATTGACTCTGTAAAGGATAAGAACGGCAACGGCTACAAGGCTTTTGTAATCGCGTTGGAAAGTGTTATTGCACTTGCCAACAAATATGCCGACCTTGCTGAAGGTCAGCTTGCAGCGGCATCCGACGAGCGTAAGGCAGAGCTTGAGCTTATGATAAAAACACTTCGTAAGGTGCCCGAAAACGGTGCAGAGAATATGTACGAGGCAATGCAGTCCTTCCTTCTTCTGTGGCAGATGATGTGCCTTGAGCAGACTCCCAATCCGTTTGCTTTCTCCGTCGGCAATGCGGACAGAATTTTTGAGCCGTACAGAAACGGACTTGACCGCGACACGGTTGCAGGTCTTTTCAAGCATTTCCTTGTTTTCTTCAACGTTGCGGACAGAAGCTGGGCTATTTCACAGAATGTTATCATCAGCGGACGCGACAAGGACGGCAACGACCTTACAAACGACACATCATATGCAATGCTTGATGCGTATTTTGATATGAACTTACCTCAGCCGATTCTTTCGGTCAAGCTTCATCGGAATACACCGCAGAAGCTTTATGAGGAGCTTGGCAGATTTTTCTTCACACCGGGTGTGCTTACGCCGTCAATGTTCAATGACGATTCACTCTTTGAGGTGCTCGGTGCAAACGGAGTTGACGAGGTTGACCTGCCCGACATCTCAATTGCAGGCTGTCAGGAGCCTCTTATTATGGGCAAGGATAACGGCAACACAACAAACAGCTGGCTTAACCTCCCGAAGATTCTTGAAATGACACTCACAGGCGGTATCTCAACCGTTACAGGCGAAAAGCTTGCCGAGGTGGAAGCCGCAAAGCTTGAAAATATTCAGGAAGAATTCTACAAGAATGTTGAACGCTTTGTTGCGGAAATGGCACAGGCGGCTAACGGTGCATCCGTTGCACTTTCAACTCAGCGTGTACCTTTCCTTTCCTGCTTTATGGGCGGACTTGAAAACGGCATTGATATGCGCGATTTCAATGCACAGGGCACAAAGTATAACGGCAGCGGCTGTCTTATCCACGGTACATCCGTGATTGCTGACTCCTTCAGTGCAATTGACAAGCTTCTTGCAGAGCGTCCCGAGGATGCCGACAAGCTCGTTGATGCACTCAAGGCAAACTTTGTCGGATATGAGGACTTGCAGGACTTCTTGCTTTCAGCTGACAAATTCGGCAACAACATCGAAAAGGTCGATGCTTACGCAGCAGAGGTTGCTTCAAGGGTTGCAGATATCGTTGCTGATGCAAAGAATTACCTCGGCAACAGCTTCCGTCCCGACTTCAGCAGCCCGTCAACACATCTTCTTTACGGCTACTGGGTAGGTGCAACTCCTGACGGCAGAAAGTCAAGAGAAATGCTCGGCTACGGTGTTGACCCGCTTTACGGCAGCGCAGAAAACGGACTTGGCTTCCGAATGCTTTCAAATATGAAGCTTCCCTTCTGCAAATTCAACGGCGGTTACGCTTCACACCTCGGTATTGATCCCAAATATTTCACAAGTGATTCGGACGAGGGCAAGGGTGTTGAATTCAGAGATAAGATTATCAATCCGCTCTTCTTTAATCCTCTTAACGAGGGTGTGGATCCCTTTTACCTCTATGTTAATGTTACAACGGCAGAAATCCTTAAGAAGGTGCTTGAAAACCCGAAGAAGTACGCACCGAGCGGAGTTTACATTATGCGTATTCACGGCACATTCGTTAACTTCCTTGATTTGTCACCTGCAATTCAGCAGGACATTATCAAGCGACTTGATCCGAAGTCATCTAATCTTGGTTGCTGAGGAGAGCTGAAAATGTATTCAATCGGTATAGACATCGGCACAACAAGTATCTGTGCTGTGCTGATGGACTCAGAGTCGGGCAGAATTATCTGCACGGCAACGCATAACAACGATTCTTTTATCAAATCACCTTACAGCTGGGAAAAAATTCAGGATGTTGCGGTGATTGAAGAAAAAGTTTCTGAGGTTATAAAATCTGTTTTTGATAACGCAAACGATGTTTCTGTCAGCTCAATCGGTATTTCAAATCAGATGCACGGAATACTCTACTACGATGCTGACGGCAATGCAGTCAGTCCGTTGTACATCTGGCAGGATGAACGCGGAAATCTGCCTTACAGAGACGGCAAGACTTATGCACAGTATCTCGGCAGCTTTGCAGGCTACGGACTTGTGACGGATTTTTATAACCGTGAAAATTTGCTCGTGCCCGAAACGGCAGTAGGAGTATGCACAATCGGCGACTACCTCGCAATGAAGCTTACGGGCAGAAAAACTGCGCTTATGCACATAACAAATGCCGCAAGCTTCGGTTGTTTTGATATAACTGAAAATAAATTCACGCTCGACAACGGTATGCTTCCCGAGGTTACGGCAGATTTTGATGTTGTCGGAGAGTGGAACGGTATTAAGGTCTGTGTCGCAATCGGAGACAATCAGGCAAGCTTTATGGGTTCTGTAGGTGTTGATGCTCCGCTTCTTAATGTCGGTACGGGCTCGCAGATTTCTTATCTTAACGACAAACCCGTTACGGGTGAAAATATCGAATCGCGTCCGTATGACGGCAAGCGTTATCTTGTTGTCGGTGCATCACTTTGCGGCGGCAGAGCGTTTTCAATGCTCGAACGCTTCTTTGCGTCGGTTGTTGAAATGGCAACAGGCGAAAGGTGTGACTCACTCTATCCGCAGATTGACCGGATGCTTGAAAGTAAGCTTCAGACAGACCTTCAAGCGGACAGCCGTTTCTGCGGTACACGCTCCGACCCGACAATCCGCGGTGCTTTTACAAATGTTTCGCAGGATAACTTTACGGCAGGAGATATGAGCGTTGCAATTCTTTATGCAATTGCAAACGAGTTAAGTCTGATGTACACAGGCAAAAAAACAGGGCAGATTGTTTGCTCGGGCAACGGAATCCGTAAAAATAAAGCCTTGCAGAAGGTAGCATCCGAGGTCTTCGGCGCTGAGATTAAAATTCCGCGTTATGAAGAGGAGGCTGCATACGGTGCGGCACTTGCATCACTTGTCGCAGTCGCTGAGGCAGCTACTATTGACGAAGCACAGAAATTGATAATATACAGGTGATTTTATGTTTTTTGATTATCCGATATTTTTTGAAAAGAATCGTGTTTTCCGTGTTTATACAGGCGGTAAGCTTTTTGCAGATTTCTTTTCAGACGACTCAACTGACGGCAATTATCCCGAGGAATGGGTAGTTTCTGCAGTTCACGCTCTTAACGAGGGCAGTACAGACGAATACGAGGGCATTTCAAAAATTGAAGGTGTTGACCTTTACCTCAGCGATGCCCTTAAGGAATATAAGAACGAGCTTATCGGTAGCAGAGAGGATATCGGTATTCTTACAAAAATCCTCGACAGTGCAATCAGATTGCCTGTTCAGGCTCACCCGGATAAGGCTTTTTCAAGGGAACACTTCAATTCAGGCTACGGTAAAGAGGAAAGTTGGGTAATTCTTGCAACAAGACCGGATGCAAAGATTTTTTACGGCTTTAAAAAGGGCGTATCACTCGAGCAGTTTGAGAAGGCTATTGAAGAGAGTGAAACAAGCACAACCGCGATGGAGGAGCTACTTGAATCCTTCCCTGTAAAAGCAGGTGACATAATTTATATCCCCGCAAAGATGGTTCACGCAATCGGCGCAGGCTGCCTTTTACTCGAGGTACAGGAGCCTACAGACTTTACAATTCAGCCTGAACGCTGGTGCGGAGAATACAGACTTTCCGACAACGAGATGTATCTCGGACTTGATAAAAAGACAGCACTTGAATGCTTCGACATGAAAAAAACCTTCCCGGTACCCCTTTCAAGCAAAGCGCTTAAGAGTGAACCGGGAGTTGACTATCAGTCAGTTATCGACGAGAGCATAACAGAAAGCTTCAAGGTAAGAAAGATTATCTTCAACGGCGGGAGCTTCACGCTCGACAAGAGTGCTTGTATTTATGTTGTAACCGAGGGTGGCGGCACAATTGTCGGTGACGGCTACAAAAAAGAAATCACAAAGGGTGACTACTTCTTCATTCCCGAGGCAGTCAAGGAAAAATTTGCAATCACGGGCACAGATATGACGGTCGTTGAATGCTATAAGTAAGCAAAAAGAGTTGGTACAAAGTTGTACCAACTCTTTAATTTTTTATTTATTGATTTCGTTCTGCTGTGCAACAACGCTTTCACCGCAATACATCTTACGAAGAACAGGTTTTTCAATTTTACCTGTCGGGTTACGCGGAACCTCGCTGAAGATGATCTTTCTCGGTCTCTTGTACTTCGGCAGATCAAGGCAGAAGTCGTTGACCTCTTCTTCTGTCAGCGTGTAATCGGGCTTAATCTCAATAACCGCTGCAGCAATTTCGCCAAGTCGTGCATCAGGAATACCGATAACAGCAACGTCCTTGATTGCATCGTTTTTGCGAAGGAAGTCTTCAATCTGAACAGGATAAAGGTTTTCACCGCCTGAGATGATAACATCCTTTTTACGGTCAACAAGGTAGATGAAGCCGTCCTCATCCTCCTGTGCCATATCGCCTGTGAAGAGCCAACCGTCGGCAAGAACCTCGTTTGTTGACTTTTCATCCTTGTAGTAGCAGGTCATAACACCGGGACCCTTAACAGCAAGCTCACCGACCTCACCGCGGGAAACCTCGTTATGTGCGGGGTCAACAATTTTTACCTCCCAGCCGAAGCCTGCCTTACCGATAGCACCGACCTTGTGAATGTTTTCTACACCAAGGTGAACACAGCCGGGTCCGATTGATTCACTAAGACCGTAGTTTGTATCGTATTCGTGGTTCGGGAAAATTGACTTCCAACGTCTGATAAGGCTCGGCGGAACGGGCTGTGCACCGATATGCATAAGTCTCCACTGGTCGAGTTTGTATTCGTCGAGCTTGATGTCACTGCGGTCAATCGCATCAAGAATATCCTGAGCCCACGGCACAAGAAGCCAGACAATAGAACAATTCTCCTCTGAAACAGCCTTCATAATCCATTCAGGCTTGATACCCTTAAGAAGAACAGCCTTACCCCCGACAAGGAAGGAGCCGAACCAGTGCATTTTAGCACCTGTATGGTAAAGGGGAGGGATGCAAAGGAAAACATCGTCCTTAGTCTGTGAGTGATGATTCTGTTCTGTACGTGCAGCGTGAACAAGGCTTTCGTGATTGTGAAGGATAGCCTTTGGGAAGCCTGTTGTACCTGATGAAAAGTAGATTGCGCCGTCATCTTCGTCACAGATATCGATTTTCGGAGCATGCGTTGAGCAGTACTGGATAAGTGACTCATAGCTCTCAGCAAATGTCGGACAACCCTCACCTGCATAAAGCCACATTTTTACAGAGGGCATTCTGTGACAGATTTCTTCAATACGGCCGATAAATTCAGGTCCGAAAACTACAAATTCAGAATCTGACTTATTAACACAGTATTTAATCTCTTCTGCTGTATAACGGTAGTTAAGGGGCACAGCAACAGCACCGGCCTTAAGAATACCGAAGTAAATCGGCAACCACTCAAGACAGTTCATCATAAGGATGGAAACCTTGTCACCTTTTTTGATACCTCTTGTCATAAGGAGGTTTGCAAAGCGGTTAGCCTTTTTGTTGAATTCCTTCCAGGTGATTTCTCTGCGGTAAAACTCGTTGGGATTTGCTTCAATAAGCGAATAGTCACGCCAGGTAACTCTTCCGACCGCTTCTTCATTTTTCGGGTTGATCTCAACAAGAGCCACATCATCGGGCCAGAGCTCAGCGTTTTTGTTAAGTATTTCTGTAATGGGCATTTTAATCTTCCTTTGTGCCGTATTTTTAAATGACTTGTGCTAGTATAACACTTTAAAGCGGTAAAGTCAACACTTTACCGCTAATAATTTCATCTTTTATTGTTTTAAATCAGAAATTTACTCCGTCGAATCCCCACTTCTCGGTTTCTTCGTATTTTACATAAACACCGCTGCCGTCAATACCGAGAACGTCCTTGAAAATTCTGCAGATTTCAGCGGTCAGTTCTTCAGCGGATGCGGGGCTGATTTTACCGAGAGCGCTGACTTCAACATAAGCAAGGGGATTTGAATTGTCACCTCTGAACCAGAGTCTGCAGTTATCCTCAAATCCGAGCATAAGCCAGGTTTCGGTTTTGCCGGGAAGGATTTCGATTGCCTTGCCGAGCTTTTCTTTAAGGATAAGCTCCTGCTCAGCTGTGATGGGTGTGCTTGTTTTTGTTGATATCATCGGCATAATAAATTCCTCATTTCTTCAAAAGCTTTTCACGTGTCTTTCGGATAAGTGCTTCTGCTTCGTTTTCATCATCTGTGAAAAGAACACTTTTTTCCATCGGACACATATCGGTTTTGTCACGGTTGATGATGCAGTCAACCTCCGAATCATAGGTAACCTTTATCGGTTTGGTTTTAAGATAATCAAGGGCCTTTTCGCTTATCAGCACGGCATGGATTTCGCACACACCGTATTTTGCAAGAAGCATAGCCGCTGCCTTGCCGATAACCTTATCGGCAACCGATGCTCCGTTCAGAAGCACGGGATTATTATCTATTATATTAAGTATCGGTGCAACGCCTCTGTCGTGCGAAATGTACTCCTCATCGCCCTTAACGGCAACGAGGGTTGCGTTTTTTTCTTTCAGCAAGATCTTTGCTTTTTCAATGCTGCTCATTTAATGAAACCACCCTTTTTACAAGCAAAAACTATCGGTGGAATGGTTATGAATTGCAAGACTATTCCGTATACACCTGAAATTGTTGCGGTCACTGCAGCCATAAATCCGCCTTCAACTCCGAAGAATTCGGCAGCAATCACAAGTGCGAGACCGTAGGCAAGTCTGCCGAGAAGCATCGCAAGCGCAAGAGCGGTTACGGCACCGAATTTTCTGTCCTTAAGCCTGAAGGTGTGATATAAAAGACCGCTTGCAAGACCGTAAACCAACAGCTCGACAACCATAAACGGCAGACGCGCCGCAGCGGGCATATTTGTCAGCAGGTGGCTGATGACGGGTGCAATTGCGCCGATAATCGGAGCATAAACAGGTCCCAGCATAAAGCCTGCCAGAAGCACGGGGATGTGCATCGGTAAAAATACTGCACCTACCTGCGGAATTCCCGTCAGGTGAAAAACCTGAGGCAGAACGATACTCAGTGCGGTCAGCATTGCGCCAAGAGCGATTTTGATTGTTTTAGAGTTGCGTTTCATTTATTTAAGCTCATCCATTTCTTTCTGAAGTGATTTAAGGTCAGCACGGATACTAATTTTCTGCGGACATTTTGTTTCGCAAACACCGCATTCGATGCAGTTGCGAGCCTTTTCTGCATCATTGAAGCTTGCCCAACGCTCTTTTGCGTTTTCGACATTTCCGTAAACAGCATATTTGTTCCAACGGTCAAAGTTTGCAGGGATGTTTACACCTGCGGGGCAGGGCATACAATAACGGCAGTCCGTACAGCCGTTTCTCATTCTGCTGTTGAGTGTGTCGGCAACATCCTGAACAAGAGCCTTTTCATTTTCGTCAAGCTCCTTGAAGCTGCCGAAGGTTTTAAGGTTGTCATCAACCTGCTCCATTGTACTCATACCGCTGAGGATTACTTTTACTCCGGGCAGAGTACCGCACCAACGCATTGCCCAGGAAGAGGTGGATGCGTCGGGATAAGCAGCCTTGAATTTTGCCTCAACCTCATCAGGAAGCTTTGCAAGAGTACCGCCCTTGACAGGCTCCATTACGATGATCGGCACACCGAGCTTGTTGCAGAGCTCAACACCTCTGAGACCTGCTTGCTCACGAATGTCAATGTAGTTGAGCTGAAGCTGAACGAAATCCCATTTTCTGTAGGAAATGATTTCTTCGAAAGCCTCATATTCATCGTGGAAAGAGAAACCGAAATAGCGGATTTTTCCTTCCTTTTTAAGATTGTCGCAATAGTCAAGGATGCCGAGGTTAAGGATAGTCTTCCACTTTTCGGCATCAACCGCGTGAAGAAGGTAGAAATCAACATAGTCAACGCCAAGTCTTTCCAGCTGATCGTTAAAGATTCTTTCTACATCCTCTATAGAATCAAGCTTCCAGATAGGCAGTTTTGTTGCAAGATAAAATGACGATCTGTCATATTTTTTAAGAGCCTTACCAACGAAAGGCTCGCTCTCGCCGTCGTGGTACGGATAAGCTGTATCGTAATAAGTCACGCCTGCCTGCATTGCACGGTCAAGCAAACGCTCAGATTCTTTCTCGTCAATTTTTCCGTCAACAGTCGGAAAACGCATACAACCGAAACCGAGTAAGGAAGCCTCAATTCCGAGATTATCAAACTTTCTGTTTTGCATGGGATAGTCCTCCTTTGCATTATTCAATCAATTTTATCATATAGAAAAAACATTTTCAATAATATTCTTGAAAATGATGCAGTGTTGTGATATTATTGATTTATTAATTGGTTGGGAGAATTTGCTATGAGCGAAAAGGGAAAAACTCAGTCAACTGTAAAAATGCCGAAACCGTTTGAAAAATTTATCTGGCTCGGTGCATCAGTTGTTATTGCAATAGTCGGATATTTTCTGCGTACGGGCGGTGTGGAATTACCGTTCTGGGGTAATGTGGCATTTACCGTTGCACTTTTGTTCACAATTATCATCGGTGCACAAAAGGTAAGCACAGAGCGCTTCGCACTTGCTGAAAACAAAGAGACGAAGAAGCAGTATATATTAAAGTCAATCCTTTACTACATTTTTATTTTTATCGCAGTTTTCTACATTTTTCTTTCCCTTTGGGTTGCCCGTATACTTTCAGTTTAAATCAGATAAAAACAGACCGCAGAAAAGCTTCTGCGGTCTTAATTTTTGCTTCGGTATATTTATGTTTTTTCTTAATAGTATCTCATAACCGCAACAACCTTGCCGAGGATTGAACAGTCGTCAACAATAATCGGCTCGTAAGTGTCATTTTCGGGCTGCAGACGGAAATGGCCGTTTTCTTTATAGAAGGTTTTACAGGTGGCTTCATCGTCAACAAGGGCAATTACCATTTCACCGTTACGTGCAAAGGGTGTCTTCTCTGCAATAATAAGGTCACCGTCAAGAATACCTGCCTGAATCATACTTTCACCGCGAACGTGAAGTGCAAAAAGAGGCTTATCCCTGGAAACAGTACCTGTGTATGGAAAGTAGCCCTCAATATGCTCAACTGCAAGTATCGGTGCACCTGCGGCAACGGTACCGAGGATGGGCACCTGTGTAACATTGTCAGCCTCCTGACCGACAATACGGATTGAACGCTTCAGAAGCGGGTCACGCTGAATATATCCTGCAGCCTCAAGTGCGTCAAGGTTTGTCTGCACGGAGGATGTTGAACGCAGACCTACGGCTGCACCGATCTCACGGACAGACGGGGGAACACCGTCGTTGCTTCTTTCAACAAGGAATTCATATATTTTTCGCTGGGTATCATTTATAGGCATCAAAATCCCTCTTTTCTCTTTTCTTGCACCCATTATATCACACCTTTTCAGAAAAAGCAAACATTTGTTTGCTAAAAAATATAAAATTTTTCTCTTTATTTTTTAGTGATTTTGTGCTATAATAATAGAAAAATATGGTACAGGAGTATACGATGACTCATAAATTATTAAAATCTGCATCACTTGCAATGCTTATTGTTGTAATTCTGGGCATTTTTACAACAAATGCCGTTGCAATTGATATTGATGCGTTTTCAGATTCCGAAAATATTATATGTATCTCTCACCGAGGTGACTGGCACGCCTATCCCGAAAACTCTGCAGAAGCAGTCAGATCCGCAACCCGGTACGGTGCGGTAAGTGTTGATGTCAGAGTCACTTCGGACGGCAGGGCGGTCCTTCTTGCTGACGAAACAACCGACAGAATGGTGACAGATGCAGACGGTAAAACTGTTTCAAAAAATGTGTCAGATATGACGCTTGAGGAGCTGACAGCACTTTATTTGCGTGCGGAAAACGGCGGTGAAGATAAGCCGAAGACCAGTTACAAGGTTGCATCTCTTGAAGAGGCAATCAACTCGGCAAACGGCACAGCACTTGTTATAAACACAAGCTGTGACGATTTTTCTGCTGTTTATGACTATTTAAAATCATTGAAGCTGGTCGATAAAGTTATTTTCCGTTTCAGGAACGATTCAATGTCTGAAATTCTTCTGACCACCGTAGGACTTGAGAATGTCAGATTTCTCGGTAATTATCAGGGTAATATAATTTTCCTTGCAACATCAGCTGTTAAGAAAAGTCTCGGCAGGGGAATGGCAATAGAACTCGGCAGTAAAAACGGTAACGGAGTGCTTTATGACGAATTTCTTATGTCAAGGTTTGAATCGGACGGCAAGGCAATGGTTTCCATGGTTGGCGGCAGAAGCGGTAAGCGCCCAGACAGTGAGCGAGGCTGGGATGACCTTATAACCCTCGGATATACGATAATTGAAACCGATTATCCCGAACAGCTCAACGGATATCTTGACCGTATTGAAGCAGAGAAAAAACAACTTGCATATTATGTTGATATGTATAAGTCAACTGATATGCAGCCTTACACAACGGATACGGAAAATGCATTTACAGATGCATTGAGCGATGCCCGTAAGCTTATCGGCAAAACAGGCTCGCTTTCCGAATTTCAGAATTCACGCCACGCATTACAGTCGGCATACGACAATCTTACAATCGGTGAGAAAAAAGCGGTAACGCTTAAGTTTGATTTCACCGTCGGCAGAATTCTCGCAGTTGTTTTTGTAGGTGCGGCATTTGTTGTGTCGCAGATTCTTCTTTACAAAAGAAGAGATAAAAACAGAAAAGCACAGTAACAAACAGTTGCTTTGAAATAAAATTTTTTGAGGTGATAGGTTTGAAAGAAATAAAAAAAATCAGCCTCGAAAGGGCTGACTATCCTGAGCAGGTCGGTGTTTCTTCACGCGAGGTTGCCGAGCTTATCAGAGATTTTAAAGAAAGTAACATTGAAGTACACAGTCTTATGATTCTGCGTCACGGAAAGGTTGCGTTTGAAAGCTGGGCGGACCCGTATTCTCCCGACATTCCGCACGCAATGTATTCTGTCAGCAAGAGCTTTACCTCCGCAGCAGTCGGCTTTGCCGTCAGCGAAGGTCTGATTACACCCGACACAAGACTTATTGATATCTTCCCCGAGTTCCGCAAGGATGAGCCTGATGCAAATCTTGAAAAGCTCTCGGTTCATCATCTGCTTTCAATGCAGTCGGGCAAGGGTGTAAGCGTTTTTACCGACAAAGGTAAAAATCAGTGGATCAAAGATTTTTTTGATGCTCCGTGGTCATTCACACCCGGTGACGGACACTGGGAATATATCAGCGAGAATCAGTATATGCTCTGCGCAATGCTTACACGCATTACGGGTATGAGCGTTATCGAATATCTTACTCCGCGTTTGTTTGAACCTCTCGGTATCGATATTCCGTTCTGGGAGAGTGACATCGACGGTATCGAGGCAGGCGGATGGGGGCTTTTCCTCAAGACCGAGGATGTTGCAAAGTTTACACTCTGCTATCAGCAGAAGGGTATGTTCAACGGTAAGCAGATAATTCCTGCAGATTGGGTACATAAGTCACAGAAGGTGCAGGCGGACAATTCTGCTTTTAATAAGACACCCGATTCACAGTCAGGCTACGGCTATTGCTTCTGGCGATGCGCAGGAACAAATGGTTACCGTGCAGACGGAATGTTTTCACAGTTCGGAATTGTTGCTAAGGATTATGATGCCTGCTTAATTCTCACGGCAGGTGAGATTGACGAACAGAAAACACGCGACTGCATCTGGCGCCACTTCCCGAAATGCCTTATCGAAAACGACTCCGAACAGACACCGGAAGAAAAGCCGTCACTCGCTGCCCTTGACGATGATCTGCCGTGTATGCAGAGAAGTGAGCTTGAGGAGCAGATAGAAGGCAGAATGATTAAGTTCCAGAAGAACCTTGTTCTCTCCGCCGCAGGCTTTCCTGTCAGTATGCTTCCGATTCCGATTGTATATATGTCGGGCGACAGGGCAGGCGGTATCACCAATGTTGTATTTGAATTCAATGAGGATACCTGTACAATGACATGGGATGAGGGTGATGAGCATAATTCTATTGTCTGCGGTATGGACGGTAAGGCACGCAAGACTCCGATGACTCTTGCAGGTATGCCCTTTACCGCAAATGCAACAGCAGCATGGACGGATGAAAACGAGCTCACTCTTCATGTAAGACCGCTTCAGGCAGTGTGTCAGCGTATTATAAGGTTTGTTTTTGAAGACGATGAGGTAACCTTCTATCCGTCAAGTAAACAACCCATAACGGCACTTGCAGAATACCTCAAGAAGGATGTTGATGTATTCTTCCCGCCGTTTGCACCTGTACAGAAGATTGGTGCGTTTGCATTTGAACAGGCACATCATATTATAGATGCTCCGCATAAAGGTAAGTTTGTTGTTGATGGAGACGACAATGACGATAACGAAGAATAATTGTAAAGGAGTTTTTGTATGCCGATACCATATGCTATAGGTTTTGCTTTTCTGTTTGTTTTGCAAATGGCTTTAAGTACTGTTTTTCTTAAGGTGGAAATACCGAAACCGAGTAAAAAATCATTGGCTATGAAAATGTCCTGCTCAACTGTTTTTGTTCTCACGGCACTGCTTGCAATGTTTGCGGCAGGCAACTTTTCAAGCTATGCATTTTTAATTCTTGGCGGCCTTGTCTTTTCGTGGATAGGAGATTATATTCTTCATTCCGATACAAACGAAAAGCATTTTATTATCGGACTTTTCTCGTTTCTACTCGGACACATTTGTTACATAATTGCATTTTTTAAGGCTCAGAATTTATACTTCCCGGATGCACCGTTCCTTGAATGTGCAGAAGCTCTTCTTATGGTTGGCGGTGTATGCTTCGGACAGTGCAGATTGCATGTGTTACGTGCAAATTACGGCAAGGCATTTATTCCGTGCACAATTTATATGAATGTAATTATGCTTATGTTTGTAAAAGCAGTTTCTCTGAGTGTGCGTTTCTTAACGGAGGCACCCACAGAAAATGCTGTTCTGACAGGCATTATACTTATTGTAGGCGTATGTATGTTCGATGTTTCGGATTTTACACTTGCCTTGCTCAGATTTACAGACAGGTATTCAACAAGCTATGCAATGCGCAAGCTGAATGTCTGGACATATTTCTTCGCACAGATGTGCCTTGGATTTACAATATTGAATATTGTAGTATAAAAACAACGGGACACATTCCTCAGAAGGATGTGCCCCGTAAATTTTTCAGTATCAGCTTTCGAAGCAACATATTTACTTTTAAGTTTCTATATGATAAAATTCTAATATATTTAAGAATGGAGAAAGCTTATGAAAAGGGTAGCAGAATTCAGTAAGGTGAGCCTTGAAAACTTCCTGTCTGCTTGGGCAGATGATTTCGGTGGAACACCTGAAGAGATAAAAGAAATCTATGAATCAATCAGTCTTCCGCGACGTGCAACATCAGGCTCGGCAGGTTATGATATTTTCAGTCCCGTGGACTTCACTCTTGAGCCGGGCAAAACCCTCAAGATTCCGACAGGCATACGCTGTCGTATAGACGACGGCTGGGTGCTTAAGGTGTATCCGAGAAGCGGTCTCGGCTTCAAGTTCCGTCTTCAGCTTAATAATACAGTCGGTATTATTGACAGCGATTATTTTTACTCTGACAACGAGGGACATATCTTTATAAAAATAACAAATGACTCCAACGAGGGTAAGGTCGTTGAAGTCAAAGCGGGTCAGGGTTTTGCACAGGGCATTTTTGTTGAGTACGGCATAACTTATGATGACGATGTAACCGATATCCGTAACGGCGGCTTCGGCAGCACTACAAAATAAATTACTCTGCGTCCTCCCAGTTGAACTGCGTCAGCTTACCTGCACACAGCAGGTCGGGGTAGTCCCACTGACGAAGCACCTCGTATACCGCAATAGCCACTGAGTTTGAAAGGTTCAGGCTTCGTGCGGAGGAATCGTTTATCATCGGAATACGCACACATTTTTTGGGATTGTCAAAGAGCAGCTGCTCGGGCAATCCCTTTGTTTCTTTGCCAAAGAAAAGAAAAACATCATCGTGATATTCCACATCTGTGTGCTTATTCTGTGCCTTTGTGGTAAAAAATCGGAATTCACCGTTTTGGTTTTTCTCAAAAAATTCGTCAAGATTTTTATAATATGTAATATCAAGCAGGTGCCAGTAGTCAAGACCTGCTCTTTTTAATTTTCTGTCGTCAATTTTAAATCCCATCGGCTCAACGATGTGCAGTCTCGTGCCCGTTGCGGCACAGGTGCGCGCGATGTTGCCTGTATTCTGCGGGATTTCAGGCTCGACAAGAACAATGTTAAGAGTTGCCATTATTTCACCGCCATTATCAGTTTATGTATCTGTGGCTCAAACTGAAGACCGAAGCCTCTCGGCTCGTCAGAAGGAGCAGTCTTTTCAACGCAATCGCATGCAAATGTCATCGCAAGCTGAACAGCATCGGTAAATTCCTTTCCCTTCATAACGGCAGAAACAAGTGCGGCGGCAAAAACATCACCTGCACCGGGGAAGCGTCCTTCGGCTTTGGGTGTGAAAAACATATTTGCCTTGCGTGTAAAGCTGTCATAAACAGCGCAGCCGATCTGTCCGTCCTCGCTCTCGATACCCGTGATAACGATTCGCGGTGTACCGAGTCCGCGCAGCTTGATAAGCAGGTCTGTGATTTGTGCCGTTGTGTACGGTGCGGCAGTGCATTCAACTCCCGCAATCATCTGTGCTTCTGTCACATTCGGAGTGATGATATCTGCCATTGCGCAAAGAAAACGCATCTCTTCAACAAAGCTTTCATCAATACCGCTGTAAAACTCACCGTTGTCGCCCATAACGGGGTCAACGATACTGAAGGTGTCACTCTTTTTGAAATCAATCAAAAAACGCTTGACGGTTTCAGCCTGTTCTTTTGTGGCGAGATATCCCGTATAAATTGCATCAAAACGGATGCCGATGTTTTTCCAATGGTCAGCAAAGCTCTGTATTTTATCCGTAAGGTCAGCGCAGACAAAATTATCAAATTCAGACTGTGCGGAAAAAATTCCTGTCGGAAGAGGCACGCAGTGAAACCCGCAGGCGGATATAATAGGAAGGGCAGCAGTAAGTGAACACCTTCCTATACAGGACATATCGTTAATCAAAGCAATTTTTTTCTGTTTTTCCAAAATTATCATCTCCAAAACTAAATTATATCAATTCCTTTGGAAAAAAGCAACTAAGAATATTGTACCCACACTTACAAACAATATAATCAAGGGGTGATTTTTATGAAAAACACAACGTCATCAATTATGAAAGGCGTCGGTGTCGGAATGCTTGTCGGTGGTGCAACGGCTCTTATCGGTGGTTCGATGAAGGGCTCAAAGAAAATTAATTACAAAAAAATGGCAAACAAAGCCATAAAAACAGCCAACAACCTGATGGATACCTTTATGTAACAAAAAATCACCCGAAGAGAAATCTTCGGGTGATTTGACTTTAAATTATTTTTTGTTACGCAGAATCTTAAGAGTTGTGGTCTTCGGGAATTCAGTGTCACGGGTCTTAACCTTTGTAACCTGCTTGTAGCCGGGAAGCTTCTTGTTAATCTCGTTAACATCGCCCTTGATTCTTTCTTTTGCGTCGGGAACTTCGATTGTATCAAGGAAGAACTCAGCTGTGATAAAGCCGTCCTCGTCGTAAACAACAACTTCCTTAACATACTCGATTGTTGAAAGCTTATCTTCAATCTCTTCGGGAGAAACGTTTTTGCCGTTGCTGAGAACGATAAGATTCTTCTTTCTTCCGCGGAAGAAGAGGAAACCGTCTTCATCAATGTAACCGTAGTCACCTGTCTTGAACCACTCGCCGTCAAATGCCTCTGCAGTTGCTTCGGGATCCTTGTAGTAACCCTTCATAACGTTCTTACCGCGTACATAGATTTCACCAACGCCGTCTTCATCGGGATCGTGAATCTTGATTTCGTTACACTCAAGAGGAGTACCTACGCTGCCGAACTTGAAGTGGTCGGGGTTGTTTGCCGTGATAGCGGGTGAACACTCTGTAATACCGTAGCCGTTTACGATGTGGATACCCATTTCATACATACCGCGCTCGTACTTCTCGTCAAGATAAGCACCGCCGCAGATGATGAGAGCAAGCTCACCACCGAGATTATCGATGATTGTGCTGAAGATTTTTCTTCTCTTGTCAATACCGAGCTTCATAAGGAAGTTGCTGATTTTAAGTCCCTTCTTAAGAACCTCGTCTCTGCCGGTCTTCTTTGCTGTGAACCAGATTTTTTTGTAAATTGTTTCAACTGCAAGGGGAACACCTGCAAAGTTGTGGGGATGATATTCTGCAAGGTCCTTCTGAATGTCCTTGATGCTTCGGCAAACGAAGCCCCACTCGGAAAGAAGACATCCTGTGAACAATGCACTTACCCATGAATATGTGTGGTGAAGGGGAAGGAAGCCGATTGCGTGACCGCTGGGTGCAGATTTAACACCTGCGATTGCATCAGCAGCAACACTGCCCTGTGTGAGCATAACGCCCTTGCTCTTGCCTGTTGTACCTGATGTATAAACGATGAAAGCAACGTCATCCTCGTTTACAGGCTCATCGGTGTAGGACTTGCCTGTTTCTTTTGCATATGCGTGGCCTTCTTCGATAATATCGTAATACTCTTCGATTTTGATGTAATCTGTAAGAACAACACCCTCAGTGTTCTTCATCATATCAATTGCAGAAACAAAATCTTTCGAATAAATGATAGCGTCGCAGTCACTTCTGACGATAACATCCGTAAGGTCTTCATCGGGAAGCTTCGGATCCATCGGGATAACAATCATATTACCTGTGATGATTGCAAAGTAACAAGCAATCCAGTAATAGCTGTTTTCACTCAGGATAGCAACCTTCTTACCGCCGAGACCTCTTTTGTAAAGATATTCACCGATACCGCGGAATTCATAGTTAACTTGGTTGAATGTCTTGTCCTCAACCTCGCCTGCAAAGTTGTAGTATTTATACTGCAACTTATCGCCGCCTGCTTTAGCCGCATTAAGGACAATTTCTTTTGCTGTTTTGTAATCGGGGAGTTCGGGGCATTTTCTGCCCGCAACATTAGCCTTCATAGGTTTCATATTTTATACCTCTCCATTTAATAAGATTAGAAAAATTATAGCACACAATTGATTAAAAGGCAACAATTGTGTAACGAAAATGGTAAATTGTAAAAGGCTTTTTTTAAGAAAAGTGATGCTTTAAAAACAAAACCGCCTTATCTGTCGGATAAGGCGGTTTGAATTTTGTGGGAAATAATTGATATTAAAGAAGCTTTGCTGCAGCCTTGTCGAGCATAATGATAACATCGTCGTGCTGATTAAGGATTGAGCAGGGGATTCTCGGTGTGATTTCACCTGAGTGCAAAGCCTTGACAGCCTCAGCCTTTGCTTCGCCTGTTGCGATAAGAAGAATCTTCTTTGAACGCATAATTGAGCCGATACCCATTGTCATAGCGTATCTCGGCATCGGAGTGTCGCCGAAGTACTTCTGATTGGAGTCAATTGTGCTCTGTGTAAGAGTAACCTTGAAAGCCTCGTCTGTGAATTCGTCAGCAGGCTCGTTGAATGCAATGTGACCGTTTGTGCCGATACCGAGGAGCTGAAGGTCAATGCCGCCTGCAGCCTTGATAGCTTCAGCGTAACGCTTGCTTTCAGCGTCACAGTCGGGAGCATTACCATCAAGGAAGTTTACATTATCCTCGTTGATATCAACCTTTGAGAAAAGGTTTTCGTGCATAAATGTGTAGTAGCTGTTCTTGTCAAACTTGTCAAGATCGCAGTATTCGTCAAGATTAAAGGTGGTGATATCCTTGAAGCTGATTTCACCGTTTTCATACATCTTGATAAGGTTCTGATATGTAGGAACGGGAGTTGCACCTGTAGCAAGTCCGAGAACTGCATCAGGCTTAGAGTTGATAAGCTCCTTGTAAAGCTCCGCAGCAGCAACTGCGATTTCTTCAGCGTTTTCAAAAATTCTGGTTTCCATTTTTACGTCCTCCGATTATAAAGTGATTTCTTTCTGCTCATCAGATGATCTGTAAATTGCATCAATAAGCTTTGATGTAATAACAGCCTTGTCGATGTGTGCCTGGTTGGGTTCTCTTGTTGCAACTGAATCAACAAAAGCCTTGATTTCTGCGCCGTAGTCGAAGCCTGTTGTCTTGAAATCTGTTTTGATTTCTGTGAGCATACCGTTCATTGTTGAATACATTGTGAACTTACCGCCGTAGTAAAGACGCACGCCCGCTTTTGTACCGATAAAGTCAACAAATGTCTCACTTTCACCGATGTTCTGTGCCCATGCACCGTTGAATGTGATATTAGCGCCTGTTGTACGGATAAAGCCTGTTACGAAATCGTCAACATCATAAGTGCCGTTTTCCATATTTGAAGAATCTTCTGCCCACATACCTGTGTAAGTGTAATTCTTCATATCCTTACCGAGCTTGCAGTAAGCTTCACCTGAGCAGGTGAGGGGAGTCGGGTCACCGAGACAGTAGAGTGTAAGGTCAAGGTAGTGAACACCCCAGTCGATAAGAACTCCGCCGCCGGACTTAGCCTTCTGTGTGAAGTCACCGCCGAGACCGGGGATTGAACGGTGAGCACGGAAGCTTACATAAACCTGATAAACCTCACCGAGCTCGCCTGATGCGATAAGATTCTTTACGTGATTGACGTTGTCACAGAAACGGTTAACAACACCGATCTGAAGCATTCTGCCTGTTTCGTGAGCAACCTTCTGCATCTCAATAGCCTCTTCAAGAGTTCTTGCAGCAGGTTTTTCACAAAGAACATCCTTGCCGTCACGCATAAAGTCGATGGAAATCGGAGCGTGGAAGTCGTTGTGTGTGCAAACGGAAACGATGTCGATATCGTCCTTGCCGAGAAGCTCCTTGTAGTTATATACCGCAGTACCGCATCCGTATTTTTCAACAGCTCTGTCTGCTCTTTCGGGGATAATGTCACAGAAATATCTTACTTCGACATTATCAAGCTTAAGATAATTCGGGATGTGTGATCCTGAAATGTTACCGCAACCGATGATTGCGACGCCTAATTTTTTACTCATAAAAATCACCTCAGAACAATGATGAAATTATTGTATCAACTTTTTGACGAAAAGTAAACAGAGATACGGCAAAATTTGTAAAATAATTAAAAATAAAAGCAGGCTTGCGAAAAAAAGCAAGCCTGCAAGAATACGGTTTTGTTTTTGTAGAGCAGAAGCTTATTAATACATTCCGCCTGCCTGACCTGCCATTGCAGCTGCAGCTGCAGCGTCTGCTGCGGGGTCGGGCTTGTCAGCAACGAGTGATTCTGTTGTAAGAACCATTGATGCAACACTTGCTGCGTTCTGAAGAGCAGAACGTGTAACCTTAGTCGGGTCAAGGATACCTGCTTCGAACATATCAACAAATTCGCCTGTTGCGAAGTTGTAGCCGCAGCCTGTGTTCTCGTTTGTTGTGATTGTGTTTACGATAACTGAACCCTCAAGACCTGCGTTGGCAGCAATCTGACGTGCGGGCTCCTCGAGTGCCTTAAGAACAATTTTTATACCTGTCTTCTCGTCAGCATCCTCTGTGCTGTCAAGAAGAGCCTCGACTGCGGGGATAGCGTTAAGAAGTGCAACACCGCCGCCTGCAACAGTACCTTCTTCAACAGCAGCCTTTGTTGCAGCAAGAGCGTCTTCAATACGGAGCTTCTTTTCCTTAAGCTCTGTCTCTGTAGCAGCACCTACGCGGATAACTGCAACACCGCCTGCAAGCTTTGCAAGTCTTTCCTGAAGCTTCTCACGGTCGAAGTCAGATGTTGTTGTTTCAATCTGAGTTCTGATCTGTGAAACTCTGTTTGCAATTTCAGTCTTGTCACCTGCACCGCCTACGATGATTGTGTTCTCCTTAGAAATCTTAACCTGACGTGCCTGACCGAGCATATCGAGCGATGTCTCGCTGAGCTCAAGACCAAGCTCGGAAGCAACGACCTCACCGCCTGTAAGAATAGCGATGTCACGAAGCATATCCTTACGTCTGTCACCAAAGCCGGGAGCCTTGACTGCAACGCAAGTGAATGTGCCGCGGAGCTTGTTGACAAGAATTGTTGAAAGAGCCTCGCCTTCAACATCCTCAGCAACAATTACAAGCTTCTTTCCGCCCTTGAGAACCTGCTCAAGAAGGGGAAGGATTTCCTGAATATTAGAAATTTTCTTATCTGTGATAAGGATGAGAGCGTCATCAATAACAGCTTCCATCTTATCTGTATCTGTAACCATATACGGTGAGATGTAACCGCGGTCAAACTGCATACCTTCAACGATATCTGAATCTGTAACAGCAGTCTGTGATTCCTCAACTGTGATAACACCGTCTGCGCTTACCTTTTCCATAGCCTCTGCAATGATTGCGCCGATTTCCTCATCAGCAGCAGAGATTGTAGCAACACGAGCGATATCGTTTGAAGATGTAACAGGCTTTGAGTTAGCCTTAACAGTCTCAACTGTAGCGTCAACAGCAAGCTTGATACCCTTCTTTACTACCATCGGGTTTGCACCTGCTGCAACATTCTTCATACCCTCGCGTACAAGAGCCTGTGCAAGAAGTGTAGCTGTTGTTGTACCGTCACCTGCAACATCATTTGTCTTTGTTGCAACTTCCTTTACGAGCTGTGCGCCCATATTCTCAAACGGATCCTCAAGCTCAACATCCTTAGCGATTGTAACGCCGTCGTTTGTGATAAGGGGAGCACCGTATTTCTTGTCAAGAACTACGTTTCTGCCCTTGGGTCCGAGTGTGATTTTAACTGTGTTGGCGAGCTTGTCGATACCGTTCTGTAACGCCTTACGAGCTTCCTCACCGTAAATAATCTGCTTTGCCATCGTTATTCTCCTCTCTTATTCTACAATAGCAAGAATATCGTTCTGACGAACGATGATGTACTCTTCTTTGTTGAGTTTAACCTCTGTGCCTGCGTACTTGCTTGTGATAACCTTGTCGCCGACCTTAACGTACATTTCAACTTCCTTACCGTCAACAATGCCGCCGGGGCCTACAGCGAGAACCTCTGCAACCTGGGGCTTTTCCTTTGCAGCAGCTGCAAGGATGATACCACTCTGGGTTGTTTCTTCAAGCTCTGTCATTTTAACCACAACACGGTCTGCAAGTGGTCTGATGTTCATAGTGATTGCCTCCTATAAAAATATATTATAAATTAGTTTTGGCACTCTCTGCTTCGGAGTGCTAAATCTATTTTAGCCCCCTTTCAGGAAAAAATCAACCCCTTTTGAAAAAATTAACAATTTAATAATATTTATGCCCCTTTCAGTCTCTTTACTACATAGCAGAAAAATGATATTATAGCTATGGTGATTATTATGCAGATTGGTATTTCCTCATCCTGCCTTTATCCGATGCAGACCGAAGATGCACTGCGTACGGTGTGTGAGCTTGGAGCAAGGACGGCAGAGATTTTCTTCAACTCTCCGTCAGAGCTCAAAAAACCGTTCCTTGACGAGCTTAATGCCATAAAGGATTTTTACGGCACGGATGTACGCTCAATTCATCCGTTCACATCGGCATACGAGACGTATCTTCTGTTCAGTGACTATAAGCGCAGAACATCGGACGGAATTGAGTTTTACAAAAATTATTTTGAAACGGCAAATGTACTTGGTGCAAAGATTGTTGTTCTTCACGGCAAGTTTGTTTCAGTTGCAACAACGCCCGAAGAGTATGCCGAAAGCTTTATTCTTCTCAGTAATGCCGCCCGTGAAGCGGGGGTATATATCGCGCAGGAAAATGTTCACAACCATCATTGCGGTAATCCCGCGTTTATGAAGGCTGTTGCCGGGCTTGTGGGTGAAGACTTCCGTATGGTGCTCGATATCAAGCAGTGCCGCAGATGTGAAGTGAGCGAATTTGATTTTATAAAACTGCTTGGCGACAGGATTATGCAGGTGCATATAAGCGACTGCCTCGGTCAGGAAAAGTGTCTTGCTCCGGGAGAGGGAGAATATGATTTTGTTAAGCTGTTTGAGGCCCTCAATAATGCAGGGTATAACGACAGCGCAATAATAGAGCTTTACCGTAAAAACTTCGGCAAAACAGAGGAATTGGCAGCCGCAAAGGCATATTTAGAAAATCTGTAATAAAATGTTGAAATCGTGTATAGATGTATGTTATAATACATCTAATAATGCAATAAGTGTAAGGAAGTGACTTACTATGAAGTGTCCGTTCTGCGGATTTTCCGAAAGCAAGGTTATCGACTCGCGTCCTACAGATGAAGGTGAACGTATCCGCCGTCGTCGTGAGTGCACAAGCTGTGCAAAAAGATTCACAACCTATGAGGTTATCGAAAGTGTGCCGATTATCGTTGTGAAAAAGGATAAGTCGAGAGAATCTTTTGACCGTGCAAAGCTGTTCAACGGTCTTCTCAGAGCGTGTGAAAAGCGTCCTGTTTCGATTGATACAATCGAAAAGATTGTTGATGAAATCGAGCTGACACTCCAGAACTCACTTGACAGAGAGGTTACTGCAACACGTATCGGTGAGCTTGCAATGGATAAGCTCAAGGATACAGACGAGGTAGCTTATGTCCGTTTTGCATCTGTTTACCGCCAGTTCAAGGATATCAATACTTTTATGGATGAACTTGCAAAGCTCCTTGGTGAGAAAAAATAATTTAAGTGAGATGATATTATGAAGAAGAAAGGTACAGCCGCAGCGGTTGCCCTCGGTGTCGCTGCCGTTACTGCAGTTGCAGGCAATCTTGCTTGTAATTACGCCATAAAGCGTCCTGATCCTCTTGCAGAAAAAGATCCCGAAACACGCGAGGTTTACATAAAGCGTGCAGAGGTCAGACAGAGAAATAACCGTAATTTCTACAATTGTGATCCCGAAGATCTTTCACTCACAAGCGTTAGCGGTGACAATATGAGAGCGTGGTTCCTTCCGGCAAAGAAGCCGACGAAGAGATTTGTAATCTGTGTTCACGGCTACAAGTGCAACGGACCCGACGAGTTCAGCCATTTTGCACCGTTTTATCATAATGACCTTGGTTATAACTACCTTCTTCCCGACCTTACAGGTCACGGCAGAAGTGAAGGTGATTATATCGGCTTCGGTGCTCCCGATGCAAAAAACATCCTTCTTTGGGTAGACTATCTTATAAACCGCTTCGGTGAGGATATTGAAATTATCCTTCACGGCATTTCTATGGGTGCTGCAACGGTTATGAACTGTAACGAGATGTCACCGCCCGACCAGGTTAAAATTATTATCGAGGACTGTGGCTTTACATCCGCAGTTGAAATTATGAACAACACTCTCAAGGGAATGATCGGATTCCGTTTTGAGCCCATCGTTCATGTAGGCAGCGTGTTTGCAAAGCTTAAGGCGGGCTACTTCTTTGAGGAGAGCGATCCTCTCAAGAATATGTACAAGGCAAAGAATCCGATTCTCTTTGTTCACGGTATGGATGATGCTTTTGTTCCGTTCGAGCACGGTAAGAAGCTTTATGAAGCCTGTAAGGTAGAAAAAGATTGCCTCTGGGTTCCGAATACTGTTCACGCATTCAGCTATTACAATGCCAAGGAAGAGTATGAAAACAAAATTAAGGAATTCATTGCAAAGCATATGGACAAAAAAGATGCTGTTGAGGCATAATTTTAATTAACTGATAAACTATAAAAGGGGCACACAATGTGCCCCTTAAATTTGGAGATATATATGGCAGAATTTAAGAATTTATCAAAAGAAGAGTTATTTTCACTCAAGGCAGATCTTGAAAAAAAGTACGAGGACTTCAAGTCTCTCGGACTCAAGCTTGATATGTCAAGAGGTAAGCCGAATAAGGCTCAGCTTGACCTTTCAAACGAGGTGCTTGATGTTTTCAATTCAACAAGCGATGTCAAGTCCGTTGACGGTACTGATACCAGAAACTACGGACTTCTTCTCGGTATTGAAGAGGCAAGAAAGCTTTTTGCGGAACTTATGGATGTGCCCGTGCAGAATACTATTATCTTCGGTACGGCAAGTCTTACAATTATGTATGACTACATCGCACAGTGTATGATGTTCGGCTGCGGCGACGAGCCGTGGGTAAAACAGGGTAAGATCAGATTCCTTTGCCCTGCACCGGGTTATGACAGACACTTCTCAATTCTTGAGCATTTCGGTATTGAGATGATTCCCGTTAAAATGAACGAAGACGGCCCCGATATGGACACTATTGAAGAGCTTGTCAAGGACAGCACGGTAAAGGGTGCTTTCTGTGTACCAAAGTATTCAAACCCCGACGGAATCACATACTCCGACGAGGTTGTAAGACGCTTTGCTGCTCTTAAGCCCGCTGCAAAGGATTTCAGAATCATCTGGGATAACGCATACCTTGTTCACGATATCAACGATACCCCCGATGTGCTTCTCAATATTTTTGAGGTTGCAAAGGAATACGGCAGCGAGGATATGTTCATTGAGGTTTGCTCAACATCAAAAATCAGCTTTGCAGGTGCAGGCGTTTCTGCTCTTGCTGCTTCAGATGCAAATATCAAGTCTATCAGCAGCAGACTTACAATTCAGGTTATTTCACACGATAAGATGAATCAGCTTCGCCACGCAAGATATTTCAAGAACCTTGACGGTATCAAGGCTCATATGAAAAAGCACGCGGCAATTCTCAAGCCTAAGTTTGATGCAGTAACAGAGGGCTTCCACAGAGAATTTGACGGAACGGGCATCGCTCGTTGGAAAAATCCTAACGGCGGATACTTTGTCAGCCTTTATGTAATGAACGGCTGTGCAAAGAGAGTCGGTGAGCTTTGCAAGGATGCAGGTCTCACGCTCACAACAGTCGGTGCAACCTATCCCTACGGTATCGACCCGGACGACAGCAATATCCGTATTGCTCCGTCCTTCCCCGATGTCGAAGAGCTTAAAAAGGCAGTTGAGCTTCTCGCAGTATGCGTAAAGCTTGCCGCTGTCGAAAAACTTCTCGGATAATAAGAGGTAAAAACAATGACTCGTCCGTTATACAAAGTCAGAGAATTTAATACTTTCAGAGAGTTGTTAACGCAGAGTATGGCGCTTTACGGTAACAGTCCTGCGTTCAAGGTAAAGAATGCCGTCGGTCAGATTGTCGACATAAGCTACGATAAATTTCACGAGGATGTTTTTTCTCTCGGCACGGCACTTCTTTCTCTCGGTCTTAAGGATACACGCATTGCAGTTGCAGGTGCAAACAGCTATAAATGGTGTATGAGCTATATGGCAGTTACTTGCGGTGCAGGTGTTGTTGTTCCGACCGATAAGGAACTTCCGTTTGCAGATATCAGGAGCATTCTTGAGGTTTCCGAAGCAAAGGCTATAATCTTTGACAAAAAGTTCGGCAAAAAAATTCTCGAGCACCGTGATGAGCTTCCCGAGGGAATGATTTTCATTTCAATGGATGACGCAGAGGATAACGGTGACATCCTGTCACTTGACCGACTTGTTGAAGACGGCAAGAGGCGTATTGATGACGGAGACGAGTCATATATAAATATCACACCCGATGCAGATAAGCTTGCGGTACTTCTTTTTACATCAGGTACAACAGGTATGTCAAAGGCAGTAATGCTCAGCGCACGCAATATCTGCTCGGATATTATGTCCATTATGGGTGTTGTTAAAATCAATAAGGGCGAACGCATTTTTTCTCTTTTGCCCATCCACCACACCTACGAGTGTACGGTAACCTTCCTTTGCTGTATTTACGGCGGAGTATCGATCTGCTTCTGCGAAGGACTGCGTTATATAACAAAGAATCTGCAGGAATACAAGCCGCATATCATCATCGTTGTTCCGAGAGTCATCGAGCTTTTCTATGCAAGAATTCAGAAGGCGCTTGAAAAAGATAAGGGTGCTAAGCTCAAGATAGCGGTCGCAAGTAAAATTGCAAAAGTAACCAAGAAGATCGGTATTGATACAAGTGATGTTTTCTTTGCTAAAATCAAGGAAGCCTTCGGCGGAAGCATACGTCTGATTATTTCGGGTGCGGCAGCAATTGACCCGCAGATTATCGAGGATATGAACAAGTACGGCATACAGACCTTCCAGGGCTACGGACTTACCGAATGCTCGCCGATTGTCATCTGCAACTCCGACAAGGACAGTAAGGCGGCATCAATCGGCAGACCGATTCCGTCAGTTGAGGCAAAGCTTGTTAACTGTGACGAAAACGGTATCGGTGAGCTCTGCATAAAGGGACCGATGGTTATGCTTGGCTACTATAAAAACCAAGAGGCAACAAATGCCGTGTTCGATTATGACGGCTGGTTCCATACAGGTGACCTTGCGCGTGCGGATAAGGACGGCTTTTATTACATCTGCGGACGCAGTAAGAATGTAATCGTCACAAATAACGGCAAGAACGTTTATCCCGAAGAGCTTGAGTCACTTCTTATGAAAGAGACTGCGGTTAAGGAATGTATGGTGGTTGAGTCGAAGGATGAAAAGGACAATGTGGTTGTAAAAGCCAGAATTTTCCCCGACGTCCAGGCTCTTTCTCAGCAAAACGGTAACCGTATTCTTACAGAAAAAGAGATAAGCGATTTTGTTACTCAGGCGGTACACAGAGTGAATGACCAGGTTGTCAGCTACAAGGCAATCAAGTCAATCGAGATTATGGAAAAAGAGTTTGAAAAAACCACTACCGCAAAAATAAAACGCAATCAGTAATAGTATAAAACCCCTCCTCATAAGATTGAATGAGGAGGGATTTTTTATGTCTGAAAAAAGACAGATAAAACCGCAGATGAACGATATAAGAAATGTGATTATAAAAGCGCTTGTGGGTGCATTGACGGGTGTTGTACTGTTTTTTGTGATGTCGGCTGTTGCTGCGTTTGCTTTGTGGAAGACCGATTCAAATAGCGGAATGTATCAATACATTTTACTTGCCATCGGCGCGGTATCTGCTCTCGTCTGCGGCTTTGTTGCAGTACGCCCCGTGCGTAAAAACGGTATTGCCGTCGGTGCGCTGAGTGTTTTACCCGCCTATCTTGTAACGATTCTTGTGTCGATTCTTGTATCCAAAAGCGGTGTAGGCTTGTTTGGTTGGATTCTTCTCGCAGTTCAGGTTGTGTTTTCAGCAATCGGAGGAATAATTGCCGTCAATAAGCGTAAATAGGTTGAAAACTCTGCTGTTCGTGTGTTAGAATAAACAAAAACACAGCGGAGGCGGACAAAATGGATTTTCAGGTTAAACAGGTTTCAAATCTAAACAGAATTTTTCTTGACGGTAACTGCGAATTTACACCTGTAAAGAGAGCAAAGGTGCTCAAGGGCGAACGATATTCTTATCAGCTTGCATATAAATCCGAAGAAAGATTTATGTCAAAAATCACGGTTGAAAGTGAGCTTGGTGATGCAGTATGTGTCAGAGCGGTCGGCAATGTTCCGTCAGAGCTTCCGTGCTATCCCGATAAGACGGAATACTGCGAGCGTGCAACAGCAGGCTTGTTCCCTGACGTACTCTTCCCTGTGGGTGACACACATTTTATCAAGCCGTACAGATGGTTCTCCCTGTGGGTAACAACAGATGTTCCGACAGACATCAAGGCAGGAGACTACAGCATTACCGTTAAAATCCTGAGTGATGAGGAAGGCGAAGTTGCTTCAGAAACCTTCACTCTTACCGTGCTTGATGCAGTTCTGCCCGAGCAGACTCTTATCAATACGGAATGGTTCCACACGGACTGTATCGCAGATTATTACAAGGTGCCTGTTTTCTCCGAGGAGCATTGGACACTTATCCGCAGCTTTATGGAAGCATTTACAAAGTGCGGTAACAATATGATTCTTACTCCTGTATTCACTCCTCCGCTTGATACAAACATCGGCGGTGAGCGTACGACGGTACAGCTTGTCGATGTTAAAAAAGACGGTGACAGTTACACCTTCAACTTTGACAAATTCCGCCGTTGGGTTCAGCTTGCACTTGATTGCGGAATAAAATATTTTGAAATCTCACACCTTTTCTCACAGTGGGGCGCATTTGCCGCACCGAAGGTTATGGCAGAGGTTGACGGTGAGATCAAGCGTGTTTTCGGTTGGGAAACCGAAGCGGCAGGGGAGGAGTATTCCCGATTCCTTCGTGCGTTTTTGTCTGAGCTTATCGCTGTTATAAAGGAAATGAAGATTGAAAAGGTAACTTATTTCCACATTTCGGACGAGCCGAGTCACGACCAGGTCGAGTCATACAGCAAGGCAAAGGATGTTGTCGCTGATATTCTGAAAGATTTCCCGATTATCGACGCACTTTCCGAGTATGATTTTTACGAAAACGGACTTATCAAACAGCCGATTCCCTCTACCTCCAGTGTAGAAGAGTTTATTGAGAAAGGCTTCGAAAACCGTTGGACATACTATTGCTGCGGACAGGGCGGAGAAATGAGCAACAGATTTTTCAGTATGCCTCTTTCCGCAACAAGGATTATCGGCACACAGCTTTACCTTCACGAAATCAAGGGCTTCCTGCAGTGGGGCTTTAACTTCTATAATTCAAGTAAATCGCTTCGCCACATCAACCCATACGAGGTAACCGATGCTGACTGTGCATTCCCTTCAGGCGATTCGTTCATTGTTTATCCTTACGAAAACGGAGCAATTATGTCCATACGCGGTGAGGTTTTCTTTGAAGCGTTGCAGGAGATGAGAGCATTACAGCTTCTTGAAACTCTTATCGGCAAGGATAAGATTCATTCAAAGCTCACAAGACGCTTCGGCAAAATCCGATTCAGTACCTATCCCCGCGGAACGGAAAAAATGATTGCATTAAGAGAATACATTGTTAAGCAGATTGAGAAGAATATGTAAAAACAACTGATAATAAAACAAAAAGAGTCGCAATACGCGGCTCTTTTTTTGTGGCAAGCAACATTGCTTCAGCAACTCACCCCCACGGGATTCGAATCCCTTGCAAAAAATAAACTGCACCCGAATGGATACAGTTAATTTATGGCGGAGAGCAAGGGATTTTGTCCCGCGCTGCCGCGCTATCGCCTCGCTTCGCTCGTTGCCCCGTCGGTGAAAACAGTCCACCGGACTGTTTTCTTCCGCTTCGCTCCCTCCTTGTTCGAATCCCTTCCTTCTGATTTTATCGAAAAAATAAAAGGTAATTCCTTGTGGAATTACCTTTTATTTTTTGGCGGAGAGCAAGGGATTCGAACCCTCGAACAGTTTATGGCTGTTACACGATTTCCAATCGTGCTCCTTCGGCCAGCTCGGACAACTCTCCGTATCTACCTGATAGCCTATCTATTATAACCAACTCTTAAGGAAAAATCAAGTGCATTTTAAAATTTATTTACAGCCGGGTTCAATAATACGAAGTATAACGATATTGAATTTCTGAACGCATTGTGCTAAAATAAAAATATAAATGATACGGGAGTTGATTTTATGAAAAAGGTAATTTCGCTTCTTCTGATTGTGGTGATGCTGGTCTGCGGTTGCGTTTTGCATTCATCGGCAGAGGAATCATACCCTGTCAAACGCGAGGATTTGCGGATCCGTGACCCATTTGTGTTGGCTTATGACGGCAAGTATTATATGTACGGTACCTGCCTGAGTCAGGGTGAGGGTTACGGTTGTGTTGTCAGCGAGGACCTCGAAAACTGGTCAGAAAATATTCAGATTTTTTCCCCGTTCGAAGGTTTTGACGGCTATGCTGATTATTGGGCGCCCGAGTGTCATTACTATAACGGCAGCTTCTACCTTTTTGCAACCTACCGTTCAAGACTGACAGAAAAACGCGGTACTGCAGTTTTTAAATCAGATTCTCCTACAGGACCGTTTACACTCATTTCTGATGGTCACATTACTCCTAAAGACATCGACTGCATCGACGGTACACTTTATGTTGATGACAACGGTCAGCCCTGGATGGCTTACGTCAACGAGTGGACATCCACTTATGACAACTACGGTGAAATGGCGGTTGCGAAGCTCAGTGATGACCTTACACATTTTGTATCTGAGCCTAAAATGATATTCAGGGCGAATAAGCATATCTGGACAAACGGCGGCATTACTGACGGCCCGTTTCTTTACAAAACATCAAAAGGAAGACTCGTGATGCTCTGGTCAAACCACGCACGTTCGGGCGGTTACGCTGTCGGTTATGCCGTCTCGGATAACGGTGAGGTTGACGGCAATTGGATTCAGCATCCTCAGGCTTTGTACAAACGCACAAAAACGCAGGCGGAAGGCGGCCACGCGATGCTTTTTGAAACTTTCGACGGCAAGCTGACAATGGCGCTTCATACTCCGAACGGGTCGGACGGTGAAACTTTTGAACACGTTGAATTCTTTGAAATGGAAGACACAGGCAGACTCATCCGTGTCGAGGAAAAAGAGTTTCTCGGCTGTATAAAAGACCTTTTGAACAAGGTGATTTATAATATTTATTTCTTTGTCTTGGGCATTGTTATATAATAAAATGAGGTGATTTTATGAAAAAGTCAGTATCAATTCTGTTGGCACTTTGCTTTGTGCTGTCACTTTGTATCCCTGCGTTCGCTGCAGACCGCGAGGCGGCATTTCCTGTTTGTGATGCAGTTATAATCGTTGGCGAAAATGCATCTCAGACTGACCTTTTTGCCGCACAGAAGCTTGAATATTACCTTGAAAAAATTACAGGCAAGGATATTCAGACAAAAACTGATGCAACCCAAAAGCAACCGGCAGAAATTGTTGTCGGTGACACAAACAGAGCTGATATTAAGTTTTCAACCGACGAAAACGGAAGCTACATCATCCGTTCAACAGAAGAGCAGTTGATTATTGCAGGTGTAGGCACACGCGGTACAATCTACGGCGTTTATGCTTTTCTTGAGGATTTCTGCGGCTGCAGATGGTACGAGACCGAGGTTATCAGCATCCCCGAAAACAAGGCTCTCACAGTACCTGCGGATATCGATACAGAATATGAAACATATTTTGAATACACGGAAACCGACACAGCATCTTCGCGTGATACTGAGTTTTCACTTGCAAACGCGCAGAGCGGTGGCGTTTACCGTTGGCTTACTGCCGAGCAGGGCGGAAATGTCGGTTACATCGGCTCATTCGCACACACTCTTGTAACATATTACTGCAAGCCGGAAATTTATTTTGACGAGCATCCCGAATATTATGCTCTTCATAAGGGTGTCAGAAGCAGAAATCAGCTTTGTCTTACAAACCCCGATACAATTGATGTGGTTTATAGCGAAGTGCTTGATCTTCTCGAGCGCAATCACAATCCGGAAGAGAGTATGCAGATTCTCTCACTCACTCAGCACGACAATCAGGAGTATTGCGAATGTAAAAGCTGTGCCGCAATCGACAAGGAAAACGGCTCACACGCGGGCACAATGATAACCTTCGTCAACACTATTGCCGAGAGAGTAAAAGCAACAGGCAAGTACGACAATATTGTTTTTGATACATTTGCGTATCAGTACACACGCGCAACTCCGACAAAGGTTATTCCCCGTGACGATGTTATTGTAAGACTGTGTTCAATCGAATGCTGCTTCGGCCATACGCTTGATAATCCCGATTGCAAGGTGAATGCCGAGTTTATGAAAGACCTTAAGGCGTGGGGTAAAATCTGCGACAGAATTTATATCTGGGACTATGTAAACAATTATAGTGAAACCTGTATGATCTTCCCGAATTTCGGCGTTATGCAGAGAAATGTTCAGATTTTTGCCGAGAACAATGTCAAAGGTGTTTACGAAGAGGGTAACTACTACATTGAAAATTGTGACGCTGAATTTGCTGAGATGAGAACATACCTTCTTTCACAGCTTCTCAAAGATCCGTATATGGATTTTGATGCAGAGATGAACGGCTATCTTGACGCTGTCTACGGTCCGGGAGGAAAGTACATCCGTGAGTTTATCGACATTATGACAGAACATGCTGTTACAAAAAACAGACATCTCGGAATATATCAGTCTGCAAAAGATACGCTTTACGGTATGAGCTATTCTGATGTGAAGCGTTGTGATGAGCTGTGGGCAAAAGCCCTGGAGGCAGCCGAAACAGAAAAACAGAGATCTGAAATCGGACGCTCAGAGCTTTCGTGGAGATATTGGAAATGCGCTAACCAAAGAGCTGAATTTTCACGCTTCAGATTTATGTATCATTATATGAAGGCGCAGGATGACCTTTACGATGATCTTGTTGCATACGGTATCAAGGTTATCGGTGAAGGTACAAGACAAAGGGATCTCAGCACCTGCGAAATGACACATCATTTCAGAGTACCGTTCAAATGGTCAACACTCTATGATGAGCCGTACTGGGATGCACTCGATCCGTACTTTATGGCATTCTACAAATTCCTTGGTAAGCTTCATTTTTTGTGCAACAATACTAAATAACTGAAAACTAAAAGCACCGTGCTTGCACGGTGCTTTGTTTTTGCTATTTCATATAAACTTCGGGCTTTATATCATCAAGTCCGTTGTCATTATCAAATACTATTTTAATTCTGTAACATCCGCTGACAGGCTTATTAAAAGCAATTTCACTGCGGTCGCCTATACGCTCAGCCTTGACCGTGCACGGCTCAAAATCGAAACCGTTGAATAAAAATACATCGAATTTTTTGTCGGCAGGGGAGTTTAGCGTGATAAGATTGAACGGTATTATACCGCCAAGGTGCAGGTCAAAGATATTGCCCTCACGCTTTACAACTGCCGAGCTGCCGTCAAGTATGTTTACGTCACGCTGTGCATAGTCTTCATCAAGGAGCATCCTTTCGTCAAACCTATAAAGACCGAAGAAACGGAGAACAGGTGAGTCGAGTGAAGATGTGATTTTAATTTTCACCCTGTCTGTTTTAATTGTGCCGAAATACTGTGCATTGCGGTAGCCTATGCACTCACCGTTATAGATTTCTTTCCATTCGCCGTTAACAAGTGCGCTTATTTCAAAGCCTGTAACCCTGTGACCGAGCTCAATAACCTCCTGCAGAATAAAGGCGTTGAATTCCTTTTCTTCTGCAAGTGTAACTGTTATTTCAGGCGTATTGTCCCCATCGGCAGAAGCATAGAACTCGTTGATGTCATCTGTCAGAAGTTTTTCTGCTGTGCAGATAGTGTCTCTTGTGCTGTCTGCTGTTACGGTTGCATCTCCGACAAGATTATTGCTGAGAACACAGGTGAGGATTTCGTTGAACTCTGACAGGCTTTTTACATCGTTTTCGTGCACAAGACCGCGTCTGTCGGGCGGAAGATTCAGCAGTAAGCTTGTGTTTCGTCCGCAGGAAAGAAACCAGAGCTTCAGAAGATTTGAGGCATTACGCACCTTATCATCCTGGTCTGCGTGGTAAAACCAACCGGGACGGATGGAAACATCAGCCTCTGCGGGTAAAAATCGGTTGCCGTCAAGCTTGCCGCAGTTAAGCTTGATGGTATTTTCATTAATTATTGTCTGGGAATCAATCGTTGACCAGCACGGGTCACCTGCAAAGCCTTCTTCGTTGCCTACCCAACGCGCCTCAACAAAAGGCTCTGCTTCCAAGGTGCCAAATATAACCGCGTCGGGCTGAAGGGTACGGATGGTATCTGTATATCTTGCCCAGTCGTATTTTACATTTTTGCTCTGTGAACCGTCCCACCACACTTCCCAGATTTTGCCGTAGTTTGTCAGCAGTTCGGTTAACTGACCGACATAAAAGTCGTCGTAGTCAGGTGTGTTCCAGGTCTTTTCGTGCCTGTCCCAAGGTGAAAGATAAATACCGGCCTTTATGCCGAACTCGGCACAAGCATCGGTAAATTCACGCACAATGTCACCATTACTGTCCTTATACGGTGAGTTTTTTATGCTGTGTTCTGTGTATTTGCTCGGCCAGAGGCAGAAGCCGTCGTGATGCTTTGCCGTCAGTATCGCGGTGGTAAAGCCTGCGTCGTGTATTGCTTTTATCCACTGTCTGCAGTCAAGCTTTTCGGGATTGAATATTGACGGACTTTCCGTTCCGTCACCCCATTCCATATTGGTAAAGGTGTTCACACCGAAATGAAAAAATATCATTTTTTCGCGTCTCATCCACTCAACCTGACGGGCTGACGGATATACACGAGCGTGTCTGAGTCCGAGCTTTTCAAATTTCTGATTCAATATATCCATAGAGTGCATCCCTCTTTTCTTAACAGTATATTACCACGCCGCATTAACAAAAACAAGATAAACTCAAGTAAAAAAACAGGCTTACGGAACAAGCCGTAAGCCTGAAATCTTTATAAAATTTAAACAAGAGGAATCTCAAACTCGTAGAAGCCGTACCATCTTGAGGTGTTGAACTTTCTTGCGCGGAAGACAACCTCATTCTCATAAACCTCCATCTGGAAGCCCATACCGTTCCAGGGGATACCGTAGCGGTTAACAATACCGTAGGTCGGAAGGTTAACATAAGTTACACCGTTCTGCTCTTCAACGCAGGAAATACCGAAAAGCTCCTCGGAAATGTAACCGTTGATGCCTGTATGTACGTGACCGCTGATGAAGAAGATGTTCTCATACTTTTCAAGTATGGTTCTTACAGCATCGGAATACTCGTCAAGACCGCCGTCTTCATAGATAACATCCTGACCGTTTACACCCTCAACGGGAACGTGGCAAACAACAAAAGCGGGCTTGCCTTCTGCAGTAGCTCTTGCAAGCTCCTTGTCAAGGAACTCGAGCTGATCATCGTAGATGTCGCAGCTGTCCCAGTTGTCTTCACTCTGGTCGCAGAGTACAACGAATGTATAACCGTCAACATCAATGCTGTAATAAGCGTTTTCAATACCCTGACCTGTGTACTCGTTGTGGTACTTTATAAAGTTCTGTCTGGCCTCTTCGTTTGTGAACTCCTCGGGGTGTCCGATTTCGTGGTTACCTGTTGCAACAACCCAATCCTCAGCCTTGCAGGTGCCCTGCATAATGTCGTAGAAATACTTGACGGAAGCCTCGTCGCCGTAGTTTGTAAGGTCACCTACAACAACAACTGCATCGTTGTCGAATCGGTTCATATCGCGCAAGCCTCTTTCGAGGTTGAGCTTACCGCCCGGGAAACGAGCATCAAGATGTGTGTCAGAAATGATTGAAACATTAAGAAGAATATCGTCATTCTTCGGGCCGTAGTTTACAAACGGAAGAAGTGTGTAAATCAAAGCCATAATAAAAGCAATAACCTGTGTCATAATAAACACCCTACCTTTTTGTTAATTTGGAAATAGTATACACAAAAAAATGCTGATTGGCAAGTGAATGTCAAAAAAACAATTGAAAAAAATGCTTCGCTTTGCTATACTTTACCGTAAGGAGGAGATGTTTATGCTTATCAGACAACAGGCTTTTACAGGCGAAAACAAAATGCTGAAAGGAGCTCTCCATTGCCATACAACACGTTCGGACGGTAAGGGCTCTCCTGAGGAAATTATCCGACTTCACAAGGCAAATAACTACGATTTTATGGCGATAACCGACCATAATATATATAACTACAAGAACTACGCACCGGATGTTGAAATAACAATCATTCCCGGTATGGAGGTTGACAATACGTTTGAACGCATCAAGGGCTTCCGCACCTTCCATCACGTGTGCCTCGGTCCCGATGATGAAACAAACGGATACAAGCAGGATGAAAGACTCCCGAACGGAGCAGCGAAGGATCAGTTTGAATATCAGCCGTACCTTGACGAGATTCATTCAAAGAATAACCTCACATTCTACTGCCACCCTGAGTGGAGCTCGACTCCACCGAGATATTTTGACAAGCTTAAGGGCAACGTTGCAATGGAAATCTGGAATTCAGGCGGAGCAGACGAGAATTATATGGACACAAATGCTCTTTACTGGGACGATCTTCTCGGTCAGGGTATCAGACTCTGGGGTGTTGCAACCGATGACGGGCATCAGATGCATCACCATTGCAAGGGCTGGGTAATGGTAAATGCTCAGAATGATGTAAAGTCCATTCTCGAAGCAGTCAGGGACGGTAAGTTCTATTCCTCCTGCGGTCCGGTAATCAATGATTTCTATTTTGAGGACGGAAACATTTACCTTGACTGTGAGCCGTGCGAGAAGATTTATTTCTACAGCGACTGCCACCCGACAGAGATTTATTATAACAAGGGCGGACAGATTTCACACGCTGAAACAGATATTGATCCTGAAAATTACAAATATATCCGTGCCTGCATCATCGACAAAGAGGGCAGACGCGCCTGGACTAACCCGATTTTCTTTGAAGACTGACGCAACGGATTAAAGGAGCAGAATATGGCTGTACGACTGAATGAAAACAAGGAAATTGTAGAACATATAAAGAAAGGTCTTAAGGAAAAGGACGGATATTGTCCCTGCAGGCTTGAAAAACGTCCCGAATACAAATGTATGTGTGACGAGTTCAAGGCACAGATTGCAGACCCCGATTTTGAAGGCTATTGCCACTGTATGCTCTACTATAAATCAAAGGATTAAGGAGGATTTATTATGTCAGTTAAATTGAATTCACAGAATTTTGCAGAAGAGATTCTCAACAAAAACGCAACGGCATTGGTTGATTTTTATGCTGATTGGTGCGGCCCGTGCAAGATGGTTGCCCCGATAGTTGAGGAGATTGCTGCGGAGAACGAGGACATCATAGTCGGTAAGGTTAATGTTGATGAATGCAACGACCTTGCTTACAAATACGGAGTAGCAAGTATTCCGACACTGATAGTTTTTGAAAACGGAGAAGAGACAGAGAGGATTGTCGGTTACAGACCGAAGGAAGACATCCTCGATGCACTGGGAAGATAACAACAAGGGGTGTTGCAGAAGCAACACCCCTTAGCTTATACCTTTGTGTTTTCTTTCTTTTCGTTTGCAAGCTTGAACATCTCTTCGGTTGCAAACGTAAGCTTTGTTATAACATTCTGCTTTGACGGATAGCAGAAGAATGAATCGCGCTGTGTGGAAATATCGAAGCAGTCAATCGGCTCAATGTGGCAGTAATCGTATTCAACGTGAAGGCTGTAAAGACTCTTTACGGTACGCTGAACACGGTATGGCTGACCGTTATAGCTGCCCTCTAGCACAAAACCTTCTTCGGGATTGTGACGCACCTTTGCATCGCCCATATAATAATACTTAAGTGCACCGGGGAGGGTATAGACGCGTACATCGTCCTCAAACGAGTAGTTACCGCTTTCAATCTCCTTACGGACATTCGCTCTTTCCCACTCAAACCAGTCGGGAATATGAGGAAATTCGGTTTCACCCTCAAGTGCCTTGAGCTCACCGAGCTCGGTCAGCTCCCATTTCTTGCCGCAATGCTCACAGAAAAGGTGAATACCCTTGGAATTCATCTTCGATTCCGTCATACAGTGCGGACACTGGTAAAGTACCTTGTGCAATCCCTCTGCACGGTAATCCTCCGTAATGCGGATGTTGTTATCTTTCTGCCATTTGTACTCGTTGTACTGCATTTCCTTACGGATAGTTGCGTTAATTTCTTCAACGCTCATCCGTTCAACCTCTTCGGCAGTCAGAATCTGCTTTACAGTTGTGTAAAGCGGAACCTTTTTCTTGCGTCGGAAATCCCAGAAGGGTGCACGCAGATAATTGCCGTGGTGCAGAATAACAACAACGGGTACCTTGTTTTTCTTTGCGAGCTTACCTATAACCTCAGGGATAATCGAACAGGTGCCGATAGGTGTATAACGGGCCTCGGGATATATGCAAAGCACATCCTTGAATTCACGCAGAACCTTTGCGCACGAACGGATAAGGCTGATATCTGTTGTAAATTTTCGCTTACAGATAGAGCCGATCTGTTCCATAACCCACGGCTTGTGATAGTAGCCCTCAAGCGTAGCAATTGTGTGCACACGGTGGGGGAAGGTTGCCTTGTATTTTAACAGGAAATCCGTAAACTGCATATGATTGCTCAGAAGCAGGTACGGCGGCTCAAGACCTTCCATATTGATTTTTTCAATTTGGTATCCGCCTTTGACCGACAACAGAGCAAGTCTTGATGCAAGGTTCAGAAGAACCGTGAAGAAAAATTTTTGTCTTATCGGCAGCTTTGATGTGTCGTATTTTTTGACGTCGGGCGGATAATCTATATAGTCTTTTATTTCTGTATTTTCGTTCATTTTATCACTTCATATCGCAATTTTGACATCATTCTATCATAACCTGTTGCATAAAGCAATAGAAATAATTATGCAAAAAGGAAAGGCTTGCATAGATCTATGCAAGCCTCTTGTTTATTCAGTTGTTATTCGTCCTCTTCAACCTTAGCCTCAGCTATAACCTTTTCTGCAACTGCAGCAGGAGCGTCTTCATAACGAGTGAACTCGAATGTGTAGTAGCCTCTGCCTGCTGTTACTGAACGAAGAACTGTTGAGAAGTTGTTCATCTCAGCCATCGGAACCTCAGCAACAAGCTCCTGATACTTCGGCTCTTCCTCTGATGCACCCATACCAAGCACACGGCCGCGACGCTTTGTAACGTCACCCATGATATCTCCGAGGAATGCCTCAGGCATAACAGCCTTCAATGTGCCGACGGGCTCAAGGATTGACGGGCTTGCCTGCGGGATACCTGCCTTGAAAGCAAGGCTTGCAGCCATCTTAAATGCCATTTCGGATGAGTCAACGGGATGATAAGAACCGTCGTAAAGAACAGCCTTAAGACCAACCATCGGGTAACCGGCCATAACGCCCTTCTTCATGCACTCAAGAAGTCCCTTTTCAACTGCGGGGAAGAAGTTCTTCGGAACGGAACCGCCGACAACCTCTGACTCGAAGATAAGGCCTTCTTCTTCCGTGGGCTCAAAGCGGATCCACACGTCACCGAACTGGCCGTGACCGCCTGACTGCTTCTTGTGTCTTCCCTGTACCTTAACAGACTTGCGGATAGCCTCTCTGTAAGCAACACGGGGAACTGTAAGCTCAATGTCAAGACCGAACTTACTCTTGATCTTTGAAACGATGATATCAAGATGCTGTTCGCCGAGACCTGAGATAACTTGCTCTTTTGTTTCTTTATTAATTTCAAACTTGATTGTGGGATCCTCTTCAAGAAGACGGTTGATAGCAGAAACAATCTTCTCTTCCTCACCCTTCTTACAAGCCTTAACAGCCATTGAAAGGCAAGGTGTCGGGAACTTAACACCGCTCAGCTCAACAACATTGTTAGCAGCACAGATTGTGTCGCCTGTCTTTACGCAGTTAAGCTTTGTAACAACACCGATGTCACCTGCGGGGATGCACTTGCAATCCTCAGATTTATTACCGCGGACTGTGATAATCTTACCCATTCTCTCTGTTTCGCCTGTACGTGCGTTGTAAACGGGAGTTTCGGGTGTGATCTTACCGCTGCTTACCTTGAAGTATGACATCTTACCAACGAACGGGTCAGCAACTGTCTTGAAGCAAAGTGCAGCAAGAGGTCCGTTTTCGTCACAGTCTACATCCTTACCGCCTGCATAGGAAGCAGCGTCGGGAGCAGAGTATGCAAGTTCGTCCATAAGAAGCTCAACGCCGTCCATTGTGTAACCTGAACATGCATATACGGGATAAACTGAAGAAGCGTTAACACCCTCGTTGAGAGCTGTGATAATTTCTTTACGTGTGAACTCTTCGCCTGCGAAGAATTTTTCCATAAGGTCATCACTTGCAGTAGCAACAGCCTCTGTAAGGATGTCGAGCATTTCCATAATCTTCGGATCATTGGGCATCGGGATTTCAGTTGCCTTGCCGTCCTTGTACTCGAAGCCCTTACGTGAAGCAAGGTTAACATAAGCCTTAACCTGACCGTCAACTACATAAGGAACGATAACGGGACATACAGCACCGCCGTGAACAGCCTTGATTTCTTCAAATGTCTTATAGAAGTCAGCGTTCTCCTTATCACAGCGTGTGATAGCGAACATCTTACCTCTTTTTCTTGCAGCCTTGAATGCCTTTTCAGCACCAACGTCATACTTATGACCTGCACCAAGAACTATAAGTACACACTCAGAAGCGGTAATACCTTCTGCCATTTCACCCTCAAAGTCGAAGAGACCCGGAGTGTCGATTATGTTAAGTTTACAATCTTTCCATTCAATAGGAGCAAGTGCAGCAGAAACGGAAACGTGACGGCGCTTCTCTTCCGGATCGAAGTCCAGAGTTGCGTTACCTTCGTCAACACGACCGAGTCTGTCTGTAAGACCTGCGATATAAAGCATAGCCTCTGCAAGAGTGGTTTTACCTCTGCCTGCATGACCTGCGAGTGTAATATTTCGGATATCCTTCGCGTTATAGTATTTCAAAACAAATTCCTCCTTTGTTTATTGAGCGTCAGATTGTATTTGCCGGTGTTTTTTATTTGTAAAAAAGCATCTTGCTTACCAACGCATCATACGGTTACTATATCACATATTAACAGAAAAAACAATAGAAATTGAAAAAATATGTGAATATTACTAAAAAAATACACAAAAAATTATGACTTTGAGCCTCGTAATGAAGCCCAAAGCCATAGAGTGTAAAAATTATACTATACAATTTGTATAAAGTGCTGTGATTTTACCGCTTATCAGATTTTTCCGGGGTTGTAGAAATCTGTCACTTTTTTCTTATCAACAGAAATCTGAAGTATTGCAAGAGCGTCTGTTGAGTTAATCGCACCGTTGTTGTCAATATCGCCCGCCTGCGTTACGGCAGCATCATCAATGACATTTTTTTCTACAGTGTGCATAAGAACACGGAGTGCGTCTGTTGAGTTAACGACACCGTCGCAGTTTGCATCGCCGACAACAACAACTGTATACTCTTCTGTTTTGTCACCCTTTGTGAAAGTAAGAAGAGCCTTTGTCTTGAACTTTTCGGGTTTTGTTACGGTAATGCTTTCGTCCTTTGCGGTTATATTGATTTCAGCTGTATTATCTCTTGCAGGATATACAAAGAGGAACTTGTTGATGTGGTCAGTAACTGAGGAAATGTTGCTTGAAAATTCAATATATGTGTCGCCGTCGAGAGCCTCAAAGATGAACTCATATTCTCTTGAATACTCGTCTGCAGGGGTAACAAGGTAACCCTTTACAACAAGCTCGTTATTCGGAATAAATGCAACCTCGTCAGTCGGATTGCCGTTCTCGTCGGGGATGAATGTCTTCTTCACACCGAAAGCATTCTGACCGATGCTCATTACATCCTTGCCGATTGTAATTTCAGCATAATCCTTTGTGGTTGCGAGTGCGTAGTCACCGATTGCTGTGATGCCGTCTGTTACAACAACAGAGCTGATTTCGTAATCTGCAAATTCGGGGAGTGCATCTGCTTTGAAGTTGTCGATTGCACCTGTACCGCTGATTGTAAGCACCTTTGTATCTTTGTTATAAGACCATGTTGCGTTTTCACCGCATTTGCCTTCAGTTGCAATGTAGACGCCCTTTGAATCAAAAGTGATTTCATTTGCTGTTGCATAAGTGTGTGCTGCAGTCTGCTCGTAAGCAGAAATTACGGTACCCTCACGGCGTGCTTCAGCACCGTTTTCGTCAGCATAGTAGCCAATAGCCTTTTCACCGATTTCTGTGATGTTTCGTGAAAGTGTAAACTTAAGAGCAGGTGCACCGTAGAAAGCGTAAGCACCGATTTTTGTGATTCCCTTGCCGATCACGATTGATGTTACATCGTGGTAAACATAATCAGGAACAGTTTCCGGTGTGTAGTCAGCAATTGCGCCTGTACCGTTGATTGTAAGTGTCTTTGTTTCCTCGTTGTAGGTCCAGGTAGCGTTTTCACCGCAGGAGCCCTCGTTTGCGAGAAGCTTACCGAGAGAATTGAATGCGATGTTGTTTTCTTTTGCATAAGAGTGTGCTGCGGTTCTTTCGTAAGCTGTGATGAGTGTTTCCTCGCGTACAGTGTCCTTGTTGTCCTTGTCAGCGTAATAGCCGATAGCCTTCTCACCGATTTCAGTAATTGCAGTTGAAAGCTCAAACTCCACAGCAGGTGCGCCGTAGAATGCATAAGCACCGATTTTTGTAATCTCTTCGCTGATTACAACCTTTTCAAAATCAATAAGGTTGTAGATTGCTATGTTGTCTTTTGTATAATCTTTTATTGCACCTGAGCCCTTGATGTAGAGTGTTTTTTCATCTGCATTATATTCCCAGGTTGCGGTTTCACCACATTCGCCTGTAATGACATAACCGATTGACTCAAATTCAAACCCGTTCTTTTCGGCATAGAGGCGGGCGTTGGTGTTGTAGAAGCTTGTGATTTTAAAGCCTTTGATGGGTTCGCTCTTGCTTCCGTAGCCGAGTGCCATTTCACCGAAAGTATTTACACCTACGGGAACAGCAACATTTAGGAGTGACGGGCAGAGATAGAATGCCTTGTCCTCAATAGCAACAAGACCTGTCGGAAGTGTTACACTTGCAAGTGAGGTACAGTTGTAGAAAGCCTCTGCAGGAATAGTTGTGATTTTTTCGGGAATTGTGATTTCTGCGAGTTTGTTACATTCGTTGAATGCACTTGCACCGAGTGTCTCAAGAGTTGAGGGGAGAGTGATCGACAGCAAATTTTCACAGTTGAAGAATGCACGGTCACCGATTGAAACAAGTCCCTCGGGAAGGATAACCTCCTTAAGCTCAGTACACATTTCAAAAGCAGAGGTGCCGATGCTCTTAAAGGTTTCAGGAAGAGTTATGCTCTCAAGTGCTGCACATCTGTAGAAGGCCTTTGTGCCGATGCTCTGAATTTTTGCACCGAAGGTAACATCCTTAAGTGCAAGACAGAGTGAAAACATATTGTCACCGATTGCAGTAACCTCTGACGGAAGCTTAACACTCTCAAGAGCAGTACATCTGTTGAAAATACCATTACCGAGTACTGTCACAGTGTCGGGGATTACAACTTCTTTAAGGCTTTCGCAAGAGTAGAAAGCGTAGTTACCGATAGCTGTGATGCCCTCACTGAAAACAATGCTTGTAAAAGCAGTGTTTGCCCACGGAATAGCACCTGCTTCGGAGTAGTTATTGAAGTCAGGAATGGGACCCTCGCCTTCAAAATGGAGCTCACCTGTTTCAGCATTGAAATTCCAGGTAATCTCTGTTGATTCAATTTTGTTTCCCTCAGCGAATACTGTTACAACACCTGAAGCAAGAGTAGTCATAACAAGACATACGCAAAGGAACACTGAAAGAAATCTTTTCATTTTCAAGTCTCCTTTAATTTTTTGTGTTTTAAACCAACATAATTATAGGTGATTTTTTCAGTTATGTCAACGAAAAAAAGCGGTCGGGATTTCCCGACCGCTTTCATAATTGTTTTATGGCGATTTAAATGCTTTATTATTACTTAAAAGCAATATAAGTGTAAGTTACACCTGCTTCGTTCATTGTACATTCGGCTCCTGCCACCGTTTTTGACGATGCGCTGAAGCCGTTGGATTTAATCGTTATACCGGTTGAGGTGTCAATCGTTGCCATACAAAAATAATTCTTGGTAACCGAATCGGTAAAATTAACTACAACCGGAGGATAACCTGCAGCACAGGCAAGCACAAGACTCGGTATAAAGCCGAGATTAATGCTTCTTGAACCGCTACCCGTACCCATATATATTCCCGTTACAAAGGATTCGTTCCATTTTGATTTATCGTCGAGTGTGACGTGAATGTCACTGTTTCTTATGTGACTTCCGCAAAGAAGCTCCTTGTCAAGAAAGGATGCGAAATTCTCGTCGGTACTCTGTGCAGGGCAGAAATCCGCCTCCATAAGAAACCAGCCTGTCATTACAAGCGCGTCGGTGTCTCTGTCGGATTTAATCTCTACACAGCCTGACTCTGCGATATTCAGGTTTGTACGGAAGGTAAGCGCATTGGTAATTCGCGTAAAAATATCGTGACAGGTCTGTCCGCCCATAGAGAAGGGGACACAGATGCTGAGATTAGCCTTGATTTTTGCAAGACGGCAGTATTCCTGTCTTTCCAGAACACCGTCATCGTTTGCAACGAATTTGTCAACAATTTCAATGTTTTCTATTCCTACGGCCACGATACTTCTGCGAAGAGGGACGGCTTTATTGACGGGAGGATATTCCACGAAGAATTTAATGTCGTTCATATCCTCCTGTTCGCTCAGCCAGTCAACAATCTTTTGTGGCAAAGAAACAATACTGTCCATCAATCCACCTCCACAATCTCGCGTATGATTGCCCAGATGTAAATTACATCGTTTTTAAAGTAAACCTTCTCGCTTCTGTCCACGGTGAACTTCTGCCCGTTGGACTCAATCCACTGATTGTTGTTAAGCTTACTTATATCGTGGTCAGGAGGGCCTATATAAAGGTAATGTCCCTGACTGTTAAAGCCGATAACGGTATTAACACCGTTGAGGTACATTTTGTTTTTGTATCTCAGCGGCTGGATGAAGCCACCGAAAATCGGTGTGCTCCATCCGTCATTACCCTTAAAGGTTACTTCCTGACCGAATTTGTCAAACATAGATGTCAGAGTCATATTTTCACCTTGATAAGTATATTTTCAAATGCAAAGCCGTTATCTCTGCAAAGGGGAAGGATAGCTTCAAGAGATTTGCGGTAATGTGCCTCCGCCTTATCAGCGAGGCGTGATATGTCCGCCCTTGTCTGAGTGATGCTCACATCACCTGCTTTGAAGCTTGTAATCTCTTCCTCGTTCTCACAAAAGCTTCTTTTGAGCGAAAGCTTATAGTAAGCAAGTGCCGCTGCAACGGCAGCGATACGTATGTCAGTAGGATCAGCATCGGGTTTCAGCATAGCTTCAATTTCTTTAAGACAGGTTTTGCAAAGGGTGAGGATGCTGTCCTCCTCGGATTTTTCCCAACCGGTCAGTTGAGAAAGACTGTCTTTAACTTCCCAGGCTGTCATATATTATTCAGTCGGATAGTCTCCGCTGCCGCCGTCTCCTGTGTTGAAGCCGTCTGTATGAGTTATCTTGACGCTGTCAGGGAGAATCTTTGCAAAACCTGTAATTGCCGTGATGGCAATCTGATCGAGCTGTCTGTCAACCAGCTTGCCGTAGTCTGTTTCAATGTCGCCGACCTTGACCATTTCAAGTGCACAGTTCTTATCAAGACCGATCATGGTTTCAGGGTTAGTAATATGGCTTGTTCTGATGAGGTTTGCACCGAACGGTGTGATAAGCTTGCCTGTACCGTGGAAATTAAGACCTGCTGCCGCATCTCTGAATTCTTCCATCTTTAAGAGATAGCTTGTTACAGTCGGTGAAGCAAGGATGGTGTTAAGCTCATACGGGGCAAATGCTGTCCAGAAATCGATAAGTTCAGCGTAAGTATAAGCAGATGTGGAAAGAGCAATTGATTTTGCAGCGTTGTTACCGCCGTCACCGTTGATAAGCACATCAATTGCATCTGCCATAAGACTCTGTGCGAGATAAGCACCGATACGCTTAAGGGCGATTGAAACAACATCAAGACGCTGGAAACGAAGTACATCGTAGGATGTTGTAATCATTCTGCCGCGCTTCTTAAGGCGAATTGTTCTGTCACTGACAGTGAAGTCTGCATTTGCAAGAACCTCACCCTCAGAAATAACGTTCATTGTGGCGTTGTCCTTTGTCATATTAAGGTCCATCACGCGGTAGTCCATTGAATCGATATTTGTGACTGTAGCCACAATGTCAGGCAGGAAACTTGCTTCATCCATACCGTAACGGACAGCACGGGAAACATATTCGGGGAAAAGAACAGCGGCATTGCTTGTCTGGAAAAACTTGCCGAGAACGGAGCTGTCTGCACCTGTCGGCTTGATGTTGAAGCGCTTAAGCTTTCTTTCGTAAGCATCAAGACCTTCAAGCTCAGTACCCTTATAATTGTCTGAAGGGTCAAGAGACTCAAGTGTCTGTGTAAATGAACGGCCTGTGCCGTACATACCCTTTTCAAGTCTGATATTATCAAAACTCATTTTAAGTCCTCCTTAAAATTTAAATTCATTATTATCTGTCTGTGTTTTTTCTTTCTTTGCCTTGAGCTGAGGTGTAAGCGGAATAAACTCACTTGCTTTACTTCTGAAGGCATTTTTGATATTGATTAATTCTGCTGTTTCGGCAGAATAGCACAGGTTTCTGATTGTGTCCGCATCAAGTTCAGGCACGGCAAGAAGTGCGTATCTGACGGTGTCATCAGTAAGACTCTTACGGAAAAGTCTGCCGTCTTCAGCTTCTTTTTCCAGTCTTGTGATGTAACTGCAAAGCTCCTTTGCCTGTTCGCTCGTGAACTTGACACATCTGCCGTCTCTGACGGTTTTAATCAGATTATCTGTGCTTTCATATTCTTTTTCAAAGCCCTTTGTAACACCTGCGTTTATCTGTGCAGGAATAGCGACGAAGGACCATTCGTAAGCATCGGTAACATCTGAGAGGATGCAGTGGCATTTTCTGTTGCCGTAAACCTCGCCTCGGATATGTCCGCAGCTGCCGTGGCGCATATCACCGCCGCAGACCGAACAGGTGAAGCTGCTGACTGCACAGCTGACACTTACTTCCTTTTTTATTCCTGCTTCAATTTCTGCAATAAGGTCGGCATTTTTGCCCGTTATCGGCATATATGCCTTCGCTTTGACACAGACATAACTGTCACCGCAGGATGTGACCTTGTCCTTTGATGTTTCACATTCAGTGTCAAATATTCTTGCAGTCTGGTTGCCGCCGCAGGGGTTGTGGTCAAAAATACCTGTTACGCCCACAAACAGCTCTGCCAGCTTTTCAAGCGCCGCAATATCGAAGCGCTCACAGTCGCGGTCAACCTCGTTATCGCAAAGGATAACTTTAAAAGTGAAAACTTCCTCTGCTTTCAATTCCTTGACGGTCAGCTTGTTGATAAGAAGCAGTTCCTCTTCAGTGACCGTACAGGGGGAAACATTTGCTTTAAATTCTTTATTCATTGTTATTCAACTCCTGTTCGATCCGTTTACTCTGTGCTCTGTAAAGAGCAGCTTTTGCAAGTTCAACCTCATCCTGAAGAGTGATGTCGTTCCACATAACCCGAACGCTGTCCTGAATACCGTTCGACCTGAGCCAGAAAAAGCAGATTTTTTCAATCACAGGCTCAAGAATTCTTCTGTATGCCTCAAGCTCACTTGTCAGCACATCTGCCTGCTGAGCAGACATTCTTTCTGTCGTGGACCAGCTAAGACCAAGCATAAACGGGGGAATGCCCGTCTTTGCTACAATCTGCTCAAGCATCTGACGCACAGGCACCTCACTGTCGAGTATCTGATTATCAGCACCGATTGCCTTGATGCTGACATCACCTACTGCAACAAAGTCACGCACCTGCTTACCGGATTGCATGGCTTCACTCCACTCACGTGCAACCTGCTGTGCCCTGTCACGGGCATAGGCACGGTCAACTACATCGTTCTGAGGCTTATATGTAACGGCAAAGCGCACATTACCGACACGCTCCCAGTTGATGCCGATTGTGTTGTAGATTTTCATCAGAATGTTGCTTACAAACGGCAGACCCTTCATCAGTGAATTTCCGCCAAGACTGCCCGCATCGGGATTAAGCACGGAAAGCATCACGAGGTCAGGGTAAGAGACTCGGACTGTTTCGTAAGAGTTCTTTACAAAAATTTCAGTCGAGAATCCGTCCTGAGAGCGTCTGAGCTCAATGTCGTCAAGATCTGCGTTGTAGAGTGCGGCAAACCTGCCGTGAGTGTCTGTTACAATTTCACCTACAGCCGTGCCGAAGGTGAGAAGCTGTTCAAGATAAGTTGAAATAAAAGACTCAATACCTTGCTGATTACCGCCGACATCAACGCGCTTAAAAAAAGAATTAAGTCTCTGTGAGTTGATATCGCTACCGCATTCAATGCTGAAGCCACCGGTCAGACGGACAATCTTGTGTATTGCAGCATCAAGCACGGGTACAGCCTCACGCAATTCTCTGTAAAGAGCATTTTGCGGTGAGGTAAGAGGTATATAACTGTCAAGTCGGTCGAAAGGATTGTGTCTGTAAGTCTGCGGAGCAGTTACAGCAGTTTTTGCAGAGGATAATTTTTTGAAAATTCCCACTCAGACTCTCCTTTCCTGTTGTCATGGGAGAATGCATCCGTCATCGGGATACACTCATAACGAAAAAGTCGCTGTCAGGTGCGTTTAGCGCCGTAGTGACGAAATACCTGAGGTCGTCCATAGCATGGTCGTTTTCCTTGCGCGGTGCATCTCGGACTGCTTTTTCGTCCCACTTATAAAGTGAAAATTCACGAAGAGTATCCTCGCACTCGGGAGAAAAATAAATCAATTCCTGCTTGAGTGCATCGGATACCTGACGGATACCGTCAAGAACATCGTTCTTTGCAGGTATCACCGTAAAACGGCCTTTCCGACGGATACATTGGATAAAGCTTGCAGCAGACGGGTCAACAATAACCGCCTCGGGCTCAATTTCTCCCGCAAGATTTTCAAGCTCGGCATAATGCTCCATATCTGTGCGCTGTTCACCCTCCGAGCGTGAGTTATAATAGTATTCACGGATTCTGTACCACTTGCCGTCATATTGCCCCCACAGCCCAAAGGAGCAGGGGTTGACCGTGCCGTAGTCACAGGAGATGTAAAAACGCTCAATCAAAGCAATGTCCGGAGGCTTGCGGATATGGATTTCCTGCGAAAACATCGGGTATACTGTGCCTTGTGCAGCAACCCATTTACCCTCAACAAAGCGCTTGTAAAAAGCACCCGAATAAAGGCTTTCATACCGTCGTATGATTGCGTCTGTCAATGCAGGATTATCGCGCATGGTAAAGTGCAGATAAAGGCAGTTTTTGTTTTCAGCCTTTTTTATCCATTCGCGATAAAACCAGTGCATCGGGTGCTCGGGGTTACAGTTGAACCACATTTTTGAACGCTCAAGTGAACAACGTGCAATAGCCTGTTCAACAAATGAGCGGGGCATAAGCGCAACCTCGTCAAGAAGAACTCCGCCCAGAGTCATACCCTGAATCAGCGAAGCCGAGCCTTCATCCTTACCGCCAAAAAGGTAAAAGCGATTTGTTTTGTCTTTATACGTGATTTCCATAAAATTCTGCGAAGCCCTCATTTTCAACCCGAAGCCAAGGGAGGTTAAAATGGGTGTCAACGGTGTGATTACGTTGCGTTTAAGTGATGCTATTGTTTTACCGCAGATTGCAAACGAGGTTTCGTTAAAATCATAGAAGCTCCACGCGACAAACGAAAGTGACATACACACGGTTTTTCCCGAACGCACGGCACCGTCACAGATGATGGCGTCGTAGCGGTTCTTGTCTGAATTACGGCACCACCACGTCAGCACGTCAAGCTGCTTGGGTGAGAATTCGGAAAAACTCTCGAGTGCATTACTCATCGTCACAACTCCTTAAAGCGGAGGCGCTCTTTTCAAGTGCCATATAAAACGGCAGGGCGGAGTCGTCATCTTTACCTGAATCGCACAAGGCTTCAAGATGCTCAAGAGCCTTGATACGGTCAAAGAATTTAATCTCAATTCCGCCGCCCTTCGGACGCTTGATTTCACTTACGTTAAAAAGCTCAAGTCCTTCCATTTCAAATTTATCGGGGCCGTCGTCAGAGTAAACAAGCTTGAGTGCATCGGCAACCGAACCGAATGCCAGCTGACGGTATCCCGAGATAACCTCTTCAACGCTGACAAGTCTGGTACGGTCGATGCGCTCGATTTCCTTGCGTATGTCTTCACGGGCAAGGAGCTTTACCGCACTGCGGTGGGTGAGAATTCCGTATCCTGCCTTTGCGGCGGCACTGCGTGCGTTACGCAGCTCCGAATAGTAGGAACAGAACAGTTTTTCCTTTTCTTTAAGTGCCATTGTATGTTTCCTTTCATCGCTTTTAAGAGAACAAGTCTCTCACCCTATGGGCAAAAACAGGCAGACTATACCCACGAAAGGGTATAATCTGCCGAGATAAATGAAATTTGTTATTATTTACAAAAACAATATAAAAATTTTTTATATTTTAAAAAAGAGCATTTGATATAAAAAAACGAGAAAAATGGAGAAAAAACGAGCTTGTAAAAGTTAAATTAAAAAATTACCGAAAAAGGTATTGACATACATCGGGGGTTATGTTAAACTATGCGAGCATTAAAAATTATTTGGAGGTAAGTTTATGTCAACTTATATGCCTAAGGCGAACGACATCGTTCGTAAGTGGTATGTGCTTGACGCAGCAGGCAAGCCGCTCGGTCGCGTAGCAACTGAAGCAGCAACACTCCTTCGCGGTAAGCATAAGCCCACATTCGCACCGCACGCAGATTGCGGCGACCATGTAATCGTTATCAACGCTGAGAAGGTTGTTCTTACAGGTAACAAACTCGATCAGAAGAAGTATTTCCATCACACAGGCTATGTTGGCCATATGAAAGAGGTTAAGTATAGCACACTTATGCGTACAAAGCCGACTTTCGCAATGGAAAAGGCTATCAAGGGTATGATTCCTGACACAACAATCGGCCGTGAAGCTCTCACAAGACTTCGCGTATATGCAGGTGCTGAGCATAAGCACGCTGCACAGAAGCCCGAAGAGTGGGCATTTTAAAGAAGGGAGGCAAATATAATGTACGATTCAATTCCGTATTTCTATGGCACAGGCCGTAGAAAGAAGTCAGTAGCACGTGTTCGTGTATACGCAGGTACAGGTAAGGTTACAATCAACGACAGAGATATCGACGATTATTTCGGTCTTGATACACTTAAGCTCATCGTTCGTCAGCCTCTCGAGTTGACAGGCACAACAGAGAAGTTCGACATCGTATGCCGTGTAAACGGTGGTGGCGTAACAGGTCAGGCTGGTGCTATCCGTCACGGTCTTTCAAGAGCTCTTCTTCAGTATGACGAGGCTCTCCGCCCGGCACTCAAGAAGGCAGGCTTCCTCACTCGTGACCCGAGAATGAAGGAAAGAAAGAAGTACGGTCTCAAGGGCGCACGTCGTGCACCTCAGTTCTCAAAGAGATAATCTGTCCCGAATGGGTTTTATCTTACAAAATCAGCTCGTTGGCTTCGGTCAACGAGCTTTTTGTTAATAAAAAGCTTTACTATTCTGCTCACAAATGTTATTATTGGCATATACTGACTATAGTACAATTCCGAAAGAGGGAATCTTATGCAGATGGTTTTATTAACGGCACTCGGTGTCGGCGGTGCAACAATAATCGGCTCGATAATCGGTTTTATATTCAAAAATATTTCACACAAATTCAGCGACATTGTCCTTTCATTCGCAGCAGGCGTTATGCTTGCGGCAGCTGTTATAGGACTTATACTTCCGTCGATTGATTATGGAGGAAAATTCGGTATAGTAATTACTGTTATTGGCATTTTTGTCGGTGCTTTGTGTCTTAATTTTATCGATAAGCTGGTACCTCATATGCACAAAATGGTCGGTGCGGATAACGAAGAGCACAGCAACAACGAAAAACTCAGTAAGGTTCTGTTGTTTGTGATGGCTATTGCAATCCATAATCTTCCTGAAGGAATAGCAGCGGGTGTCGGCTTCGGCTCAGGAAACACAACAGAGGCACTTCTGATCGCAGGCGGTATCGCGTTGCAGAATATTCCTGAGGGTATGGTTATTATCGGCCCGATGCTTGCAGCGGGTATAACACCGCGAAAAACCTTCGTGTGCGCGATGATAACGGGACTTATCGAGGTCGTCGGCACTTTACTCGGATACTTTGCAGTCAGCGTTGCATCGGCTATCCTGCCCTTTGCGCTCGCGTTTGCAGGCGGAACGATGCTCTACGTTATAAGTGATGAAATGATACCCGAAACACACTCTCACGGCTCAGAGCGCGGCGCCACATACGCACTCCTTGTCGGCTTCTGTGTAATGCTTGTCTCCGATGTGCTGTTGGGTTAAATAAACATAAAAAATCCCTGAAAAGATATAAAAACTTTTCAGGGATTTTTGTTTGTATCAGATTAATTCTGGAACATAAGAAGCAGGAAGCCTGCGGCAACAGCCGAGCCGATAACACCTGCAACGTTCGGGCCCATAGCGTGCATAAGAAGGAAGTTTGTCGGGTTATACTTTCTTCCTTCGTTCTGTGCAACGCGTGCGGCCATAGGTACGGCAGAAACGCCTGCAGCACCGATAAGGGGATTGATCTTACCCTTGGTAATAACGTAAAGCAACTTGCCGAGAAGCACACCGCCGATTGTTGAGAATACGAATGCTGTAAGTCCGAGTGCAACAATACCGAGTGTCTGTACCTTAAGGAAGCTTTCACCGTTAGCTGTAGCACCGACCGTAACACCGAGAAGGATAACGACGATGTTGTTCATCGCATTCTGTGCTGTGTCTGAAAGCCTTTCAACAACGCCGCACTCACGGAAGAGGTTACCGAGCATAAGCATACCGAGAAGTGGTACAACAGACGGAAGAATAAGTGCAATAAGAACAAGTACAATAACGGGGAAAACAATCTTCTCTGTCTTTGAAACTTTACGGAGCTGAGTCATCTTGACTTCACGCTCTTTCTTTGTTGTAAGAATCTTCATAATAGGCGGCTGAATGAGGGGGATAAGAGCCATATATGAATAGGCTGCAAGAGCGATCGGAGCAAGAAGATGGGATGCGAGCTTACCTGTAAGCCAGATGGCTGTCGGACCGTCAGCACCGCCGATGATAGAGATTGATGCAGCCTCCTGCGGTGTGAAGCCGAGAAGAATTGCGATAATAAACGCAACATAAATACCAAGCTGTGCAGCTGCGCCGAGAAGAAGACTGATGGGGTTGGAAAGAAGCGGACCAAAGTCAGTCATTGCACCGACACCGAGAAAAATAAGGCAGGGGAAGATACTTGACTTAACGCCTGCGTAGATAATACGCAAAACGCCTGATTCATACCAATGTCCGTTACCTGCGAGTGAACCGTCACCGCCGAATGCCTGAGACAATGTAACATCATCCATAACACCTGAGCCGGGAAGATTTGCAAGAAGAATACCGAAGGCAATCGGTACAAGCAGCAACGGTTCGAATTTTTTAGCAATCGCGAGGAAAAGGAAAACGACTGCAACACCGATCATCACAAGGTTCTGCCACGTAAGAAGAGCAAAACCTGATGATTCCCATAAACCTGCAAGCAGGTTAGTAATCAATTCCATAGTTCAGTCCTCCGTCAGATTATAGCAAGAACCTGGTCGGTCTCAACTGTTGTGCCTTTTGTAACCAATACCTGCTTTACGATACCGTCGCAGGGGGCTACAATGTCGTTTTCCATTTTCATAGCTTCAAGAATCATAAGAACCTCACCTGCACGTACGCTCTGGCCGTTTGTGATGTTAACAGCAAGAATGGAGCCGGGCATAGGTGAAAGAACGCTTGTGCCTGATGCAGAAGCTGTCGGAGCAGCGGGTGCTGCAGGAGCAGAAGCAACAGGAGCTGCAGGGGCAGAAGCAACAGGCATCGAAACCTCGCTTACACCTGTAAGAGCGACTGAACACTCGTCAACTTCGATTTCATATTTTTTGTTGTTCAGCATTACTTCGTATTTCATTTATTCGTCCTCCACGAGTTTAATTGATCTGAAAGCAAGTCTGTTAAGCGGAATATTTGTCTTGTAGCTAACAAGAGCCATAAGTATTGCTGCTGTCGGTTCGTCAACACCGATAAGCTCAAGCTCACCCTGTGACTCAGTCTCAGGCAGTGTGACATCGGATGTCTGTGCAGGTGAGGAGTGATGCTCAATCGGAGTGATGACTGTAGAAACTTTTTTCTCGTTTTTCTTTTCAATTACTGCAAAAATAAAAGCAATAAACTTTATGAAAAGAGCGATACAAGCAAGAACTACAATAACTGTAATAAATCCAACGAGCGCAATCAAAAGAGCTCTCTGAATATTCATAGCATCGTAAGAGCCGTAAATGTCGGTAAAAATACCAAGTAATTGAGGAGTAATATTCATTACTTAAATCTCCTTTTGAAAAAAGCAGTCTGTTTCCATACTATAAAAACAGACTGCTGATGAATTAGTCGTTATTCTTTTTGTCTTTTTTCTCGGGAATGTTGTTGAGCGCGCTAACAACAAGAACAATAACAGCTGTTACAACAAAGATACCGAGCATACCCTTGCCCATATAGGGGAGAGCATCAAGAAAAGCCTGAAAATCAATTGTAAACATATCTTTTTACCTCCCGATTATCTGAAGAATGTAAGGATGAGACCGCCGGCGATAACTGACGCAATCTGTCCTGAAACGTTAACACCGATTGAGTGCATAAGAAGGAAGTTCTGGTTGTCTTCCTCAAGTCCCATCTTATGAACAACACGTGCGGACATCGGGAAAGCAGAAATACCTGCAGCACCGATCATCGGGTTGATCTTCTTCTTTGAGAAGAGGTTCATAAACTTTGCAAGCATAACACCTGCGAATGTATCGAAGATAAATGCGAAGAGACCGAGTGCGATGATAAGCAATGTATCAACTGTAAGAAACTCCTCAGCGCGCATACGAGCAGCGATTGTGATACCGAGGAAGATTGTAACAAGGTTTGCAAGAACCTTCTGTGCTGTTTCTGAGAGTGAGTTAAGAACACCGCACTCACGGATAAGGTTACCGAACATAAGGAAACCGATAAGAGCAACAGCATCGGGAGCAACAAGACCTACAATGATTGTAACAACAATCGGGAAGAGGATCTTTGTAAGCTTTGAAGGTGCCTTACCTGCAGTGTTATCCATACGGATAAGACGCTCTTTCTTTGTTGTGCAAAGCTTGATGATAGGCGGCTGAACAAGGGGAACAAGAGCCATATAGGAATAAGCGGCAACCATGATGGCACCGATGTATTTTGAACCAAGCTCCATTGAAACAGCGATAGCTGTCGGACCGTCAGCAGCACCGATAATACCGATTGAAGCAGCATCCTTAAGGTCAAAGCCGAGAAGTGATGCAAGGCAGAGTGTGAAGAAAATACCGAACTGTGCCGCAGCACCGAAGAGCATAAGCTTCGGATTTGTAAGCAGCGGTGTGAAGTCGATCATCGCACCGATACCGATAAATAGGATAAGGGGCATAAGCTCACCGAACTCGTTGTCGATACCTACACGGAACATAACATCAATGATGTGCTGTGCGCCTGAATTCGGAAGGTTAATAAGGATTGCACCGAATCCCATCGGAAGAAGGAGTGACGGTTCCATTTCCTTTTTAATTGCAAGGAAAATAAGAACTGCACCGATAATCCACATTGCTACCTGAGAGAAGGTAACTGTGGAGAAGTTTTCAAGTAAAACACCCATTTTTTATACCTCCGACTCAGATAACAAGAAGAACGTCGTCTGTGTTAACTGTTGCGCCCTTAGTTGTAACAATCTGCTTAACAACACCGTCGCAGGGAGCTGTGATGTCGTTTTCCATTTTCATAGCCTCGAGGATGATAAGCACATCGCCTGCTTTAACAGCCTGACCGACACTAACATTGATGTTGATGATTGATCCGGGCATCGGAGCAGCGATCTGTGTACCGCTTGCTGAAACAGCCTGCGGAGCAGGTGCAGCGACAGGTGCGGGAGCTGCTGCAGGAGCAGGAGCTGCCACGGGTGCAGGAGCATAAACTGCATCAGAAACGTTAGTAACAACTGCTTCTGTCTCGTTTACCTCTACCTCATAGTTTTTTCCGTTTAATGTAACTACATATTTCATTTTATTTGTCCTCCATCAGAGCGATTGATTTAAACTGAAGTCTGTTAAGCGGGATGCCGCTTTTGTCTGATACGATTGCCATAATAACTGCGGCCGTTTTCTCGTCCACGCCGACAAGCTCAAGATCACCTGAAGATGTACCGGGAGCGTTTGACGGAGCAACGGGAGCCTTTGTTTCAACAACGGGAGAAGCAATTTTGGGCTCTTCCACAGTCTTTTTGCTGTTGATAGCCTTTACAATATAAATGTAAAGAATAAAAGCAATCAGGAAACCTGCAACCACAAATGCAGGAACGGGAGGATGAATAAATGCTGAAAAATCCATTTTTCTGCCTCCTTATACTTCTCTGATGGTGTATCTGAATGTGTTTCTCTCAAGTTCGTCACGCTTGTCGAAGAATGCTTCAGCCTGCATCGGGAAAGCAATGTATGAAAGAACATCCTCTTCACTCTTTGCCTTTGCTCCGATTTCTGCCTTAGCTGTGTCAAATGCGGGAGCAAGAGTGTCTGCAAATCTGCCCTCAATCGGCTTTTCGTCACCGAGAACCTGCTTGAGAAGGTCGGGGTTGATTTCTGCAGGAGCCTTACCGTATTCCCCCTTAAGGTAACTGCGTACGTCCTTTGAAACATTCTTATACTTGCCGAGGAGAACATTCTGTGTAGCCTGAACGCCAACCATCTGGCTCATCGGAGTAACAAGCGGGGGATAGCCGAGATCCTTACGAACTCTCGGAACCTCCTGAAGAACCTCTTCAAACTTATCCATCTTGTTCTGAGCAGTAAGCTGAGCTACAAGGTTTGAAAGCATACCGCCGGGAACCTGATAGCTGAGAGCATCTGTGTCTGTTGCAAGAACAACGGGATTAAGAAGACCTGACTCAAGAGTCTTTGCACGAACGGGCTTGAAGAAATCGTTGATGTTCTTGAGCACCTTTGTGTCAAGACCTGTTTCAAAGCCGTTCTGTGTAAGAACATAGTTCATAGTCTCGGTTGCAGCCTGTGATGTACCACCTGACATGCAGGAAATAGCTGTATCAATAACATCAACGCCTGCCTCTGCAGCCTTCTGGAGTGTCATTGAAGCAAGGCCTGTTGTTGAGTGAGTGTGAAGGACAATCGGAAGCTTGACATTTTCCTTAAGAGCCTTGACAAGGTCATAAGCCTCTTTCGGGCTCATAATACCTGCCATATCCTTGATACAAATTGAGTGAACACCCATAGCTTCCATATCCTTTGCAAGCTTGATGTAGGACTCAATGTTGTGAACGGGGCTCAATGTGAAGCAGATTGTACCTGATGCGTGTGCGCCGCAGCGGATAGTTTCCTTAACTGCAACCTCGATGTTGCGGATATCGTTGAGAGCATCAAAGATTCTGATGATGTCGATACCGTTTTCAACACTCTTCTGAACGAACTTTCTTACAACATCGTCGGGATAATGCTTGTAACCGAGAAGGTTCTGTCCGCGAAGAAGCATCTGAAGCTTTGTGTTCGGACAAGCCTTACGGATCTTACGCAATCTCTCCCACGGATCCTCGTTAAGGTAACGCAGACATGAGTCAAAAGTTGCACCGCCCCAGCACTCAAGTGAGTAGTAGCCTGCCTTGTCGAGTTCAGCAAGAACGGGCTCGAAGTCATCAAAGGACATTCTTGTTGCGATAAGTGACTGCTGTGCGTCACGAAGTACGGTTTCTGTAAATTTAATCTGATTCATAACGACTGCCTTTCTTTATAATTCTGATTCTCTTTATACTAATTAAAATGTGATTTTTTCCTGGATATATTCACAAAGCTTGTCGATAGCGATACGCTCCTGAGCCATTGTGTCACGGTCACGGATTGTTACACAACCGTCTTCAACAGAATCAAAGTCGTAAGTGATGCAGAACGGTGTACCGATTTCATCCTGACGGCGGTAACGCTTACCGATTGAACCTGCATCGTCAAACTCAACCATAAATTTCTTTGAGAGCATTGCATAAACCTCTTCAGCCTGCTCGTTGAGCTTTTTGGAAAGGGGAAGAACTGCTGCCTTGATGGGAGCAAGTGCGGGGTGGAAACGAAGAACAACTCTTGTGTCACCCTTTTCTTCATCAACAACTTCCTCGTCGTATGCATCGCAAAGGAATGCGAGTGTTACACGGTCAGCACCGAGTGACGGTTCAACAACATAGGGAAGATACTTTTCATTAGTTGTCTGGTCAAAGTACTCAAGACCCTTACCTGAAGTGTTCTGATGCTGTGTAAGGTCGAAGTCTGTTCTTGAAGCAACGCCCCAGAGTTCACCCCAACCGAACGGGAAGAGGAATTCAAAGTCTGTTGTTGCATTTGAGTAGTGTGAAAGCTCTTCCTTCTCGTGGTCACGAAGACGAAGGTTTTCGTCCTTGATGCCGAGTGAAAGAAGCCACTTGTGGCAGTAATCCTTCCAGTATGCGAACCACTCAAGCTCTGTACCGGGCTTGCAGAAGAATTCAAGCTCCATCTGCTCAAACTCACGTGTACGGAAGATAAAGTTACCCGGAGTGATTTCGTTTCTGAAGGATTTACCGATCTGACAAACACCGAAGGGAACCTTACGGCGAGTTGTACGCTGAACATTCTGGAAGTTTACGAAGATACCCTGTGCAGTTTCGGGACGAAGATAAAGCTCGTTCTTTGCATCCTCGGTAACACCCTGGAAGGTTTTGAACATAAGGTTGAACTTACGGATATCTGTAAAGTTCTGACCGCCGCAGTCGGGGCAAACGATACCGTTGTCTGCGATGTATTTGCTCATTTCCTCAAAGCTCCAGCCTGCGGGGTTAACGCCTGTATCCTCGATAAGCTTGTCTGCTCTGTGACGTGTCTTACAGTCCTTACAGTCCATAAGGGGGTCAGAGAAGCCGCCAACGTGACCTGAAGCTACCCAGATCTGCGGATTCATAATGATTGCAGAATCAAGACCTACATTGTATGGGTTTTCCTGAACAAATTTCTGCCACCATGCGCGTTTAACATTGTTTTTGAATTCAACGCCGAGAGGTCCGAAATCCCAGGAGTTTGAAAGCCCGCCGTAAATCTCACTGCCGGGGTAGACAAAGCCTCTGCCCTTACAGAGAGCGACGATTTTTTCCATTGTTTTTTCTGTGTTGGAAAGCATAAAAACCAATTCTCCCTCATTATATAAATTTCATATTAAGCTATCATAAATTATATTAGAATATGCAAAATCTGTCAATAAACAAAGTATACGAATGATGGTATTTGCGATGGCAAAAATGTGGTTAATTTGTTATTTAATTATCATATGAAAAACACCCTCCGTGAAGGAAGGTGCTTTTACTGTAAAGCGCATACAGCTATTATAAAGAACAGGAACTTGTTTTTTTGATAATCCGCTTTGATTCTGTCAACGATGCTTACATCATCAATGCACAGAATACCGAGGAACAACGGAAGACTAAGACAGAAAATTGCCAACAAGGACCAACCGAAAACGACGGTGGTTATAACGGTTGCGGCAACGAATAACACAAGGCAGATGCTCAGTGCAGCCTTATGAACGGTACTGCTTCCGAAAAGCTTCACCGCAAGGTAACCGGAAGCAATTATAAGTGCGGGCGGATTTTTGAATTGAGTCAGCAGATACTTAATGTTCTCTTTGACATAACCATCGGCGGTTGCTAAAAGATAGCAGCTTATACCAAGACAAATTATGCCTGTCACAATCGAAATCACAGCAAGGCTTTTTTTGGATAATTCCTTTTTCTTTGACTTGTTTTTCCTGTCGGGCAGTATTGCTTTATCGGCTGAACACAGCTTCATAACAGCAATGCATAAAAGGAAAACGCAGTAACAAATTGCTGTCTTGAAATTCAGAATACACAGCACAGGTGCCGCCGCAATGCATAAAGACAGTTTTTTACTGTCAGTAAAGGCAAAGATACAAGCAAAGAAAATCGCTGCCGCCAAAGCAGAGAATATCTGCTTTACGTCATTGTGTACGGAATTGAAAATACCGTACAGGGACTGATATCCGACTGCGGTTATGAAAAATGCGGACAAAGTCTTTTTGACGGGAAAGTCATTACTGAACAGCCTGTCGGCAAAAACAATTGTAAGTGCAACTGCGGCAAAGTAAACAAGTGAAATCGGATTACGGTTCTGATAGGTGAGAATTACCGAGTAAGCAAGATATCCGAAAATTACGGTAAGCTTCTCTTTCTTAACGAGGTCTGTCAAAATCTCACCCCCGAAAGCACAATTCTTGCAACGGCAATCGCACCGAAAGCGAGCATTGTTTTATTTTTAAGTATTATTGATCTTGATTCCTCAAACACCTTGCAGAATGCCTCGTCTTTTTCACGGATGAAAAACAGCAGTAAAAAGAGAACGGACAACAGCCAGTGCATTGCAAATCTTTCAGTATCTGTTGAAAACAGAAACTGAAAAATAAACAGAGGGAATATCATAAGTGAACAGAGATAAACAAATCTTTTGCCATAATTTTTTTCTTTACCGAATGCCCTGACGGCAAGGTAAACGAAAGGCGAAAGTGTAAGTAGGTTTGAAAGTGCGAAGAAAGCAACAGATTGCATCCGTGAATGGTCGCTGTTTAAAATATTGAAGTTGTATCTGAGATATTCAAAAAATCCTTCATCTCCATTGATGCCGGGTGTCTCCCAGAAGAAAACTGACTTAAGGTAGAATTCGTCAAAATTCTTGCCGTTTATATCAAGTCTGTCACGCGCAAACTGTATCATTTCGGCAGAATTCATTTTCATCGTACCGTCACCGAGGATTAAGAAATAAACCGAAGCAGCACCGACAATTACGGCACAGACCGCAACAAAAACAAAGGAAGAAGCCTTTGGCTTTTTAATGAATTGGTACAGCACAGCAATGGCAATAACGGGCAGATAAGTTGTCAGGAATACCTCATGAATCGCAAGACCGACAGCACAAAAAATGGGAACAAGCCAACGCCACCCCTTTTTGCCGACAACACAAAGTGCTCCCATCACACAGAAAAACCAGAAGATATCAACAATGCCGAAATAATTCAGCAGGCTGACAAACGCAGGGCTGACAGTCATAAAAGCAACATAAACACCGACGGCCTCAAAGTCAGTTTTTTTAAGGTGTTTATTAACAAAAAGGCTCAGGCAAAAACAAAAGGCGAGGTATACACTCAGCAGAACACCGGTAAGGATGCTTATATCGAGCGTGTCTTTAAAAAACAGTGAGAAAACCGCACCTACAAGCAGACGCGAGCTGTATCCGCAATCGTAGTTGATTACATAAAGAGGGTAGTAATAATTATCCACAAGGCCACGGACATCTCTTTGCAGAATAAAAGTAAGCCCCGTAACCATCAGAAGAATAAATGTTGTAAAAAATATTTTGTTTTCTTTGATTTTTTCTGCTATTTTCATTTCCTCACCTGCCTTTCCGATTTTTGTTCAGTATACTATAAGTGCATCGAAAAGTAAATATAAAAAACGGAGTACAGCCGAAACCGTACTCCGCTACAATCAGAGAATATAAATTGTAACGCTTCTTCTGCCGAATGCTCTTGTCTGTGCATCAGTGGGGAAGTAGAGGTCACAGAGTGTAGCACGGTTGCCCGTCCACTTTGTAAATCCGCCTGTATCCTCTGCTGAAGCGTAACCGTAAATATACTTTCCGTCATTTGATACAATCCACATCTTTGTGTGGTAAGGAATCTGTCTGGGGTTAACTGCAATGTAGCCGGGCATTACAGCCTTACCTGTTGCAGTTCTGCCGCCGCCCGAATATGCGGAAGCTGTGCCGACAATCTTCTTCTTGTAAGAAACCGGAACGTAATTTGCATCAAGCTCAAGACTTGCAGGGGGAGTAAGTCTTGATACTGTTCTTTTTCCGTTTGCAAGTGTAATACCTGAAACTGCAGCAGCACGTTTCTTTGTGCCTACAATCTTTACCTCGTCAACGGGTGCCTTGTCAACAACAGTGTTAACAGCAGTTGATTCTACAAGCTCACCGTCAATGAACTTCTCGTTGTAAGTTATTGTCTGCTGACCCTTGACGCCCTTAACCTCAACCTTTGACTGGTCAGTGTACATTGAAGCGTCTTTTTTTGTTGTTGTCTTGTAGGGGATTTCGACAGTATCAACTCTTTCTACAAAAGAAATACGAGTGATTTTAATAAGAAGATCCTTCTCAAGTGCTGTATCAAGTGACTTTGAGATGATATCGTCATCGTCAACCGTGATAACTGCCTTATCAAGTGCATCGCTTACCGTACCGCTTGCAAGGTAAACCGTCACTGTTTCACCGTCAGCCATAATCTGTACGGGGAAGGCACGCTTGATAGTGATTTCCATACCCTCGAAAAGTCTGTCGTTAACGGAACAGTTAAGCTCGTCACCGTCCTGAAGTTTGATTCCGTTTTCAAGAAGAGCAAGACCGACAGAGCCGTTACCGATATAGCTTACAGCCTCACCGCCGTTATCGGAAACCTTAATGCTGTATCCTTTATAAAGCTTGATTGTTGAGTCTGTACCCTCGCTGAACTCGGAAAGGTCGAGGATATCATTCTCGTTGATTGTAACACCTGCCTGACTGAGAATCTCATCTGCAGTCTGACGCATTGTTGTAACTCTTGTTACCTCACCGTCAATGTCAAGTGTGATTGTGTAAGAGTTGGCAGCAGCAGCGTAAATCGTAGCCACGCAGAAGATGACAATAAAAGTAATCATCACAAGCTTGGTCTTTGATTTCATCAAAGCCTTGCCAATCTTTTTAATGGTATCCATAAAATGAACTCCTTTTCTTTCATATCTGCACATCGTGCAGAAGTCAGCTCCAAAACAATATTTCACGAAAAAACTATACTAATCACAATGCTGACTTTGCCCATTATAGGTATGAAAAAAATTTTTGTCAATTTTGCAAATAGATTTTTTTTGTTCATTTTGCTTCAATTTCGGTTAAGAAAACAGCCGATAAAAACAAACTATATTCCAAAACAGAATAAAAACACTAATTTGTTTGTGCAAAACATAGAAAAGTTACAAAAGGTTACAAAAGTTAACTAAAATGTAACTTTTGTAATATCATACTCAATTTCTGCACATTTTATGATATTTGGATTGAAGATTTATCATCTTTATGATATAATACATTGATTATTTATTTTTACAGTAACTACTGAGGTGATAACTTGGCAGCGAAAAAGGAAAACATAAGAAACTTTTCTATCATTGCACACATTGACCACGGCAAATCAACTCTTGCAGACCGTCTGCTTGAAAAGACACAGTCCGTTGCGGTGCGAGATATGACAGACCAGTTACTTGACGATATGGACCTCGAAAGAGAAAGAGGCATTACAATCAAGGCACATGCCGTTAAGCTTAACTACAAGGCTCAGGACGGTGAGGAATATGAGCTCAACCTTATCGATACACCGGGCCACGTTGACTTTAACTACGAGGTGTCGCGTTCACTTGCAGCCTGTGAGGGTGCGGTGCTTATAGTTGATGCTTCACAGGGTATTGAGGCGCAGACTCTTGCGAACACTTACCTTGCACTTGACCACGACCTTGAGATTGTTCCCGTAATCAACAAAATTGACCTTCCTGCAGCAGATCCTGACAGAGTTGCAGCAGAGGTTGAGGATGTTATCGGTCTTGAGTGTATGTCAGCACCCCGAGTTTCGGCGAAAACAGGCGAAAACATCGAGCAGGTGCTTGAAAAGATCGTTTCGGATATCCCTGCACCGATTGACTCTGACGATTCAAAGCCCTTGCGTGCATTGGTTTTTGACTCTGTGTACGATAATTACAAGGGTGTAATCGTTTATGTTCGTGTTGTTGACGGCAAAATCAAGGCAGGCGATACAATGCGGATGATGGCAACGGGTGCAGAGTTCACTGTTGTTGATGTCGGATATATGCGTGCTACCTCAATGGAGTCAGCAAAGGAGCTTACCTCCGGTGAGGTTGGTTACATCACAGCTTCAATCAAAACTGTGGGCGATGCGCGTGTCGGTGATACCGTAACAACTGCAGAATATCCCGCAACAGAGCCTCTTCCGGGCTACAGAAAGGTAAATCCCATGGTTTTCTGCGGTGTTTATCCTGCAGACGGTGCTGATTATGAAAATCTTCGTGAAGCACTTGAAAAGCTTCAGCTTAACGATGCCGCTCTTTCTTATGAGCCCGAAACATCAGGCGCACTTGGCTTCGGCTTCCGCTGCGGCTTCCTCGGACTTCTCCACCTTGAAATTATTCAGGAGCGTCTCGAGCGTGAATATGACCTCGATCTTGTAACCACAATTCCGAGCGTTGTTTATAAAATTCATCTCACAGACGGAACCGTTCTTGAAATCGATAACCCCACAAACTATCCCGATCCCGCATACATCGATTTCAGCGAAGAGCCGATAACCAATGCAAACATCTATGCACCCAACGAGTATGTCGGTGCTATTATGGACTTGTGTCAGGAGCGTCGCGGTGTGTTCAAGAATATGACTTATGTAACACCTGACCGTGTAGATATAGCTTACGAGCTTCCGCTCAACGAGATTATCTACGACTTCTTTGATGTTCTCAAATCAAGAACAAAAGGCTATGCTTCGTTTGACTACGAAATCAAAGGCTACGAGCGTTCAAATCTTGTTAAGCTTGATGTTCTTCTTAACGGTGACGGAGTAGACGCCCTTTCATTTATAATACATTCGGACAAGGCTTACGGCAGAGCAAGAAAGATTGCCGAAAAACTTAAGGAGCATATCCCGAGACAGATGTTTGAAATACCTGTTCAGATTGCAATCGGCGGCAAGGTTATTGCACGAGAAACAATCAAGGCTATGCGTAAGGATGTTCTTGCAAAGTGCTACGGCGGTGACATTACCCGAAAGAAGAAGCTTCTTGAAAAGCAGAAAGAGGGTAAAAAGCGTATGCGTCACTTCGGTACGGTTGAAGTACCGCAGGAAGCATTTATGGCAGTCCTCAAGCTTGACGAATAACTTAAACGGCAGGTGGAAACACTTGCCGTTGTTACTATAGGTGAAGATATGAAAAATTTTGGTCTTTACATCCACATACCGTTCTGCAAATCAAAATGCCCGTACTGCGACTTTTATTCAATGCGTGCATATGAGGGGCAGACTGACGACTACACAGCCTGTGTGCTTGAATACCTTGAGGAGTGGGCACAAAGGCTCGGCAGAAAAGCTGATACCTTGTATTTCGGCGGCGGTACACCGTCGGTTCTCGGTGGTGAAAACATTGCACTTATCACACGCAGGGCAAAGGAGCTTTTCGGAGTGGACGGAGAAATAACGGTGGAGTGCAACCCTTCCGCAGTTGATGATGATTTTTTCACAACGGTTGCAAGGTTGGGCGTCAACCGTATTTCACTCGGTATGCAGTCTGCTGTGGACACGGAACGCAGAAAGCTCGGCAGACAGGCAGACAGACAGAGGGTAGAGGAGTGTATAAAAAGCATCCGACTCTCAGGGATAGAAAACATCTCGCTTGATGTTATGCTCGGAGTACCCGACCAGACTAAAGAAAGTCTTACGGAAACGATAGATTTCTGCCTGAAAAATGATGTGCCTCACATCAGTGCATATATGCTCAAGCTTGAGGAGGGAACATACTATTATAATAATGCTGACAAGCTCAATCTGCCCGATGAGGATGAAACTGTCGGAATGTATACCTTGCTCGGCGATATTCTCGAATCCGCAGGCTACCGCAATTATGAAATCTCAAACTTTTCAAAAGAAGGCTATGAGGGTAAACACAATCTTAAATACTGGAATTGTGAGGAATACCTCGGTATAGGACCTTCAGCCCATTCCTTTATCGACGGCAAACGTTTTTATTATCCCCGCGATATTGACTCCTTCCGTCTCGGCTGTGAGGTTGTGCCTGACGGCGAGGGCGGAGATGAGGAGGAGTATATTATGCTTCGCCTGCGTCTTGCCGACGGCATAAAATTTGATGCATTCAGGGAACGCTTCGGCAAAGACTTTCCTCAGGAAATCGTAACAAGAGCAAAGCCTTTGAAACAGCACGGACTTCTTACGGTTACGGATAGCTCGCTGCACCTGACACGCAAAGGTTTTTTGTTGTCAAATACCATAATTTCTAAACTGATTTACGGATAATTTACACAAATATATTACTTTTATATTGTTTTTTGTTATTCGATATGTTAGAATAATCAAAACTACCTAGGGAGGTTTTTTTATGAGTTTTCCTGTTGCATTGCAGCTTTACTCCGTGCGTGACGCTATGGCGGAGGATTTTGCAGGCACAATCAGAAAAGTAAAAGAAATGGGCTACGACGGTGTCGAGTTTGCAGGTCTTTATGACAATAAGCCTGCTGATATCAAGGCACTTCTCGAGGAGGTCGGTCTTACTCCGATTTCTGCTCACGTTGCTTATGACGAGCTTATCGCAGACCCCGAAAAGGTGATTGCTGATTACGCTGAAATCGGTTGTAAGTATATTGCAATTCCTTACGCTGTGGAGGAAAGACGCCCCGGTGCAGAGCTTTTCGACGACACAGTTGAGGGTATCCGCAAGTTTGCTGAAATCGCAAAGAAGTACGGCATCACAATGCTTTACCACAATCACGATTTCGAGTTTAAAAAGGTTGGTGATGTTTACGGTCTTGACCTTCTTTACAGCACACTGTCAGCAGACGAACTTCAGACAGAGCTTGACACCTGCTGGGTAAATGTCGGCGGTGAAGAGCCTGCAAAGTATATTGAGAAATATTCAGGCAGAGCACCTGTTGTTCACCTCAAGGATTTCTATATGAGCGGTAAGGGCAAACCGGCAAAGCTTTATCAGCTTATCGGTATTGATGACGGTGCTCAGGAGGCACAGGAGGAAGAAGAGGCATTCGGATTCCGTCCGTGCGGTTACGGTGTACAGGATTTCCCCGCAATTCTTGAAGCTTGTAAAAAAGCAGGTACATTGTGGGTAGTTGTTGAACAGGACAATCCCGCACTTGATAAAACACCCGTTGAATGTGCTCAGATGAGCATAGATTATATCAAAACAATTAATAAATAAGGAGTTTTTTATATGTCAGATGCAGTATTAAGCCAATTCACACAGGCAGTTGAAGAAGAAGTAGTTGACACAGGCAGACGCTTTAAGGTAGGCATCATCGGTACAGGTTGGATTGCAGAGGCTCACCTCGAGAGCTACCTTGATATGGACGATGTTGATATCGTTGCAATGGCAGATATCATCCCCGGTAAGGCACAGAAGTTTGCTAAGAAGTTTAATAAGGACGGCAGACTTGACAATGTTCGCTTCTATCCGAGCCATAAGGAGCTTCTTGATAACGAAACAGAGCTTGACGCAGTCAGCGTTTGTACATACAATATGACACACGCAGAATGCTCTATCTACGCTCTTAAGAAGGGTGTAAACGTTCTTCTTGAAAAGCCGATGTGTGTTACAACTGAAGAAGCAGTTGAAATTATGAAGGCTGAAAAAGAAAGCGGAAAGATTATTTCTATCGGCTTCCAGCCCCGTGGCGACGAGAATATGAAGATGGTAAGAAAGATCGTTCAGTCAGGCGAGCTCGGTGAGATTTATTACATCCAGACAGGCGGCGGCAGAAGACGCGGTGTGCCCAACAGCACATTTATTGAAAAGTCAACAGCAGGTATCGGCGCTATGGGTGATATCGGTTGTTACTCACTTGACGTTGTTCTTAATGCTATTGATTATCCGAAGCCTCTCACAGTTTCAGGCTATACATCAGGCTTCTTCGGAGCAAATCCGAAGTACAACAACCCTGAAGATGCAGCACGCTTCAATGTTGAAGACTTCGCAGCAGCATTTGTTCGTCTTGAGGGCGGCATAATTCTTGACTTCCGTATTTCATGGGCTATGCATCCCGACACACCGGGTGACACAATCATCTTCGGTAAGGAAGGCGCGTTGAGAATTCCGTCAACAGACTGTTGGAACGGTTCAATGTCAGGCCCGATGACAATTTACCACGATGTTGCCGGAGAGCAGGTCGAGACAATCGTTCCTCTCATTGAGAACAAGGGTAAGGGTCTCTTCTACAAGAAGTGCCGTTCATTCCTTGAAGCAATCGCTAACGGCGATCCGGCACCTATCCCGACAAGCCAGATTCTCTACAACCAGGCAATCATCGACCACATTGTTAAGTCAGCAGAGCTTGGCAAGGAAGTTGAAGTTGTCATCCCCGAAATCTGAATATAATAACAAAATCGGCTTACAATTTGTAAGCCGATTTTTTACGGTTTGTTTTAAGGCAAATAAAAAGGAGTGGTTTCCCACTCCTTAAATTTTTATTCTGATTATGCAGTCTTCTCTGCTTTGTATTCATCGTTAAGCTTGTCGAACTCAGGCTTGATAGCTTCAACTGCCTGAAGGTCATACTTCTTAATGCCAAACTTCTCAACGAATACCTCATAGGGGATTGAGTCAATGTAGCTCTGCTTGTACTTAACATTGATGCCTTTTACCTTGATTATAACATTGATTACGATAACAAGAGTAAAAGCAGCAATAATACAGTAAGCACCAAAACCTACAGCACCCTCAACAAGACCGGGAAGAACAGGTGTTATGTTGCTGATGAAAAGGTTATAGCAAACAATTGAAGCAACAGTTGAGATAATGCCGATGATTGCAAATGAAAGGTTTCTTGCAAATCCCTTAGGTGAGCTTGAAAGGATGCTCAGGATAAGGCTGAGAAGAGCACAAAGAACTGCAAGAACGATTGTTACCATTGAAACTGCAAGGAAGATGAAAGCCTTACCGAGAAGCGGAGAACCGAACATTCCGAAAAGACCGTCGAAATCCATCGCTGAAACCTTGTTGTAAATTTCAAGAGCATTAAAGGTTACATTCTCTTCAAAGTACGGGCCAACCGTATGTAATGTTGCAAGCGGAAGGAAAAATGTTCCGACGATAAGAAGAATAAGAACAATACGTACGATTGAAAGCGGTGAACCCCAGATAGCATTCTTGACTCTGTCGATTCTCTGCTGAGTCTTTGCATGCTCAAGTTCAGCGTTGATTGCGTCAACCTCAAGTCTTTCTTCAATTTTATAATACAAAAGATTTACTCCGCATTTCGGACATTCGGGCTTCATATCAAAAAGACCGAGTTCCTTTCCACATTTAGGACATACTGCCATAGGGGACTCCTCCTATTACTTAATACACACATTTTAACACATAATTTTATATAAATCAAGCAACATTTTAAGCATTTTGCTTATTATAACTAAATTTTATATAAAACCGCCGTCAACTCCGAGGGTCTGACCTGTTATAAAGCTGTTTTTTTCGTCTGCAAGGAAAACAACTGCCCTTGCAATATCATCGGGTGTACCCAGTCTGCCGACGGGAGTTTCATCCTTAAGTGCACCGACCGTCTCTTCGTCAAAGCATTTGTTCATCGGCGTGTCAATTACACCGGGAGCGATGCAGTTAACCGTAATGCCGGACGGAGCTACCTCACGGGCAAGAGCCTTTGTCATACCGATGACCGCAGCCTTGGATGCCGAGTAATGCACCTCACACGAAGCACCCGCAACACCCCACATGGAAGAAATATTTATAATTCTTCCGCACTTGTTATGTATCATATCGGGCAACGCACACTGACAGCAGTTAAAAACGCTTTTGACATTGCAGTCAAACATACGGTCGTAATCCTCCTGCGTAATGTCGGTAAAAAGCTTCTGCTGTGCAATACCTGCATTGTTCACAAGCACATCAACCTGGCCGAAAGCCTTTTTTGCTTCATCAAAAAGTCTGCGTGCATCGTTTATTTTTGAAACATCGGCCTGAATGGCGATTGCGTTACCGCCACAGGTTTTGATTTTTTCACAAAGAGCCGTTGCATCCGATTCACTTGTGTTGTAGTTGATTACAACGTTATATCCCATATCAGCAAAAAGCGCAGCCGTGGCTGCGCCTATACCTCTTGCTGACCCTGTAATAAGAGCCGTTTTCATATCTTACACACCCATGTTTGCAAAGGCGTTCATATCAAACTTTGTATAACCCTTAAGGTCAAAGATTGATTTGTCAGCCTTGTCCTTGAATTCGTTAACCTTGAAGATTGCAACCTCGTCACCGTTAACAGCTTCATAACGAACCCACTTCTTACCGAGGAAATAGTATTTAACAGTAAGTCCTGAGTCTGTTTTGTACTCTTCACATACGTATGTCTTGTCACCGTCTTTAACATTTGATGTGCCGACATAAGTGTGTTTTTCCGTATTCGGAGTCATTTCGCCTGCATCGATGATTTCATCTGTTTCCATATAGAAACGGCTTGTAGCAAGGCTGAATGCAATATATGTCTTGCCGTCCTTGATAATCATCTTAATCGGCATACCCTGGTAGTCAACACTGAGTGCAAAATCGTCACCGTTCATTACAACCATTGCGGGCATTTCACCGTCCTCACCGACGATGTTCATTGAAAGTGTATACTTTTTCTTTTCGAAAGCGTTACCGATAACGTCCTCACGAAGAGTTGTCTTCTTTGCGACGGTTGTGCCTTCTTCAAGTAGGTCATCGGGCTTAGCGATGGGATTAAAGTCCTCAGCATTGATAATCTGGTCAAGCTCACTCGGGAGAGTGGGGTTGTTACCGTTTGTTGCAGAAGTTTTATCGTTTTTGTTTGTCTTATTTGTCTTGTCAGTTTTGTTTTGATCGTCGCTGTTAATCACTGAAGTGACAACCTCACCCGCAGCATCAGTAACATCGTTACCGTCTTTATCGGTCACATTTATGTAAGCATCACCGTCAGAATTGATATTTGTCGGTCTTTCGTTGTCAATCTTCTTGCAAGCGGCAAAGGATGCGATAATCATCACAAGAGAAAGAACTGCACATAATCCTTTTTTCATCATTTTACCTCCGTGGATTTGTTTAATCTTACAGATATAGATTACATTATTTGCACAATAAAATCAAGTGAAATATTTGTAAATAATTTGTTGACACAAAATTAAAATGTAATATAATTTTTCTGAGGTGATTTATAATGTTAGATTTATTCTGTCCTTTGAAGCTGACAGGTGTTGCAGCGTCAGTCTGTAATGCACTCGGCGTTGACGCACCCGAAAGTGCAGATAACCCCATTGATGTTTTAAAAAAGCTTACTCACGGCAAAAGCATAGACCGTGTTTTTATGTACAATCCTGATGCTGTTGCACTCTGGATTTTTGAAAAATATACAGACCTTTTCACACCTGTTATGCTGAATGCAGATGTCACTCTGCCGTTACAGACCGTGATGCCGTCCGTCACACCTGTCTGCTTTGCAACAATGTATACAGGCGCAACACCCGATATTCACGGCATTCAGTCATATACCAAGCCTGTTGTGAAAACTGACAGCGTGTTTGACGTGCTTATCCGTGCGGGCAAAAAGCCGTGCATCGTTTCAACGGGAAACGACAGTATGTCAAAGATTTTCCTCGAGCGTGAAATGGACTATTTTATTGTAGAAACTCCCGATGAAGCGAATGCAAAGGCGCTTGAACTTATCAAGGAGGATAAATATGACCTTATCTGTGTGTATAACGGCAATTACGACGGCAGAATGCACCGTGTAGGCCCCGAGGGTGAGGAAGCAATTGAGGCGCTCAGACACAATGCAAGTGCTTACGAAGCTTTTGCCGAGGCGATCCGTGAGAATTGGTCAGAGCATAAAACTCTTCTCGGATTTGCACCTGACCACGGCTGTCATGAGATTGACGGCGAAGCAGGCAGTCACGGACTTATGATGCCTGAGGATATGAATATAGTCCACTTCTATAAAGTTATCTGACATAAAATTCGGGCTTAAAAACAAAAATACCAACGGCTGCTCTGAACCGTTGGTATTTTTCTTTTGGAATATCTTTTAATAAATCTGTCTGCCCATCAGCACACCCATAACGGATGCCATCATAAGACCTCTTGTCCAACCGCTTGAATCACCGAGACAGTGAAGATTTTCGACATTGGTGTTGAAGCTGCTGTCCATCTTGACTCTGTTGCTGTAGAATTTAAGTTCAGGGGAGTAAAGAAGGGTTTCATACGATGCAAAACCGGGAGCAACGTGGTCAACTGCCTGAATGAAGCTGATGATGTTTGTCATCGCTCTGTACGGCATTGCGGCGGTTATATCACCTGCAACCGCATCGGGAAGTGTCGGCTTGAGGTTGGAGAAATAAAGCTCTTTTTCCCATGTACGCTTACCGTCAAGAATATCACCGAAGCGCTGAACAAGAATGTGTCCCGTACCAAGCATATTTGTCAGCTCGCCGACCTTCTGTGCGTAGGAAATCGGCTGATTGAACGGATGCGAGAAATTATGTGAGCAAAGAATTGCAAGGTTGGTGTTGTCGGACTTTAGCTCCTTGTAGGAATGACCGTTAACAACTGCAAGGTTATTGTCGTAGTTTTCCTGACTTACAAAGCCGCCGGGATTCTGACAGAAGGTACGAACCTTGTTTTTGAAGGGACGGGGATAGCCGATAAGCTTTGACTCATAAAGCACCTCGTTAACCTCTTCCATAACCTCGTTACGCACCTCAACGCGTACACCGATGTCAACCGTACCGGGCAGGTGTGCGATGTCGTGCTCACCGCAGATTTTTTCAAGCCATTCTGCACCTCTTCTGCCTGTTGCAACAATCGTCTTGCCGGCAAAAATCTCAAATTCCTTGCCGTGATTGTCACGGATGATTGCACCGTTACATTTCTTGCCGTCAAGGATAATGTCCGAGCATTCGCAGCCGAACATAATCTCAACACCGTTTGCGATAAGATATTTTTCAATTGCAAGGTAGATGTCCTGTGCCTTTTCCGTACCGAGGTGACGGATGGGACAGTCAACAAGCTTAAGACCTGCCTGAATTGCGCGTGAACGGATTTTCTTTACGGCATCAGGGTTGCTTACACCTTCAATTTTGGTATCTGCGCCAAATTCGAGGTAGATTTTATCGGTATAATCAATGGTTTCCTGTGCAAGCACCTCACCGATGAGAGACGGAAGGTCGCCGCCTACCTCGTAGCTTAAGGAAAGCTTACCGTCAGAGAATGCACCCGCACCCGAAAAGCCTGTTGTGATGTGGCAATACGGCTTGCAGGTTACACATTTTTTTGTTTTTGATTTCGGGCAGTGTCTGTTTTCGACAGACTGACCCTTTTCGACAATAATGATGTGCTTTTTAGTCCCGTTACGGATCATTTCAAGTGCCGTAAAAATACCGGCAGGACCCGCACCGATGATAACAACATCTGTTTTCATAAAGAAACCTCCAAAAACAAAATATCGGCATCAGCCCGTAAAGGACTGATGCCGATAAAATCAATCTCATTACAATCCATTTTAGCATTTGCAAAGTTTTTTGTCAACAAGCCAAAATGCTGCAACAGAACTTTTTAAACCAAGATACCCGAAATCAGGCTGTAAATAAGACCTAAGTAATGGAAAACAGTAGCGTATACATCAAGAAAAGCAGTGAAGAAAATCGGAATATCTATATCCTCACCGGGAGTTGTGATAACTGCAGGTGCGTCGCTGCCAAGACCGAGCACTGCAAGAACTGCAAGTGTCTCGGATGCAATGATTTCGTTACCCTTTGCACTCGGATGTATATCGTCTGCGGCATAGTTGTCAAGGTCGTCACCGAGAGCTGTGCCCACATCAACAATTACAATTTCATCGGGATTTTCCTTGGCATAGCGCTCAATTTCAGCATTCAGTCTGTCAGCAGCCTTCTGATACGGGTCGCGCAGATAACCTGACTGCGGATTGTAAAGAGTCTGCATAAGAATAACAGCGTCCTCGTTGTTTGCGTTGATTGTATCAATAATGATGTCTAAATTGTTATAGAATCCGTTTGCAATGGCATCAAAATTCGAGTAATCGTTAAGCACCATCGCATTAAAGATAAGCTCAATCAGGTTTCCGAGCAGAAAATCGTTTCCGCCGATAGAAATGCTGATGATGTCTGCCTTTTTAACCGCTTCGACAACCTCAGGCTCAGCAAGACGCCCGATAAGATTTGTGGTTGTGTGACCGGGTACGGCATAGTTAATGTACTCGTAGTCGTTGGTATCAGCAACAATCCTGCCGTAACAAGCCTGAGTCGGATTGGCAAGACCTGAGCCGTATGCGATAGAATCGCCGAGAACAAGATAAACTGTTTTGTCTGCGGCAAAAACACAAACGCTGAGTGCTCCGACACATAAAGCTATAGTAAGAATAACGGAAATGAACTTTTTCATACTCTTAACCCCTTTATACTTTTTTTTTGAAATATACCATTTTTTATGTTTTATTGCAATAGATAATCCGCAAGCGATGTATGGTTGCATTCGTTACAAAAAAATGTTACAATCAAAATAATAATAAACAGTGAGGTTTAGTTATGGATAAAATCAGAGCATTCCGACAGATTCTTGTTGATGACAAGGGAAGAGAACGAATTTTTCACGGTGTGAATTTCTGCGACAAAAGCGATTATACACCGGGTGAGCAGATTGTTCCCGATCTTGATGAGGCTATGATTCAGAAGATTGCTGCAAACGGTGTCAATCTCATCCGCCTCGGATTTACCTGGGCAAAGCTTGAGCCGAAGCCCAATGAGTATAACAACGCTTACATTGATGCACTTGAAAAGGTGCTCGACCTTTTTGAAAAATATAACATCTACGCTTTTCTTGATATGCATCAGGATTTGTATTCTTCCGTTACGAATTCCGACGGTGCACCTGAGTGGGCGGTGTTGCTTGACGGTGTCAAGGTAAAGCCGACACGCTTTGTCTGGGCAGAGGGTTATTTCTGGGGCAAGGCTTGTCACACCGCATTTGATAATTTCTGGGCAAACCGTAAGGTGAACGGCAAGGGCCTTCAGGATTACTACGCAGACTGTTGGTCTTATGTTGTTAAAAAGCTTGGTAACAAGCCTGCTGTTATCGGCTTTGATGTTATGAATGAGCCGTTCCCCGGTACTCCGGGCGGTAAGGTGTTCAAAAAGATTGTTGTAGGTGCGATCAAGACAGTTCTTTTTGACAAGGATGTAAAGAAAACTGATCTTATCAAAGAGCTTTTTGACAAGGAAGATCCGATCGGCAAGGTGCTTACGCACATTGAGTATCCTCCGTTCCGCAGAATTACAAAATCTGCCGACGAGCTTATAAGAAATTTTGATACACAGGTTTACGGCCCGTTCGTTTCAAAAGTGGCAACAAAAATCCGTGAGGACAGCGACAAGCTTATTTTTATGGAAAACTGCTACTACTCAAACCTCGGCATTCCGTTCTCCGCACCGCCGATTACTGTTAACGGAAAGCGTGATGACAATCAGATTTTTGCACCTCACGCGTATGATCTTATGGTTGATACGGCATCGTACAAATTAGCTCACAACGGCAGGGTAGGAGGTATCTTTGCCGAGCACAAGCGCAGTCAGGAAAGACTCGGTGTTCCTGTAATTGTCGGTGAATGGGGTAGCTTCGGAGATGAAACCGATGACTGGCTTCCGCACATTCAGCATCTTTTTGAAGTTTTCGAAGGCTATAAATGGAGCCATACATATTGGGCATATATTCCGGGATTCTTTGAAAACCGTCTTATGAAGGTTTTCCGCCGTCCTTATCCGAAGGCTGTTGCAGGCAGTATTGATAACTATCACTACGACCTCGTAACAAAAACATTTACCCTGAATTTTACACAGGAATCGGATTCCTGCTCAGAAACAATCATCGGCACACCGTTTGATGTGTTGAGCGTAACCGTTGACGGTACCGATTACCCGATTGATTGCAAAAATTACGAACTTTTCATCAGCACAACTGCAGGAAAGCACAGCGTAACGGTAAAGGTTAAATAATAAAGGTCAAATCTGCAAGACTTCGGTTTTGCAGATTTTTTTATGTTAAAATTGAGCAATCGTGAGAAAAAACTTAAAAAATAAAGAAAAACGAAGCAAATCGGTTAAAATATTTGAAAATCAAACCGTCAAAAACCTATTCTGACCTTTTCTGACCTTTGACGAAAGGTCAAAGAAGGTCTATAATTTATCACAGAAAGGTCAAGGAAAGTCAAAAACGAAAGAAGATGATGATATGAGTATGAGTAATGTCATCGCTCAGATGATACTCGAAATGATGCAGGATGCAGGTGAGGCGGAAATTCAGCGTAACGAGCTTGCGCAGACTCTCGGCTGTGTACCGAGTCAGATAAACTATGTTATTTCTTCACGATTTACTCCTGAGCAGGGCTATCTTGTTGAAAGCAGACGCGGAGGCGGAGGTTATATCCGTATCGCACGCATAAAATATGATAAGAGTGCGATGCTTATGCATGTTATAAACAATGTCGGTACGGCAATTGATGAGGCAACCTGCAGAGCACATATTCACAATCTTAATTATCAGGACATTATTACAACTGATTCGGCACGGCTTATACTCACAGCCACAAGCGACAAATGCTACCGTGAGCTGCCGCCGCAGATACGAGACAGAGTCCGTGCAACAATATTTAAACAAATGCTATTAAACGTGAAAGGATGATTATATATGTTGTGTCAGAATTGCGGAAAAAATGAAGCTACAACTCACATTAAACGAGTTGTAAACGGAGAAACTGCAGAAACACATCTGTGCGTTTCCTGTGCAGAGCATCTCGGCTACGGAGATATGTTTTCAGGCTTCGGTTTTAATCTGGACGGATTTTTCGGCGGACTTTTAGGCGAGAGTATGCCGCTTCTCGGTGCTGAGCGTGAAGAGAAATGCCCGAAATGCGGATATACATTCTCGGACATTGCAAAAAGCGGAAAGCTCGGTTGTGCAGACTGTTACCGAAAGTTTTATGACAAGCTTCTTCCGTCTTTGCAGCGTATTCACGGCAAAATCAAGCACACGGGTAAGCAGGCTATGGTTCCCGTACAGGCAAGCACCGAGCCGAAGATAAATCCCGTTGCAAAGCTTAAGGAAGATTTGCAAAAAGCAATCGAAGAGCAGAATTTTGAAGAAGCAGCAGTGCTTCGTGACAGAATAAAAGAAATGGAGGCGGACAAGAATGAATAAGTGGTATGTTGAAAACGGCACCGAGGGCGATATCGTCATCAGCACCCGTGTCCGTCTTGCAAGAAATCTCGAGGACTATCCTTTCCCGTGCCGTCTTACTGTAAAGGGTAAGGAGAAGGTCTGCGAAGAAATCAAGAATGCCATTCTTTCAGATGACAGCTGGGGCTTTGGCTACACTCAGATGAAGGACTTTACCCGAGCACAGGCGGTCTCTCTTGCAGAAAGACATCTCATAAGCCCCGAGTTTGCATCCGACCGTGCAGGCAGAGCGTTGCTTCTGACTGATGATGAAGCAGTAAGCATTATGCTTTGCGAAGAGGATCATATCCGTCTTCAGGTTATGATGTCAGGTCTTGCTCTCAAAGAGGCATACAGTGTTGCGGATAAAATCGACAACATTATTTCTTCAAAGCTCAACTATGCTTACGATGACAGAATCGGCTATCTTACACAGTGCCCGACAAATCTCGGCACTGCAATGAGAGCATCAGTTATGCTTCACTTGCCCGCACTTACCCGATGCGGTCAGATCGGCAAGCTTGCCTCAACTGTTTCAAAGCTCGGTCTTGTTATCCGCGGTGCATACGGAGAGGGCAGCAGTCCGCGCGGTGACATCTATCAGCTGAGCAATCAGATAACTCTCGGTATCTCCGAGGAATCTGCGCTCAACAACCTTCAGTCAATCACACTTCAGCTCATTGCACAGGAAAGAGCAGCGGCTGAAAAGCTTATTGAGAATCCCGTCGAGGAGGACAGAATCTTCCGTGCATGGGGTATACTCCAAAACGCAAGAGTGCTCAGCGGTGACGAATTTATGGAGCTTTCGTCACTTGTAAGAATGGGTATCTCAAATAAAGCTATCGATTACGATATCACGAAGCTCAACGAGCTTACCATCAGGGTTCAGCCGGCAACAATCAATGCTGCAGAGGGTAAGGAGTTCACCTCACAACAGAGGGATATTCTTCGTGCAAAGTGGGTAAGAGAAGCTCTTGAATAAACAAAAAGCTCCGTATCTGACGGAGCTTTTTAAAACGGATTAAGGGAGGAAAATAAAATGTACAAATTCACAGGTTTTTCACAGAAGGCAAACGCTGCGCTTAACTCAGCTATCAGCTTTGCTGAACGACTTGGCCATACTTATATCGGTTCCGAGCATCTGCTCTACGGCCTCGCAGTAACAGAAGGCAGCGTTGCGGAAAGCTCACTCAAGGCTGAGTCGATAACATCTGAAAAAATAGAAAAAGAAATCAAGGAAAATGTCGGTGTGGGTTCTCCTACTGTTTTGTCACCGAACGATTTCACGCCAAGAAGCAAAAGAATTATTGAAAATGCAGTTGCAGTGGCAAAAAGTATGGAACAGAATTATGTCGGAACCGAACACATTCTGCTTGCGATTGTAAAGGATACCAGCTGTTATGCCGTTGATGTGCTGGAAAAACTCGGCGTCGGTGCAAACGGCTTTGCAACAGATCTTACTCGTAATTTTTTCAGCAGCAAGTCAATTGTATCGCCTAAGTCAGCACAAAAGCCAAAAGCTGCAGCATCGACACCTACGCTTGACAAATTCGGCAGAGACCTTACCGCGGTTGCGAAAGAGGGTAAAATCGACCCTGTTATCGGCAGACAGAAGGAAATTGACCGTGTTATCCAGATTCTCAGCAGATGAACAAAGAACAACCCTTGCCTTGTCGGTGAACCGGGAGTCGGTAAAACCGCAATAGCAGAGGGGCTTGCGCTCAAAATTTCTTCAGGCGAGGTTCCCGAGCTTCTGCGGGATAAACGAATTGTCGCGCTTGATATCACAGGTATGGTTGCAGGCACAAAGTACCGCGGTGATTTTGAGGAACGCATCAAGGCTGCCATGGACGAAGTGGCGAAGTCAGAAAATGTGATCCTTTTCATTGATGAGGTGCACAATCTCATCGGTGCAGGCTCAGCTGAGGGTGCTGTCGATGCGGCAAACATCCTCAAACCCGCACTTGCCCGCGGAGAAATGCAGGTAATAGGTGCAACAACGCTTGAGGAGTACCGAAAGAACATCGAAAAGGATTCTGCACTCGAAAGACGCTTTCAGCCTGTTACGGTCGGTGAGCCGACTCAGGAGGAGGCTGTTGAAATTCTCAAGGGACTGCGTGATAAATACGAGGCGCATCACAAGGTTAAAATCACAGACGATGCAATTACGGCAGCGGTCAGGATGTCTGCAAGATACATCGCAGACAGATTTCTTCCCGATAAAGCGATCGACTTAATCGACGAGGCGGCATCCAAGGTAAGACTCCGTGCATACACCCCGCCTGAGGATATCCGTGAGCTTGAGGAAGAGCTCAAGCATATTACTGAAGAAAAGAATAACGCAGTCAACAGTCAGGATTTTGAAAACGCTGCTGCATTGCGCGATGAGGAAAAATATCTTCAGAAAAAGCTTCTTGACCTCAAAGACTCGTGGAAAAAGCAGACAACCGAAACAAACGGTGAGGTTACTCCCGATGAAATTGCCGCAATTGTTTCCGAATGGACACACATTCCAGTTGTTCAGCTGACACAGGAGGAAAGTCAGAGACTTCTTAATATGGAAGACGAACTGCATAGCAGAATTGTCGGTCAGGATACGGCTGTTTCTGCAGTTGCAAGGGCAATAAGACGAGGCAGAGTCGGACTTAAAGATCCAAACAGACCGACAGGCTCCTTCATCTTCCTCGGTCCAACAGGCGTAGGTAAAACAGAGCTTTGCAAAACTCTTGCTGCAACACTCTTCGGTGATGAAAATGCGATGATCCGCCTTGATATGTCTGAGTATATGGAAAAGCATAACACCTCAAGACTTGTCGGCTCACCTCCGGGCTATGTCGGATACGATGAGGGCGGTCAGCTTACTGAAAAAATCCGCCGTAAGCCATACAGCGTTGTTCTCTTTGACGAAATTGAAAAAGCACATCCCGATGTTTTTAATATGCTTCTGCAGATTCTTGATGACGGTGTACTGACCGATTCTCAGGGCAGAAAGGTCGATTTCAAGAACAGTATCATCATAATGACCTCGAACGTCGGTGCCAAGCTTATCAGCAATACGGGCAGTAAGGCACTCGGCTTCAGCGGAGACGATAATGGCGGTGTGATGAGTCAGACTGCTATCCGAGAGGCTGTTATGGGTGAGCTTAAGAAGTGCTTCCGTCCTGAATTCCTTAACAGAGTTGATGACATCATTGTCTTTGAACAGCTCAAGAAGGATGATATCAAGGAAATTGCAAAGAGACTTCTGTCAAAGCTTTCTCACAGAATCAAGGATATGGATATTGAACTCGATTTTGACGAGAGTGCGGTTGAAAAAATTGCAGACGAGGGCTTTGATCCTGTTTACGGTGCAAGACCACTTAAGCGTGCAATTCAGTCACAGATTGAAGATAAGCTGAGTGAAGAAATCCTTGAAGGCAAAATAAAAGCAGGTGAAAAGCACACCTGCAGCTATGACGGAGAAAAGTTTATATTCTGAATAAAAAGAGCCGTGAGTTGACTCACGGCTCTTACTATTCTTCTCTGAAAATTATAAATGTTGATGTGTCAAAAAAATCAGACCCGAACGGCAGATTGCCGACAATCATCGGCATTGATGCAATCAACGCAACTGTCAGTAAAAATACAAACAGATGGCTTGCGAAAAAGTCCGAAACTTTATCGGTTGCCTTCTTAAGTGTATCGATGCCGTTGAATGAAAGTAAAACGGCAAAAGCAGGAATAAGAATCATAAATACGGTATGGACATTTTTGCTTAGCGAAAAGCCATAAACAGAAAGTATTGTTATTACCGGCAGGGATACTCCTGCGAATATATTTTTTTTGAGTATCAGACTGACAGCATAACACAACAAAACTGCTATGAGCGGAAGGCTGAACAGTAAATAGTTTAACAGATACTCCGTATGTGTTACGGTAAAGAAAACGGGATGCAGCCACAGATAATATGCTTCACCCTGCTCGGCATAAAACTCAGCGTTATCTGCCAACAGCTTTGTCAGAACAAATGCCGCAATGCTCACACCGACACTTACCACAGCAGGTATATTCTGCTTTTTAATCAGCTGAATGACGATAATTGCGGGAACAAGCAAAAGAATGGTAAGAGGCTGCGCCGCAACGCACAGGCCTGCAAAAACAGGAGTCAGCCACATCAGCTTTTCACTGAAAAAGAGTGCAAGGAAAAACGAAAGCAACGAGAGCAATATATGCACATCGTCGGTCAGAAAAATGACATTACAGCTCATCAGACCAAGCATCAGAAATGTCGGCAGAACTGCTGCTTTTACAGAAGACTCCTTCCCGATGTGAAGCGATAAAAACAACGCAACACCGACGCACAGCAAAAGTCTGCACGCCAAAACAGGGATACTTTTGAAGCCGTCAAAAATCAAAGACGGCATAGCAAGTAAAATGAAAGCAAATAGCGAATATTTTGTTTTATTAATAAGCTTTTTAATATCCATTTTAATTTCCCAAAAGTTTCGCAAACGAAACGTAATAAATAAAATAAAATATAACCGGAATAAAATTCCTTTTAAATAACTCAGCTGTTTTGTCTGCAATACAGGTCACGGTCTTATTTTTTCGGTAAAGCATAAAGAGATACAGAATACACTGGCTTGTAATAATAGCCGATGTCCATCTGTTCCAGTTAAGGCCGAAGATATAAGCGGGGATTGTGGAAAGCGGGTGAATAAGGCACAGAAAAAATACAAATTTTTCCTCTTTCTTTTCACTTGTCTTGATTGCAGAAATCCAGCCGTAGGCGAACAAAACAAAAAGCGGAGCAAAAATCACAGCGAGTCCCAGCAGGTTAGAAGCAGACATACTCGATGTGACGTTATTACTGAGATAATCCACTCCTGTGAAGTATTCATTACCCATAATTGATTTTAACCATTCGGCATCAAAATCAAACTCTGCTTTTTGCTTCATAAAAGCAATCATATCATCGATGGAATCAAAACCGATTAAATTACGTGAGCTTACCGTAAACAGGGCAAATGCAATCAGTGAAGCATAGGTCACACCGCACAGCAGTCCGTCACGCACATACTTTTTGTTTTTGAAAAAATCGTAAAGCAAAGCAATCGCGATGGGCACCATATAAAGAAACATATATGCGTGGTGAATTGCAACACACAGGAGAGTGATTGCAGGTATCAGATATCGCATAATTTTATTTTCATTAAAAGCAAAGGCGACAAGCGTCAGCAGAATAAGATAAATATCGGTTATTCCGAGCCAGCCTGCCATAACCGGCATAAAAATCGGTGACGATACCATAATTGCGGTAATGCCGATTGCAGGAACTTTGTTTTCTGCTTTTTTTATTATCTGACCTCCGATGACAGCTATTGCAAAACACATAATTGTACACACGACATAGGAAAGATTGTATAACAAACTGACTGAGAGTGTGTCTGAAAACCACGACAACACTTCTCCCAGGAATGCGCGCGGCATATAACCGTGGCTGTAGTCTCCGAGGTAGAGCAGCCATTGCCAGATTGTCGCTCTTTCTGTTGACGGAGCAAAAGTAACAAGCTCAACAACAAGAAAAATAAGTATACACGCTTCATATTTAGTTTTTTCAAAAAACTTTTTAAGCATTGGTTACTCTCCTTGCTCGGGATAAATATCTTTTGTGCCGTCAGGCAATTCGACACCCTTATCGTAAACAACAATAAGTGAAGATTCTTTTTTATAATCAAAATAGTGAACGACGTTTTTGTCAATTGAAAACATATCTCCGTTTTTAAAAAGATATGTTTTTTCTTCTCGGTCTTTTTTAACGGTTACCTCAACCTCGCCGTCGATTATAAAAAAGGTTTCTTTATTCAATTTGTGAAAGTGACCTCCGCGCAGACTGGACGGCTTTGACTCAACAAAATTCACCTGAGCACAGTCACCGTGCATAAGCTGCATCAGTCTGCCGCGCTCATCGTTGAATTCAAAATCGGGTTTCAGAATCGTTAACATAAGCTGTTCACCTTAAAAATTAGCGTAAGAATTATTTTTGATAACAGAATAGGTCTTGATAAGCTCCTCAATTCCGTCATCAAGAGAGTACTGCGGTTTCCAACCTGTGCTCTCAAGTCTTTCATTGGAAACGATGTAGTTTCTCTTGTCAGGATCCATATTGAATTCGGACTCAAAGAAAGTAAACTGCGGAAGATGCTTCTGAATTTTTTCACAAAGCTCAATTTTTGAAAGGTTAGCATCCGAAAGTCCGCAGTTATATGTCTTACCCTTCATGTTCTCGAAGTTGTTGATAGCGTGAACATAAGCCCCCACAACGTCGCGGATATGAATAAAGTTTCTCTTAAAGCTTCCTTCAAAAATTATCATCGTTTTGTCATTCACTGCACGGTAAACAAAATCGTTTACAAGAAGGTCAAGCCTCATTCTCGGGGATGCACCGAAAACGGTTGCAAAACGGAATGTAAGAGAGTTACCGCTGTCAAGCACAGCTTTTTCCGCTTCAACCTTGGTTTTGCCGTAAAGTGAAATGGGATTCAACGGTGTGTCCTCCGTGCAGTAGATACTGCCGTCAGATGTACCGTAACCGCTGTTCGTACAGGGGAAGATAATCTTCTGCTCGGGTTTTCTTAATTCAAGCAGCATCAGTACCGCATCCAGGTTGGTGCTTTTTGCCGCAATTTTATCGTAATCACAAAGCGGAAAGCCAACAAGAGCAGCAAGGGGGATGATAAAATCCGCACCCTCAATAAATCTTGCAACAGTATCTCTGTCACGCGCATCGCCACGGACAATACGGAAGCTTTTATCAGCGCAGCAGTCAAGCAGAGATGTCTGGTTAAAATAAAAATTATCAAGCACACTTACCTCGTGACCGAGGCGAAGAAGCTCGGGTACAAGCACACTGCCGATGTAGCCTGCACCGCCTGTTATTGAAATTTTCATAGTTTATTTACCTCCGCCGTAAATCAGTTTTGTTCCGTCATTTTCAAACTCAAACGGGATAATGCGTGACGGCTCAAATAAATCGCAAACACTTTTGCGTTTTTCTTCGGGGACATACAAAAGCATAAATCCGCCGCTTCCCGCACCAAGGATTTTTCCGCCGAGAGCACCCGCTCTGACGGCATTGCTGTAAATGCTGTCAATCTCCGAGGTGCTTATTTTGTCAGAAAGAGAACGCTTTAATTGCCAGGCGTAATCAAGCAATCTGCCGAATTCATCAAGGCTTGTATCAGATGAGAGGATTTTTTCTCCCTCATAAACAAGACTCTTCATTTCATGAAGCTCAGCTGTTCTGTGTGGAATATTATTCTGCTGAGTGACGGCAACCTCACCTGAAAAATGAGAGAATCCCGTAAACACAAGCAAAAGATTTTTATTAAAATTATTTTTTCTTTCTTCAGATATTACAATCGGTCTGACCTTGTAACCGTCAGCGTCAAAATCAATACGGTTAAGACCGCCGAAGGCAACTGCAAGCTGATCCTGAACACCGCCCGCCTCGTTGCAAAGCACACGCTCAAGGTAAATAGCTTCCTTTGCAAGCTCCATTTTGCTCAGTGTCTCTCCCTTAAGAAGATGCAGCTCGTTAAGCAGACCGACGGCAAAGGACGAGCTCGAGCCGATACCCGATCTTGCGGGAAGGTCGGCATCGTATGCAATCTGAATACGGTCAATGTCTATATATTTCAACGCTTCCCTCACAAGCGGATGCTCAAGCTCGTCAGGGGAGTTGAAACGCTCAATTTTTGAATATGTAAACTGATTCTTATAATCAAAAAGTGCAGGAAGATTTCGTACCGTAACATACGAATACTTGTTAAAGGTTGCAGACAGAACACACCCGCCGTATTCGTTGAAATACGCAGGAAAATCCGTTCCTCCGCCGAGGAAAGACATTCTGAAGGGTGTTCTGGTTGTAAACATTTAATCAATCTCTTCCTTTATAAAATCTGCAAGTGATTTGTATTTTCTTACATCACGCACATTCAGGGTGTTGTCGCTGCCTGTAAGAAAAATCGGAGTGCAGCCCGCATCAAGTCCTGCAAGCACGTCTCTTTCGGAATCACCGACCATAAACGAGCGTGAAAGGTCAATGTTAAAATCCTCTGCTGCTTGTCTTATCATACCGCCCGAGGGCTTACGGCAGTCGCATTTTTTCTTAAGCTCACTCACTTCACCTTCAAAGCCGCTGTCGGGATGATGCGGACAGAAATAGAGTGCATCAACATAAGCACCGCTTTCGCCCAGAAGTGTGTCGAGCTTCGCGTGAATTTCGTCAAGCACGGCAAAGCTCATACGCCCCATCGCGATTGACGGTTGATTTGTTATTATAATTGCAAGGTAACCGCTGCGGTTTATTTTCTTTATCGCATCAGCCGCACCGCTGATAAGCTCAAGCTGTTTTGGCGATGTGATATAGCCTTTATATTTGTTTATCGTGCCGTCACGGTCAAGGAAAATTGCCTTCTGCTTTCTGTCGGAGCGTTTAGCGTCAACCACACCGTTTTCTACATCGGCGGTTACGTGGCGGAGCCTGTCCGATGTGCCCATATCCTTGACATATTCTGCCGAGTGATAAGCAAATACTCTGCCTGTTCCGATAATGGGCTCAAGCACGTCCGTGCGAAGATTGAGCTTGCTTTGCGTACGGGGACAGTCAAGCACCTTTTTTGAAAGTATATGAATACCTGCATTAACGCAGTTTTTGCAGTTTCCGTGCCCGTCGTTTTTAAACCAATCCGTTACAACATTATCTTTATCGCAAACTATAAGCTCACTGTCGTACGGGTGGGAGTTAGGGTGAACAAAAAGAGTAGCAAGAGCGTTCTTCACAATGTGAAAATCAATCATTCTGCCGAAATCAACGCTGAAAACAAGATCCCCGTTGATAAGCAGAAAATCATCCGTCAGCCGATCCTTTATTTTAAAAAGCGCACCCGCAGTGCCGAGAGGCTTATCTTCTTCGTAATAGCTGATACTCACTCCGAAAAATGAGCCGTCACCGAAATAACGCATAATCTTATCTTTCAGATGATGCACAACAATAATAATGTCTGTTATACCGCATTTACGCAGGTTTTCAATCTGATATTCAAGAACGGGACGACCGCATATTTCCATCATCGGCTTCGGTCTGTCTCCGGAAAGCTTCTGCAATCTCGTGCCGAAGCCACCCGCCATAATAACTGCTTTCATGCGTTTCACCGCCGTCAGAATTTGATTTTGATTTCGTCCGTACCCAATACGGATTTAAGAAGCGAATTGTCCATCGCAGTTGAAGATGTGCGTCTTTCATCAAAAAGCTTCATTATTTCCTCTTCGGGTGTTTTTATGATATGTTCCGTCGGCAGATTATGCTTTTCTGCAATCATAATGCCGACATCGTATTTGCTTAAGCTGTCATCACCGCAGAGGTTAAGGACTTGCGGAGTGTTTTTCATCATACTCAGCTTTACAAGAATATCCGCAACACTTTGATAGTCAAGTGCAGATCTCCACAGACCGTCTGCGAGGGTGAAGTCCTGCCCGTCTGCAGTTTTTTCGACAATATTGTCATAGAAATGCTTTTTGTTTTCAAGCAGAGAAGGTCCGATCATATACGGAAGCCTGACTGCATTAAAGCCGTACGTGTTCACAATCTTTTCTGCTTCAAGCTTCTGTCTTCCGTACTCACTTACGGGGCAAGTGGGGTCACTCTCTTTGAATAGCGGAATTTCAGCGGTATTCTCACCGTAAACACAGTCTGTTGATGAAAACCATAAGCCGTCAGCGTCGCTGAAAAACTCAAGAAAGCTTTCAAGTGCCGTTATGTTGATGCCTTTTGCAAGGTTTGGGTCACGCTTGACGAGATCGAGGTTATGACAGGCGGAAAAATAGAAAATTCGACATTCTTCGATATTCCCTGCGAACTCTGCGAGCCTTCGCACACTTTCATTATCGGTAACATCAAGGTGCACCCAATTCACTCTGGGACTGTAAAGACTCTCTTTTTTACCGTGATATGTTGCAATTATTTCTTCGTCAGTGTTGCTGACAAGACTTTTCACAACGTACGATCCCAAAAAACCGTTTGCGCCGACAACTATGTACATACTTCCACCTCTGAGCATATATATTACATTTTAACACAACAACCCGGTTTATTCAACAATTTGAAGACAATAATAATTGCGAAATATAAATTTAAGAAAAAATCACGGCAAGTTCATAAAGAATTAACAAATAAACTGTTGACAAATTCTTCCGTCAGTTGTATAGTAATAACTGTAGTTAGCACTCGCGACAAAAGAGTGCTAACGGTGCTAAAAATAAAGGCGGTGAGAGATTGGAACTCAGTCAGAGAAAAGAAAAAATACTCGCTGCTGTTGTAGAGCATTATATCAGAACGGGTGAGCCTGTCGGTTCCAAAACTCTGTTGTCGGCGCTTGATATTACAGTTTCAAGTGCAACAATCCGCAACGAGATGGCAGAGCTTGCGGCTCTCGGTTACCTCGAACAGCCCCACACCTCAGCGGGCAGAATCCCCACAAACGAGGGTTATCGGTATTATGTCGATAATCTTATGGGTGTCCGACCGCTTGACGAATCTGTCAAACGGCAGATTGAAGCGGGTGTGTCCTTAAAAAATGCAAGTCCCGAAGCAATTCTTGCAAAGGCAAGTGAGTTTCTTGCAGATATGACGGACTGTGCGGCAGTATCAACCACTCCGTCGGGTGAAAACGCAACAATCAAGCGTATCGAATTTGTCCCTGTCGGAACAAGAACGGGAATGATAGTTCTGCTGACTTCAACGGGAGTTATCAAAAGCAAGGTTTGCAGAAGCGATGTTGACCTCAACTCTTCAATGATTGAAAAGTTTTATAACATCGTTAAGGCTTCCTTCATCGGCTTACCGCTTGATGAAATTGATACGGCAACACTCCAGACGCTTGTTGCTTCAATGGGTGCGGACGCGCTGACAATGATTCCTTTTGTTTCTGCAGTTTCAGAGCTTGCACAGGAAGCAATGCGGACAATGGTTATGCTTGGCGGTCAGTCAAACATCCTGCGTTACCGTGAAGATTACGGAACAACTGCTTACGAGCTTATGGATTTTTTAAGACGGGGTGAGCCGATAAGCCAGCTTCTTGCAAACAGTAAAGCGGACTTCGATGTAAAAATCGGTGGAGAAAACAAGTTCAAGCAGCTTGAAAATTCCAGCGTTATAATGGCACACTACAACATAGACGGTGACAACCGCGGCTCGATCGGTATAATCGGACCGACGCGGATTGACTATGCAAGTCTTATACCAAGTGTAAGATACCTTACCGACCTGGTAGGAGAGCTTCTTACACAGACACTCAATGAGGAGTGACAATAAAAACACGGTTCAGTATTCCGTTACTCTAACTGAAAGGAATGAGATTTTTGGCAAAGGATAAGAAAGAAAAAATTGCCGAAGAGGAAGTAATTGAAGAAAAGGAAGTTGCGGCAGAGCCTTCAAAGGAAGAGGAGCTTCAGAAGCAGCTCGACGAAAAAAATGATCAGCTTTTAAGAACACTTGCAGAATACGACAATTTCCGTAAGCGTTCACAAAGAGAGAAGGAAGCACTTTACGCTGAATGCAAGGCATCGGTTATCAATGCACTTTTACCGGTTGCAGATAACTTTGACAGAATTTTTGCTAATCCAGACGGCACACTTGAGGATTACAAAAAGGGCGTTGAGATGACATTTAAGCAGTTCAGCGATGTGTTAAAAAATCTCGGCATCGAATCATTCGGCGAGGTCGGCGAAGAGTTTGACCCGAATATCCACAACGCAGTAATGCACACGGAAGATGACTCGGTAAGCGAGAATACAATCACAACAGTAATTGTCAAGGGCTATAAGCTCGGCGACAAGATCATCCGTCCCGCTATGGTAGCGGTTGCAAACTAAAAATCACAAAAAAACATATTGGAGGAAATTTATTATGGCAAAGATTATCGGTATTGACTTGGGCACAACAAACTCATGTGTATCAGTTATTGAAGGTGGCGAGCCTGTGGTTATCGCAAACGCTGAGGGTGCAAGAACAACTCCGTCAGTTGTTGCTTTCGGCAAAAACGGTGAAAGAATGGTAGGCCAGGTTGCAAAGAGACAGGCTATCACAAACCCCGAAAAGACTGTTTCTTCAATCAAGCGTCAGATGGGTACAGATTACAAGGTTACAATCGACGGCAAGAAGTTCACACCGCAGGAAATTTCTGCAATGATTCTTCAGAAGCTTAAGACAGACGCTGAGGCATATCTCGGTGACACAGTAACAGAGGCTGTTATCACAGTTCCCGCATACTTCACAGACGCACAGCGTCAGGCTACAAAGGACGCAGGTAAGATTGCAGGTCTTGAGGTTAAGAGAATCATCAACGAGCCCACAGCTGCAGCTCTTGCTTACGGTATTGATAAGGAAGAAGATCAGAAGGTTATGGTTTATGATCTTGGTGGCGGAACATTCGACGTTTCAATCATCGAAATGGGCGACGGTGTTCAGGAGGTTCTTGCAACAGCAGGTAACAACCGTCTCGGCGGTGACGACTTCGACCAGAGAGTAATGGACTGGATGGTTAACGAATACAAGCAGTCAAGTGGCATCGACCTTCGCGCAGACAAGATGGCTATGCAGAGACTCAAGGAAGCTGCAGAAAAGGCAAAGATTGAGCTTTCAGGTGTTACAACATCAGATATCAACCTTCCCTACATCACAGTTGATGCAACAGGTCCTAAGCACCTTGAGATGACTCTTACAAGAGCAAAGTTCAACGAGCTTACAGCAGACCTTGTTGAGGCTACAATGGGACCCGTTCGTCAGGCTATGAAGGATTCAGGTCTTTCAGCTAACGAGATTGACAAGGTTCTTATGGTCGGCGGTTCTTCAAGAATTCCTGCAGTTCAGGACGCAATCAAGAAGTTTATCGGTAAGGATCCGTTCAAGGGTATCAACCCCGACGAGTGTGTTGCAATCGGTGCATCACTTCAGGCAGGTGTTCTCGGCGGTGAGGTTAAGGGTCTCCTTCTTCTTGACGTTACTCCGCTTTCACTCGGTATCGAGACAATGGGCGGAATCAACACAAAGATTATCGAAAGAAATACAACAATCCCCGTAAAGAAGAGCCAGATCTTCTCAACTGCAGTTGACAATCAGCCTTCTGTTGAGGTTCACGTTCTTCAGGGTGAAAGAGAGTTTGCAAAGGATAACAAGACTCTCGGTATCTTCCACCTTGACGGCATTATGCCGGCACGCCGCGGTGTTCCGCAGATTGAAGTAACATTCGACATCGACGCTAACGGTATCGTTCACGTTTCAGCAAAGGATCTCGGCACAAACAAGGAGCAGTCAATTTCAATCACATCTTCAACAAATATGTCTAAGGAAGACATTGAGAAGGCTGTTCACGAGGCAGAGCAGTTTGCACAGGAAGATAAGCAGCGCCGTGAAGAGGTTGACACAAGAAACAACGCTGACCAGATGGTTTACCAGTGCGAAAAGATGCTTTCAGAAGAGGGCGACAAGTTCTCAGAAGAGGATAAGGCAGCTCTCACAACAGAAATCGAAGGCCTCAAGGAAGCTCTTAAGGGTGAAGACATCAACCTTATCAAGAACAAGCAGGAAGCACTTCAGGCTAAGTTCTACGAGGTTTCTGAGAAGATTTACAAGGCAGCTCAGGCTGCAGCAGGTGCACAGGGTGCTCCTGATATGGGTGACATGGGTGGTGCACCCAACGGTGGTAATGACGGCTTCTACGAGGCTGATTACACAGACGTAACAGACGACGAATAAGGATTTTATTGAAACAAAGGGATTGCGACAGCTTTGTCGCAAGCCCTGTTTCAAAGTCAGGGGCTGAATTATGGCTGATAATAAAAGAGACTATTACGAGGTGCTCGGCGTTGAAAAAAGTGCGAGTGCTGATGAAATAAAAAAAGCATACAGAAAAAAAGCAAAGCAGTACCACCCCGACCTTAATCCCGGCAATGCAGAAGCAGAAGCAAAGTTCAAGGAAGCAAACGAAGCTTACGAAGTCCTTAGTGACGATCAGAAGAAAGCACGCTACGACCAGTTCGGTCACGCAGGTGTTGACCCGAATTACGGTGCAGGCGGTGGAGGATTCGGAGGTGGCTTCGGCGGATTCGGTGACGATATCGACCTTGGCGACATTTTCTCAAGCTTCTTTGGCGGAGGCGGCGGATTCGGTGGCGGCGGACGCCGTGCGAATCCCAATGCACCCCGACGCGGAGAAGACCTTCAGTCAACTGTAACCATTTCGTTTGAAGAGGCTGCAAAGGGCTGTAAACGTAAGGTTGATGTCAACCGTGTTGATGTCTGCCCCGAATGTAACGGAAGCGGTGCTGAGAAGGGCACATCACCCACAACTTGTCCCGAATGTCACGGCTCAGGTCAGGTAATGGCTCAGCAGAGAACACCCTTCGGTGTCATTCAGACACAGCGCGCTTGTTCACGATGCGGCGGTAAAGGTAAGATTGTAGAAAATCCGTGTCAGAAATGCCGCGGCAGAGGCAGAGTGTCAAAGCACAGCACACTTGAGGTCAACATTCCCGCAGGTATTGATGACCGTCAGATTCTCAATGTAAGAGGCGAGGGAAACAAGGGCATCAACGGCGGTCCTTCAGGCGACCTTCATGTTAATGTTAATGTCCGTCCTCATCCGTTCTTCGAGCGTGACGGCTTTAATGTATGGTGCGAGGTTCATGTAACATACGTTCAGGCAGCTCTCGGTGACACTCTTCTTGTTCCGACACTCGACGGCAAGGTTAAGTATGATATTCCCGCAGGTACACAGCCGGGTGCGGTTTTTGTGCTTAAGGGTAAAGGCATACAGAACATACACACAAAGGTACGCGGCAATCAGCTTGTCCGTATTATTGTTGATGTGCCGACAAAGCTTAACGCTGAGCAGAGAGAAGCTTTGCTTAAGTTCAACGAGACTATGGGTGGCAGCAAACCCGATATGGACGACAAAAAAGGCTTTTTCGGAAAGAAGCGAAGATAAATGAAATATAAGGCATACATTTTTGACCTTGACGGTACACTTCTTGATACACTTCTTGACCTTGCGAATGCGGTTAATTTTGCGATGCGTGAGAAAGGCTATCCCGAAAGAACCGTCGCAGAAGTCAGAAACTTTATCGGCAACGGAATCAAGGTGCTGATTAAACGCTCCGTTCCCGACGGAACAAGTGAAGATGACTATGCTGAGGCACTTGAACTTTTCACAAAATACTACCTTGAGCATATCGCGGACTACACAAAGCCGTATGACGGTATGATTGATGTTGTAAAAACACTCACAGAACGCGGTTGTAAGGTTGCTGTGCTTTCAAACAAGGCGCATGTTGCTGCGCAGGCAGTCGTTAAAGACTTTTTTGGTGATATTTTCGATATCGTTGTCGGAAAAATGGACGAATTTCCGTCAAAGCCCGAGCCTGATTCACTGTTTTACACAATCAGAACCCTCGGTGTCACAGCCGAAGAATGTGTTTATATCGGTGACTCGGACGTTGATGTGCTTACGGCACACAATGCAGGACTTCCCTGCATAGGCGTAACGTGGGGCAACCGTGATGAGGATGTGCTCATCGCAAGCGGTGCGGAATATATTGCGAACACACCGAACGAAATTCTGAATATATAAAAATAAAGTGTCTTGCAGGAATGAAAATCCTGTAAGACACTTTTTGCTTGTAAAATATATTTTAACCAATGATATAATCCTTGTGCTTCTCAAGGAATCTGATGTCAACGATTGCTTTGATATAAACTCCGTCTCCGCGGTATTCCTCTTCAAGAAGAACACCGTCTTCGCGGATGTAATTTACAAGTCCTGCATCGTTGTACGGAATAAGAAGCTCTGCCTTTTTTCTTGTCAGCGGAAGTGACAGCTGAATCTGTGCAAGAAGATTGTCGAGACCTCTGTTGTTAAGGGCTGAAATCATAACAAATTTACCCTGCGCAGGAAGTATGAACGAGTTGTCGCAAAGATCACATTTGTTAAGCACGGAAATTATCGGTTTATTCTCACAGCCGAGAGAGTTCAAAAGATTTGTGGTAACTGCAAGATGCTCCGCACAGCAGTCATCGGATGCATCACACACGTTAAGGATAACCGAAGCCGATGCCGCCTCCTCAAGTGTTGAGCGGAAAGCCTCAACAAGGTGATGCGGAAGTCTGCGCACAAGACCAACCGTATCAATCAGCATAACGCTTCTGCCGTCGGGCAGAATGAGTGCTCTGGACGTCGGGTCAAGTGTTGCAAAAAGCTTGTTTTCGGCAAGCACACCTGCATCTGTAAGCGCGTTCATCAGTGTTGACTTGCCTGCGTTAGTGTATCCGACAATCGCAACGGTTTCGACACCGTCTTTTTCTCTTCTTGAACGCAGCTGCTCACGGCGCTTTGCGATTTCCTTGAGGTCCTCTTCAAGGCTCTGGATTCGTCTGCGGATGTGACGGCGGTCGCTTTCAAGCTTTGTTTCACCGGGGCCTCTTGTACCGATACCGCCGCCGAGTCGTGAAAGCTGTGTACCCTTACCGCCGAGACGGGGAAGAGAATACTTAAGCTGAGCAAGCTCAACCTGAATTTTACCCTCACCGCTTCTCGCTCTTGCGGCAAAAATATCAAGGATAAGTGTTGTTCTGTCAATAACACGGATATCGGTTTCGTTTTCGATGTTTCTCTGCTGTGAGGGAGTAAGCTCACCATCAAAAATCAACAGATCAACATCGTTGTTTTCGGCGAATTCCTTGATTTCCTCAAGCTTACCGCTGCCGATATACGTTGCCGAGTCAGGTCGGTCGCGTTTTTGCAGGGTTTTTGCACAAACAACTGCACCCGCAGTGCGTGCAAGCTCTTCAAGCTCGTCAATCGACACCTCAGCGTCATAAGTATCCGTATCTATGCCGATAAGCATAGCCACCTCGGGTGACTGACTGTTTTCATAAAGTTCCATAAATCAATATCCTTCGGGATTATTCTTCTGCCATCTCCAGGAGTCCTCGCACATTTCGTCAAGACCTCTTTCAGCCTTCCAACCGAGCACCTCAAGAGCCTTTGACGGGTCAGAATAGCAGGTTGCAAGGTCACCGGGACGACGGTCAACAATTTTATAGTTAAGCGGCTTACCGCAAGCCTTCTCAAATGTGTGAACAATATCAAGAACGCTGTATCCGATGCCTGTACCAAGGTTGTAAGCATCAACGCCTGTGCCTGAAAGCACCTTTTCAACAGCCTTAACGTGGCCGAGAGCAAGGTCAACAACGTGGATGTAGTCGCGCACACCTGTACCGTCGTGTGTATCGTAATCGTCACCGAAAACACTCAGGCAGGGGAGCTTGCCGACAGCAACCTGTGTGATGTACGGCATAAGGTTGTTTGGAATGCCGTTCGGATTTTCACCGATTCTTCCGCTCTTGTGTGCACCGATGGGGTTGAAGTAACGCAGGATTGCAATGCTCCAATCGTTGTCAGATGCCCAGATATCACGGAGAATAAGCTCTATCATATACTTTGTTGTGCCGTAGGGATTAGTTGTACCGCCGATCTGCATTGTTTCCTTAAGAGGTGAGGGGTTGTTTTCACCGTAAACAGTTGCAGATGAGCTGAAAACGATCTTCTTACAGCCTGCATCACGCATAGCTTCGCAAAGTGTGATTGTGCCGCCGATGTTATTTTCGTAGTATTCAAGAGGCTTTGCACAGCTTTCGCCTACAGCCTTAAGACCTGCGAAATGGATGACTGCATCAATCTTGTTTTCTGCAAAAATCTTATCAAGACCTGCTCTGTCACGGATATCGCACTCGTAAAACTGAAAATCCTTACCTGAAAGCTCCTTGATTCTGTTAAGAGCTTCGGGACAGCTGTTGTAGAAGTTATCTACGATAACGATTTCGTGACCTGCATCAAGCATCTCAACGCAAGTGTGTGAGCCGATGTAGCCGGCACCGCCTGTAACTAAAATTTTCATTTCATTCACTCCAATTGACAAATTTTTACCTATACTGTATTATTATAGTTGTTTTCAAACCAAATTGCAATAATAAATGAGGCTATTATGAGTAATTTATCAGATATCGGTGTTATAAAAAGTGTACTTCAGCGCCACGGATTTACGTTTTCAAAGGCACTCGGACAGAATTTTATCATCAATCCGTCAGTGTGTCCGCGTATTGCGGAGGAGGGCGGAGCGCGTGAGGGTGTCGGAGTGCTTGAGGTCGGCGCGGGAATCGGTGTCCTTACTGCTGAGCTTGCAAAGCGTGCAGAAAAGGTGGTCTGTGTTGAGCTTGACACAAGGCTTCTTCCCGTGCTCGATGAAACCCTTGCGGATTTTGACAATATAAAAATCATCAACGGTGATATTCTTAAGGTTGATTTGCATCAGATTCTTAAAGAAGAATTCGGTGATATGCCTGTAATAGTGTGTGCAAATCTGCCGTATTATATCACTTCTCCTGTTATTATGCGTCTGCTTGAGGAAAGGCTCAATATCGAGTCAATCACCGTAATGGTGCAGAAGGAGGCAGCCGTACGCCTTTGTGCCGATGTCGGCAGCAGAGATTCAGGTGCAGTAACGGTTGCGGTTGACTTTTATTCGGATGCACAGAAGCTTTTTGATGTTTCAAGGGGCTCGTTTATGCCTGCACCGAATGTTGACAGCGCGGTTATCCGCCTTGATGTAAGAAAGGAAGTGCCCGTCGAGGTTACGGATGAAAAATTCTTCTTCTCAATGGTGCGTTCAGCGTTCAGTCAACGCAGAAAAACGGCTTCAAACGGTATCAGCGCAGGAATGGGAATGCCGAAGCAGACGGTCATCACCGCAATTGAAAACGCAGGTCTTCCGTCAACTGTCAGAGCTGAAAGCCTGACTATGGAACAGCTTGGTACACTTTGCGAAGAGCTTTATAAGCTGAGATAAGAAAAGGACGATGCATTTTGAACTGCATCGTCCTTTTTGTTAAGTCGATATTAATAATTAAAGTCAGTTATCTTGACTGTTGTTGTAGCGTTACCCTTAGCCTGCTTGATGCCAACGACCGTGTACTTAACATTTGTAAGCTCAACGTACCAATCCCATGAAGCTGTGAGTGACTGAAGGTTACCTGTCTTTGAGTCGATAACAGCTGTGATCTTTGTGTTTGTTACCTTCTCAAGTGCTGACTCTGCTGTACACTCATCAACACCGTTGATAGCTGCGTATATGTTCTCGGAATTCTTATAGTCATAAGCTCTCTTGTCGCCCTTACCTGCGAATACGCCTGCTCTCTGAAGCGGTGATGTGTCAGAGTTGCCTGAAATATTAGCTGAACTGCTACCGTCCTTCAGACTCAGAGTTACGGTGTATAAACCGTTATTTTCTGTGCAGTAAGCATGCTTGATGTCAGATGCTGTAAGTGAAGCCTTACTGAGGTTATCCTGCTTGCCCTTCTTATTATCCCACTGTGTTGTTCCGACACCGAGGAAATCGTTAACCATATCAACAACAAGCTGAATTTTGAGCAGAGCACCGCCTTCGAGGTTGTGCAATACAGTTACTCTGCTTTTTTTGAAGCCTGCCTTTGAAGAAACAGCCTTATTGACAGCGTTGTTATAGAGATTTATGATTTCAGCAGATGATGACGGAGGATTAACAGTACCCACCGCGATTCTGAGCACAGCAAGAGCATCTGTTGAGTTGATCTTTCCGTCAGCGTTGACATCGGCAACGCTTTTGTCAAACTTTGACGGTGTTGCACCGACGGTATACTTAAGAATGCCGAGTGCATCTGTTGAATTCACCTTACCGTCGGAGTTGATGTCACCTGTAACAGCAGCAAAAGCAAAAACGGTTGAAGTAAAGAGCAATGCCAGAGTAAGTAGTGCGCTGAATGCTTTTTTCATTATCGTTTCCTCCTTGATTAGGGTATGAAAATTTCGTGTAATGTTTAAAAGAAAGTTATACTATCATATAACCTCCGACAAAATTTTACTTAACTTTAGTATGAGAATGTGTATGTGCTTTCCTCGGCGATTAACACATCAATATATACAGAAGAGTCGTTTATGTGGCCGGAAGCTTTCATATGACCGTCTGAAACATAATCAACGCGTTCAATTCTGCCCTCGTTATCAATTATGGCGGTTATATTTGTTCCGGGATAAGTAACCTCACAGTAGTCGAAATCTATCATATCAGGCAAAAGCTCATCCAAGGTTACAGTTTCTTCGACAAGCACAATATTGAGTTTATATCCGTTACCTTGTTTTACTGCTTTTGCGGATTTAACTCTGTTTGCTGTTAAGTTGATTGAAGCAAGAATGTCCTTGGCTTTTTGTCCGTCAGTTGTTTTTCCGTTGAAAAATCTGTATTTTTCGTCTTCATAATCCGAATTAAGCGTGTTTTCTAATAGACTTTCAAACATAGGATTTTTCTCGCCGTTCATCAGGAACTTATTAACAGTTCCTGAAATATCAGTAGAAATTGTAAGGTTACAGGTAAGCTGTTCACTGACTTTTGCAAGACCGTTATTATAAAGCTTGACAATTTCATCCTTGCTTAATTCTGTTGAGTTACCGATACCCACCGCGATTCTGAGCACAGCAAGAGCATCTGTTGAGTTGATCTTTCCGTCAGCGTTAACATCGGCAACGCTTTTTTCAAACTTTGACGGTGTTGCACCGACGGTATACTTAAGGATACCGAGCGCATCTGTTGAATTCACCTTACCGTCGGAGTTGATGTCACCTGTAACAGCAGCAAAAGCCATCACCGACGATGTCAGCACAATACAAATAACAAGTAATGCGCAAAGAAAGTTTTTTACCGTTTGTTTCATTTCGTTTTCCTCCTTAGATTTGGTTTTGTTCACAATAAGCAGTCCGATTACATTTACGCCTTTGTAAATCGGAATTCACTTATCATAAATCCGTCAATAGGCTCTGTGATTTCAAGCACGGCACAGCCGTTTTCAAGATATTTTTCGGGGATATCATAAACAATACTTGAAAATCCGTCAGCAAGGAAGAGCTTTTCGTACTCCTCGTCTCTTACACCGCCGTACTGAGCACCGTCATGGATGACATTTCCGTTGATTGTCACCTTATGATGAATAATTTCGTCATTCTGGTTGTTCTTGTATGTGATGCGGAGCTTGTAATCGCCTGAAATCAGTCCCGAAACACGGCAATCAAAGTTAAAGTGATCATAAACCTTTGTTATACACATCGGCAATTCGGCATCAAAGTTCATATCACCGCGGAAATTCATATAATATTCGCCCTTCTGTTTGCCGCAGACCTCAAAGCCGTGCTCAGCAAAGGAGAAATAATACTCGTCACTGTCAACAATGTTTCTGTCGAAATATTTAATTGCATTTTCGGGGTTTTCGGTAAATTTATTTACAAGATAACGTCTGTCTGTAATGGGGTTATCGATTGTCATCAGCGTACAACCTCTTTCCCACTTCATACCATGGTAACGTTCAACGTCAAGCTGTATACCGATAAGATTGAAAAGTATTTCTGCCAACTCATCAATCTTTTGGCGGTTTTTCTTGTATTCGTCACAGAAATCAGTCTTGAGAATTTCCAATGCCTTTTCTGTTTCGCCCTTATAAACAAGGATTTTTGCCTCATCAATCAATCCGAGTTCAAAGATTCGTCTGTCACGCACGAGCTTGTCGCAGTATGCTCTGAAAAGATGAAGCACAAACCGCCAGTTGTTCATAAGATTGGGCTTTTCCTGTGCCATATTTGTGAATGCGTCAAAGCTTGTCTGAATATTTCTGTTTTCTACAGGGTCACCGTTCCAGCTGTGCTCAAATGCGATGATCATGTCTGCTAGTGCTTCAGCATCAGCGCCGATGAAAAATGCACGGCAGTAATCAAGCACATTTTCTCTCATATCGCTGTCGCAGTCAAGGTCCATTGCGCTCCACTCGAATTTGTTAAGGTCATCGTTGACACCCTCGGAATATGTAACGCTGCCGTCAACATACTGTCTTGTCTGTCTGTGATACAGTCTGTATTCGGACGGACGCGGGTTGACTGCCTCACGGCTGAGCGTTGCGGCAAGGGAATAGTGCCAGTCGTCGCGGTCAAAGTGAACGGGAGTTTCACAGCGTACGTTGTGACCGATGTCGGGATAAAGTCTGAACGGGTAACGGCTGTCAATCTTTCTGCGTAATTCGTCAAGCGGCATTGCGTGGTTAGGACCGTAGATAATACCGTCAATTTCTTCAGGACACTTTGCCATTTCTTTTACAAATCTTTTGCCCCAATCAGGGTATTCGTGCGGTGCCTGTGCTGACGGCCACATCTGAATTTTCGGGAAAACCTTCTGCATTTCGCGTTTCATTTTTACGCAACGCTGAACAAAAGCATCACCCTGCATATCACCGGGGTCACCTCCGGGAGGGAAAAGAATGTCAAGCTTCGGCAGATCGTCATAAAGACGGTGCATTTTTTCCATTGTCTCCTCGTCGGAGTCCTTGGTCCATAATTCGTGCCATACGGAAAGGTCAATGTCAAGCTTTACGCAGATTTCAGACATTGCCATAAGCATTTCCTTTTGTGAAAATCTCATCAGGAAGCTTGTTTCTTCACGCACACCCGAGTCTGCCTCAACCGTGTTCATACCGAAAAGCATAAGGTCGCGGATATAACGCTCATACTGTGCCTTATCCCACGCATCAACTGTGTTATTCATATCGGTATAGCTGAGCTGATGACCGCGGATTTTCATTGACGGCACTCTTTTAAGGCTGATATTTTTGATAAGACAGATGCTTTCACCGTCAAAAACAGCTTTTCTGATAAACTCGCCGAAGCCGTATATAAGACTGCGCAGACGGTGAGCGGTTATAACGACTTTTTTGTCGCAGTGATCAATGCAGTATTCTTCGCTGTCGCTCTCATCCTTGATGCACAGCACAACATAATTATCGTCGCAATCGGCACAGATTTCGGGCTTGTAGCCGGCACGGATTTCAATCTCCTCTGCAAACATTTCTGCAGCGCGCAGTTCGATGTCACTGACAGCAACGATTTTAAAATTGCTGAAATCATATTTCATCAAATCACAACCTTGATTATTAAGATAATTTAGTATATCATATTCCCGTAACAAAAAACAACAGAAAGCGTAAAATTATGATTGAAAGAATAAAAGAAAAAAACGTTTGGGATTACCTTAAGGAAACAAACCTGCCGATTGCACTTTACGGTATGGGTAACGGCACGGATATGGTAATCGAAAAGCTTAATGAAATCGGTGTAAGTGTTGCTGAAATTTTTGCATCTGACGAATTTGTCAGAGGTCATTCCTTCCGTGGCTATAAGGTGGTAAAATACTCTGACCTCTGCCTGAAGTATGACGATTTTGTAATTGTAGTCTGCTTCGCAGTGCACGATGAAGCGATGCTTAAAAGAATAAAATCTTTGTCAGAGAAGCACACTCTTTTTGCTCCGAATGTACCGATTGTCGATGACGGTGTTTTTACACGCGAATTTATTGAGGAGCACGATGGGGAGTTCGAGCGTGCATATAATCTTTTGTCTGATGATTTTTCGCGTCAGAGCTTTATTGATATTCTCAATTTTAAGGTCAGCGGAAAGACCGAATATCTTTTTAAATGCGAAAAGCAGAAGGAAGAAATCTACTCTCAGTATCTGGCACTCGGCAATGATGAGATTTTTATGGATCTCGGTGCGTATGACGGAGACACCGTGCGTGAGTTCTTACAGGCAACGGGTGGAGAATATGAAAAAATCATTGCAGTTGAGCCTGACGAAAAGAATTACCGTAAGCTGACGGATAAAACTTCGGAACTTAAAAATATTACCACCTACAACCTTGCTGCCTGGGATACAAAAGAAACCCTCTTCTTTGAAAAGAAGAAGGGCAGAAACTCTAAGCTTTCTACTGCAGGTAAGGTTGAAGTGCAGGCGGACAGCGTTGACAATATCCTGAACGGTGAAAAAATCACCGTGCTTAAAATGGACATTGAGGGCAGTGAGGAAAAAGCGCTTGACGGTGCAAAAAATACAATTAAAAAGCATCGCCCGAAGCTCTATGTCTGTGCCTACCACCGCAACTCCGATATGTTCCGCTTACCGCTGAAAATCAATGAGCTTTGTCCGGAATATAAAATATATTTCTGCCATCATCCGTATGTACCCGCGTGGGAATCAAATTTTTATTGTACTATTGATTAGTATATACAGTTATGCTATACTGTATAAGTTATAAACTTATGTAAAGGAGGGAGAGAATGAGCAATCCGAAGGCAAGAGCATTGCCTGATATTTTTTCAATGTTTTTTGCAGTTCTGGCTTTTTACTGCATTGATGTTTTCTTGTTTAAAACCGACCTTACCATCATCGGAACACCGATTTTTGCTTGGCTTATGGGCTTTGCAGTGCTTATAATGTATGTCCGCGCGTCAAGATCGTCTTACAAATTGCTCGGCATAAGTCTTAATGAAGAGAAAATCAAAGCAGGCTTGATTTACGGTGTATGCCTTGCGGCTATCCCTATTGCGGTTGTTGTCGGTGCCGAGTGTGTATATCTTTCACTTACGAGTCCGGGTAGCCTTGATATAGTATTTTCCTCTCCCAACTCACGGTTTGTTGACGAGAATGCAAATATAAGACCTTTTACAATTGCTTTGGTTTATTCGGTTTCGGTTCTCCTGACATCACTGTTTAAGGAGTTCTTCTTCAGGGGATTTGTTCTCAAAACTCTTGTTAAAAGCACATCCTTTGCACGAGCAAACCTGATACAGTCAGGGCTGTGTATGTCTTTAACTCTTGTAATTGTTCTGCGCGATTATCTCTTAGGTGTTTATGACAGTAATGCAAAACGATTTGTTATTTTCATTGTGGCGTTCGGCATAATCAAAGAGATGCTCGCGGGTATCAAACGTGGTATGATGACACGTGTTTCAGGTTCAACGTATATCGCTTTAATGGATAATTTTGTCTATACATACTTTTCAACCTGTATTCTGGTAATACCGGATTATAAGCTATGGACCTTTATGCCGCATATGCTATCAATTCAGGTGCTTTCATTTTTGCTTGCTTTGATTTATTACAAAACAGCTATGAAAAAAATCAATGCCAAAAAAGCACAAAGAAAAGCAAGAGAAGAAGCTATATCGAAAGAATCTGAAGCACGGCGTAAGACCGGAAAAGAAAGTTCAATCAATGATAAAACTGAAGGTATTGAAGAGATAAGCCCCGAAAGCTTCAAAAAAATTGCCCGTCACAGCCATCATTCAGCAGGCAGAAGTCTGTCCGATGAAGAAATGCTTCAAGGTAAAAAGACGATTGAACAAACGCTTACTAATCATATTGAAGTTACTTCGTCCGAAGATGTTGACGATTTGCTTAAAAAACTGACAAAAGAAATGTCAGGACACAAGAAACACCGCTCAAGAGAAATCACAGCGGATTTTGATGCTGATGAGTATCTCAGCTCCTACGGTAAGGACAGTGGCAAAAAGCACCGTCACCACCGCAGCGAGCCTGAAAAACACAAGACTGAATCTGTTGATAAAAAGTCCGGCAAGGTGCAGCCCAAAAAACAGGTTGCCAAAAAGCCGAAGCTCACTTTTGCACAGAAGCTGCAGAGCCTTGGCGGTATAGATGATTCGTCATCAAATGATCTGATATAATAAAAAAGAGGTTATCTCCAACGAGATAACCTCTTTTGGTTTTATGCTATGTAATTATGCCTCTTCCTTCATTGCTGCGAAGCACTCACTGCAGTAAACAGGACGGTCTTCACGGGGACGGAAGGGAACCTTAGCAACGCCGCCACAGTTAGCACATGTTGCTTCGAAAAGCTCACGCTCACCACGAACTGCGTTCTTTCTTGCATCACGGCAGCTCTTACAACGCTGAGGCTCGTTTACAAAGCCTTTTTCAGCATAGAACTCCTGCTCGCCTGCAGAGAAAATGAACTCCTCACCACAATCCTTGCAAATTAATGTTTTGTCTTCGTACATGATTTTTACCTCACTTAATTTTATTTGCAGCCTGTACGGGCCGCGACACCTGCGTATTCCGCAAGTGAAAGGTATCATTTTTCCTTGAGTTTTTTTCTTGCTCTTTGCAAAGCGTTGTCAACGGTTTTCGCGCTGACAGAAAGGATTTCGGCAATAGAATTGTAGTTGTGACCGGAAATATGAAGCTGTAACACATCGCGTTCAAGATCGGTAAGCTCGGTCTTGATTTTGTGATGCAAAACATTCATTCTTTCCTGCATTTCAACTACAGTCTGGGGGTTTGCCTGACCGTCGGTCAGGTCAATACTGTCGATAAGCACGTAAGAGTTCAGTGGTGTGTGTTTATTACGCAGTTGATTTCTAACCGCAGTCATTATACGGTTGGAAATGCATTTAACAGAGTATGTGTGAAACTCTGCACCTCCCGATGACGAATAACTGTAAACGGAACTCAGAAGACCGATCATACCTTCCTGAATCAGGTCACTGTGCGTCAGAGGGGAGCGCCCTATATAAGCCGCAGCAATGCTCTCAACAGTTGGTGCAAAGGTCTCAACAAGTTTGTTCATCGCGTCGTTATCGCCGTTGCGTGCCGCATCAAGCAGATCCTCTTTTATTGAGAATTTACCCATACGGACACCTCACAGGACTAAGATACGCTATTATCATATCCTATTAGAAATTTAAAGTCAATCGATTTTTCCTATTTCTCCATTTACACCAAATTAACCCTCGCGTTTTTGTGTAATTACACAGACAATTTTTCACCAAATTACAAAAAAATATATTTTTTGCACAAACATTACAAAAACGTTGCCGATTTTTACGGCTTGAAATTATGTCATAATTAATGTATAATTAGTTAGATTTTTCAGGGAGGTAATGTGATGACAGGCTTCATTTTTCTCGACAAGCCCGAGGGTATAACCTCGTTTACGGCGGTCAATAAAACACGCCGGATTCTCGGAATTAAAAAAGCGGGACATACAGGAACGCTGGACCCGATGGCGACGGGAGTTTTACCGATTATGCTTGGCGGAGCCACCCGTTTTTCTCAATATCTTCCCACACACGACAAATCATACCGTGCCAGAATTCTGCTCGGAACGGTGACAGACACACTTGACACAACAGGCGAGGTGCTTGAAACGCGTGAGGTGAATGTAGCAAGTGAAGAGCTACATTCAGCGGTTATGTCTTTTGTCGGAGACATCAAGCAGCTGCCGCCTATGTATTCCGCTGTATCAAAAAACGGTGTGCGCCTTTACAAGCTTGCTCGTCAGGGAATCGAAATCGAGCGTGAAGCAAGGGATGTTACAATTCATTCTATAGAAATTATTACTGAGCTTGAAAACAATGAGTTTGAAATAGACGTTTCTTGCTCAGCGGGTACCTATATCCGCTCGTTAGCGGCAGATATCGGTGAAAAGCTTGGGTGCGGTGCAGTAATTTCAGCCTTGAGACGAACAAAAGCCAACGGCATCAGCATTGATAAGACAGTCACCTTCGAAGAGCTTGAAAAAGCGGTCGAGGCAGGTATGGTTGAGAATCTGATTGCACCTTGCGACGAGATGCTTTCTGCGTATCCGTCAGTCCGGGTGAGCGAAAAACAGGCAGTGTACTTTTCAAACGGAGGTGCACTTGACCTTAACAGAGTTAAGGATAAAACTACGGTTGGTCTTTGCCTTGTTTATTCTCCTTCGGGCAAACTGATGGGACTTGGTAACATTGACCGTGAAGCAGGGGAATTAAAAGTGGAAAGAATCCTTGTTTATCAGCAGAAATAAGCTAAAAATCGTATACATTTATATATATAACAGACGGAATATAACAGACGGAAGTAAGCGACACGGAATTTTTTGTGTCGCTTTTTGTATAAAAAGAACTAAAGGTTATAGGTTCTGAACGAAGAAAATAGGCGTTATGAAAAGTCTGCTTTTCAGAAGGTAAAAAAAGAATGTGAAATACTGTGAAATATGTACAAATTAAAAATATTCCTTGAAAATTTATTGACTTTACAAGCAGAATAGTTTATATTTAAACTAACCATAAGAGTGGTGTCATTGGGGTCATTATGCCTTGATGTCAGCAACGCTATGCTGTGACACCCGTCTGGTTTAATTTGCGTCGTATTTACGGCGGTAATCGCGACCATCGGCACGAGCCTGTTTAACGCTGCTGAAGCGGGAAGGTTTAGGTGGCGGACGACGGTTCGATTCGAAAGGGGAGATTATTCAACGTAATAATGTCGCATCAGCGGTGCACAGCTGACTAAAAGCGTGCAAAACCAATACTATTTGATATAGTATAAAATTTAATGGAGGTGCAATCCAAATGAGTAATGCAAAAAGATTTCTGAGTGTTATCCTCGCAATTGTTATGTTGTGCTCAACACTCGTAATCGGTGCAAACGCTGCATACACTGCTTATAAGGATTCTGCAATTATCGGCCAGTACAACAAGCTTGATAAGGCAGTTCTTACAACAGAACAGTATGCATCAGCAGCAATAGATGAAATCGATCGTATGCTCACAAAAGAACAGCTTAAGTTCACACGTGAGGACATCATCGTTGGTGATATCGATCTTACATCTGTTGACGCAGCAATGGACTCTGTTTACACTATCGTTAACGGTGCTCTCTTCTCATCATTGAAGGGTATGCTCGGTGACCTTCAGTACTTGAATGCTGACGCATTCGCTCCTGAAGCAAAGGGTGGTGTAAGAAGAGCTACAGCAGGTAAGACTGACGCAGATATCCTCTACGCAGTATTCCAGTTCCTGCATGACAACACAGATCTTCTCGTATCATTCGTAGAAGGTACCCTTGACACAGGTTCAATCCTCAGCTCACTCATCGACCTCAGCGAGTTTATGGACGTTAATAAGCTCCTCAAGGGTCTCCTTTATGAGTTTACTTACGGTGTTGAAGGTACAGATGCACAGGTGGCTGCTTCTTCAGTAGACACAATGGCTCAGGACCTTATCGACAAGTATGTTGTTGAAGGTTACGACGAAGAGAACGATGAAGGCGTAATTGAACATGTTGACGGCCTTGTTCCCGCACTTGCAGGCAAGACAAACATCTCAACAGGTACAATGTACACACTCCTTGATAACGTACTCAAGGTTCTCTACAACGAACTTCTTGTTCCGCTTCTCAACAGCGAGCTTAAGAGAACAATTCAGGAACTCTGCGGTGTTGTTTATACAACAAACGAAGAGACTGGTGAAGAAACATCAGACGCATCAAACCTCAATAAGTATGCTGATATTTTCGACATCAACTACGTTGTTCCCACTTATGAATTCACATCTGATACATTGGTTTCACAGATCAACAATGTTGTTAAGTCAGTATTTGATGTAGTTATCAATCCTGAAATTTTGGTATGGCAGGCAGGCGACAAGACACAGTTCAAGCCGAACCTTGTAAATGTTGCTAAGCAGCTCTTTATCAATGCAGGCGACGAACTCTTTGCTGATTATGTTGAATTGGCTACTCCCGAAGAGATTGAAGCTATGGACGCTAACGAGCTCGTTATCTATGCAGCTCGCGCTATCGTTAACAGCTCAGCTTACGGTATGTACGTTCCTGAAGCAGATACACTTCCTGAGTTTGCATTCTATGCTCTCAAGCAGGTTCTTGCAACAGACGTTCCGGAGCTTGACTTCTCAGCTCTTGATCCGAACAACACAGACTCTCTTGTTATCATGGGTATCGACTATGCTATCCACGCTTTAAGCTCAGAGATCGATATGGGCCTTGAGTTCGTTTACGATATGGATGGCGTTGACGCTCAGCTCAAGAAGGCTGCTGACTACGCAGTAGACAATTACTCAGGTGTTCTCAACGGCATCACATTCAATGACGGTGCTTCAGGTTGGGAAACAATCGATACAGTTATCTTCTCAATCATTCCTGAAAACTGGCTTCCGGCATCAGCTAACGGCAGCTTGCAGAACTTCCTCTTCACATTGATTGATACAATCGCAGCACTTGACTTCGATGCACTCTTCGCACTGTTCGAGTATCGTGCAGATTCAGAACTTCAGAGTACTCCGAAGCAGGTAATCATCAATCTTGTATCCAGAGTTATTAACATCATCTTCCCGGGTGCTTTTAGGTCTGCTACAACAATTGATGCTCTTGTTACAAACCAGGCTCTCGCAGGTACAGTAAGAGCTATCTTCGATGCTCTCTGGAACTACAAAGAGAACCTTGCACAGGCTATCCTTCCTATTGTATGTAACATCCTTAACCTCACAAACGATCAGGAATTCGAGTTCCCCGAGCTTACTTGGGACCCGACAAACGAAGCTGTTGATGGTAACAAAATCAGCACTCCCGGTTCTGTTTTGGTTAAGCTTATGATCCGTAACGGTTCAACAGGTATCAACACAGGTTACACAGATGCTAACGGCGTATTCCATCAGGATCAGCTTTACACTTATGATGTTAAGTCAATCACATCAAACATTTCCACTTTGAGCATTTCTGCGGTAGATCAGATTGCCGGTGGTCAGACAGTTGAAGTTACATTCAACGGTTCTGTTAAGGAATCAACTCCGCTCGTTGTTACAATGACTTATGACGTTCTTACTGAGGACGGTTCACCGCTTACAGATGAACCCATCACAGAGACAATGTACTCATACATTGCTTACAACGAATCTGATGACTCAGATACACCGCTTACATCTAATACAGTAGGTGGCTTCTCAATCGTAGACGGTCCTCGTTACCTCTATGCTAGCGGAATGGGCGACCTTACAGACATCACAGTTACAGTACAGAACACAAATGCTTCACAGGCAACAGCTGTTCCTTATGCAGTGAAAAACATCTCTACTAACAACATGCTCCCCGGTGCAACAAAGACTGCTGAGTATCTCCAGGTTCTTACAGATGAGACAACAATCATGCAGCAGGTTGAAGATACTGCAGGTATCGCTAACATCAAGCTTTACGAAACAACAGCAGAATACGACGCACTTTCAGGTGAAGAGAAGGAAGCTGTTTGGGACGAAATTATTGAAGCTGGTATGGTTTACAACCCGAGAAACGGCGCTGTTGTTCGTACACCGAAGATCCAGATGGAATTTGGTGCTATGGTTAACGGTTCATCAAAGGTTTCTAACGCAGGTGCTCTTATCTTCTGCTACAAGGATTACGGCCTTCCCGGAATGCTTGACAGCGAAATGGGCAAGCACCGTCAGCCGTCAGCTTACGGTACAGCTGCTTCAACTGTATACGCTGGCAAGACAGTTTGGGAAGCATACAACCAGGCTATGGAAGAGGCTGCTAAGGCAGTTTACAGCTCATTCCTTCAGTCGAGCTTCTCAACTCCGACAGGTAAGTTCACTTACTACGAGCCCGCATACAACAACCTTTCAGCAGCTATCGAAGAGCTTGAAGCACAGGTTCTTTCAGCAGGTGTTGATTCATCAATCGCACTTATCGAAGCTTGCTATCCGTCAAATCCGGAAGACCTTCCGTATTATGATCCTGCATACATCCACATGGGCGTATCAGACTATGTTGCTTACACATACTACAACTTCCGTGATGAATTGAGAACTCTTGAAGGCATGATCGATGCAGCTACAATTCCTGATGAAGAAGGTAACGTAGCCGTTATCAACGAGCTTGACAAGGCTTATAATGAGCACAGATTCTCACTTTACTTCGGCAGACTTCTCAAGGCTCCTTCATACAAGGCTCACCTTGAGGCAGAGCTTGCTAACCCGACAAGAGCGATCGGCGCAGCATCTGAGTATTCAGACGAATCATGGACAAATTACCAGAACGCTCTTACATTCGCTACAGCTACAGCTAACGAGGCAGCTCCGAACCAGACAAAGATCAAGACAGCTTATCGTGAGCTTCTTGAGGCTGAGAAGAGACTTGTTCCTCCGACAGAGGGCGGCGAAGAGCCTGGTGACGAGCCCACATTCGAGTTCGTTAACCCGGCAGGCACAGACGCTGAGCTCGTTGTTATCGAAGCTGAGGACGGTACAAAGATCCTTACAGGTATCGGTAACGCTAACGACGGCGGCTTTGCTGCAGAAGAGTACTTCGCATGCGAAGGCTGCTATGTAGAAGTTGAAACAAACGATATGGGCGAATTCTCAACAAGAGCTGTTGTTACAGTTAAGAATTCTGCAACAGACGCTGTTATCGACACTTATGTAATCGCTACATACGGTGATGTAAATGGCGACACATTCGTTGACTCATCAGACATGGCAGTTGTTCAGTTGGTTAACGCTGCAGCACTTGTTCCTGACGATGTTCAGTCAATAGCAGTTGACGTTAACCTTGACAATATGGCTGACTCATCAGACTATCCTTTCTTCGTTTCAATCACAGCTGCATCTGCAGTTGCTGATTCAATCGCAAGAGAGATCGTTGTCGGCTAATTAACCCTAAATTAAATGCTATCCCGGTGGAGGCGAAAGCCTCTGTCGGGAAACGGCGAGAGGTCAGCTCTATGCCGTATTCTGAGAAACGAACAGGAGGAATATAAAGTGAAAATTTCTAAAAGAATTCTTGCTATTCTTCTTGCTGTAACTCTTGCTTGTTCCCTCTTTGCAATCAGCGCTTCTGCTGCAGGCACTCCGACGGGAACAGAAGCAATGACAGTAACAATCACAACGGATAACGAAACATATGAAGCAGAATCTGCAGTACAGGTTCGTGTAACAATCGCTTCCAACTACAATGTTCCGTCATTCCGTTTCCCGATTATGTTCGACAGTTCAGTTTATGAGCTTCCCACAATCATCGGTCTTGTTGGTCAGAATACCTGTGCTACATCAGGTACACTCAACTCCAACACAATTGATACTGCTCAGTTTATTCCTGAGGCTTATGACCCCTCAGCATTCGGTTGCATTCTTGTTCAGTGGACTGCATCTGTTTCAAACGGTGAAGTAGGTCACATCAATAACGAAGCAGGCGAGCTTGCATTCACATTCGAGCTCAAGACAAAGTCATCTGCAGTTGGTAAGACAGGTACAATCTTCATTCCTGAAGAGTCAGACCTTTTCTACTACCAGGCTATCGAAAATCCTGCAGATGCAACAACATTCTATTACCTCGATTCAACAACTTGCGCCATGACATTTGTTCCTGCAAATGCTATGGTAGTTGGTGAGCAGGTTTCCTTGGTTCCTAACGAGGATTACGGAACACCCGCTATCATTGATGAAGAAAATCGCCGTATCTATGGTTTTGGTCTTGGCCTTTCCGGCCCGTCAGAAATCAAAGAGTATGTAAAGGCTACAGGTGATGCAGTTATCCGTACAACACCGACTGACCTTGGTTTTGGTACAGGTACTGTGATCAGCCTCAATATTGACGCTGTTCCTGTAAAGAGCTATACACTTATCATCTTTGGTGATATCAACGGTGATGCTTACACTGATGGCTATGACTTGCCGTTCGTAGTTTCTTACGTTTCAGCAAGTGAGGTCTGTACAGACCCCACAATTATCTATGCCGGTGACCTTACAAATGACGGTATGGTAGACGGACTTGATTTCCCGATTTACCTTTCTGTTGTTGGTGCCTCAACGGTCATCGATCAGAGAAACCCATACTAATCAATTGAAAAATTGATTATTTGGAAATATTTTAAGGAGGATTATTCAATGAAACTCGCAAAAAAAGTTTTGAGTGTTGTTCTTGCAGTTGCAATCGCACTCGGCGCTTTCGTAGTTGCAGCATCAGCTAACGGTAATCCCGACACAGCTGAGTACCGGGTTAAAATCTGGCTCACAGGTACTGCAGGTACGGTTAAGTGGACATCAAACAGTGCTGTTACAAAGACAGAAACCGGTGACGAAAGTGAACCCGGTGGCGTTGTTGAAGCACAGCCCGGTGAAGTTGTTTTTGTTAAAATGTATGTAACAAACAACTACTTTGTTCACTCATTCCAGACAAACCTTTTCTATTCATCAGCTCTTATTGATGCTGCTGAAGACTATCAGTCACAGAGAAACCGTGTAATCACAGGTGCAAACCTCAGAAAGATTCACGTGTGGAACACAGACCACGAGTGGGTTGCTGAACACGGCGTAACAAACGCTCAGCAGAACGCATGGTCACTTCAGTCTCCTGACGCTCAGGTTCTCGTAAGTGAGAACTGGCCGACAGATGACGCTGGTAACGAACTCCTCACTCAGTCAGAGTGGAAGTGGAACCGTATCTATAACCTTGCTACAGCAGACGTAGGTTATACATTCATCTGGGAAGATGATTCAACTCATCTTATCATGATGCCCGTTAAGGTTCCTGCAGATGCAGCACCCGGTTCAACATACACAGTTATGATTCCGGAAGGTCTTGAGCAGCGTTCAGCTAAGAAGGGCGGCTCTTTGAGACTTGCTGAAGTTGGTATTTGTGACGGTGAGTCTGAGGTTACAGGCGATATCGATACAAATGCACAGAACTATCCGAATATGCAGTACGGTGACGACAACCAGTACTTCGATCTTTCAGAAGCTAGAATCACAATCAAGGTTCCCGGTGAAGCAGGCGTAGATACATCAGCTCTTGAGGCAAAGATTGCAGAAGCAGCAGCGCTTCTTCAGGCTGACATCACAACTGATTCAATCGCAGCTCTTAACACAGCTATTGAGGCTGGTAATGCAGCTCTTACATCAGACAATCAGGGTACAATCGACGCAGCAGTTGCTACTCTTACAGATGCTATTGCAGACGTAGAGTATCTTGCAGACTTCACAGAACTCAATAATGCTATCGCTAAGTATGAAGGCCTTGACGCAGCTGATTGGGATGCAACATCATTTGCAGAAGCAACAGCTAAGTACAATGATGCAACAGCTATCGATCAGAAGAACACAGCTGATCAGGGTGCAGTTGACGCAGCTACAGCAGCTCTTAACACAGCAATCAATAATCTCGTAGCAGCTCTTGATTACTCAGCTCTCGAAGCTTATGTAAACCAAGTAGCTGATACAGCTCTTGACAATTACACAGATGATTCAGCAGCTCAGTTTACAGCAGCTCTCAGCGTAGCTGAAGGCCTTGTTGCTAACAAGAACGCAGCTGATCAGAATGAAATCGATGCAGCTCTTGCAGAGCTTACAACAGCTTACACAGGTCTTACAGAGAAGGCTGCTGATTACACAGCACTCGATAAGGCTATCGAAGATTTCGAAGCTCTTACAGCTAAGGATTGGACAACAGCATCTTACAACGCTGCTAATGAAGCTTACGAAGCAGCTAAGGCAGTTGCTCGTGACCTTAAGATCTCAGCTCAGGCTACAGTTACTGCAGCTGCTGACGAACTTAACGCAAAGATCCAGGCTCTTGTTCCTGCTTCAGGCGCTGACTACACAGCACTTGATAAGGCTATCGCAGACGCTAAGGCTCTCGTAGCTGACAACTATGTATCATTTGCAGCAGTTGAAACTGCTCTTGCAAATGCAGAAAACGTTGCACGTGACCTCACATCTGAGGATCAGGCTATCATCGACGAAGCTACAGCAGCTCTTGTAAAGGCTATGGGCGAACTCGAAGAAGCAGCAGCTGACTATTCAGCAGTTATCGCAGCTAAGGCTGCAGCACAGGCAATCCTTGATAAGAAGGATGAAGGCGTAAACAGCTATGACGACGCTACTCTTGATGCAATCAACGCAGCTCTTGCTAATGTTGTTGAAGGTCTCAAGAAGTCAAAGCAGGCTGAGGTTGACGCTATGGCAGCAGCTATCAATGAAGCTGTTGCAAACGCAACATACAGAGATTATGACAACTCAGATGTTCTTGAAAAGATCGAAGAGTTCAAGTCATACAACAGAGACGATTATAAGTATGATACTTATGATGCAGTAGCTGCTCTTATCGAAACTTATGTTCCTGATTACACATATGAGTTCTTTGCTCAGGCTAAGCTTCAGGATGTTAAGTTCAACAGAGCATGGGCAGCACTTGCACTTGCAGATGCAGCTGACTATACAGATGTTGATGCAGCTATCGCTGAGTACGAAGCTAAGAAGGCAGCAGCTGACTACACAACTGATTCTATCGAAGCAGTAGACGCTGAGATCGCTAAGGTTAACTATGATCTTAACGAAAACTTCCAGGCTACAGTTGATGCTTATGCAGCAGCTATCCGTGAAGCAACAGCTAACATGGTAGAAGTTAAGGTTGAGTATGCTGATTACACAGCACTCGATAAGGCTCTTGCAGATGCAGCTGACTATGCAGCAGAAGATTACACAGCAGCTACATACGCAGTTCTTGCTGATGCAGTTGCAGACGGTAACGACGTAGCAAGAGATCTTCTTGCAGACGATCAGGATATCGTTGACGCAGCAGCAAACGCTATCGTAGCAGCTATCGAAGGCCTTAAGAAGGTTGCTGATCTCACAGCACTTAAGGCAGCTATCGCTGAAGGCGACGGCTATGACCCGAACGTATGGACAAAGGAAACATACGATGTTCTTGCAGCAGCAGTAGCAGCTGGTAGAGAACTTCTTGACCAGGATCTCTCAGAAGACGATCAGGCTAACGTTGATAAGGCTACAGCTGATATCCTTGACGCTATCTCAAAGATGGAGCGTAAGCCCGTTACTTCACTCATCAGTTCAATCAATTGGACTCCGGCAGAGGATACACACAATACATTCACAGTTTCTGTTATCGGCAGAGTTGCTATGATCCAGTTCATCGAAGAAGATGGCGGTACAAGAACTTATGACAGATACAACAAGAATGTAACAATCGAAAGCTACAATGCAGCTGGCGAAAAGGTTAATTCTCTTGATCGTGACGTTGCTTACGAAATCTGGACAATCAACACTAACCTCATCGGTCCCGAAGTAAAGGCTCGTGCTAAGTATATCGAAGGCACAAGATATGTTTGGGAAACAGAGAAGTACAACTTTACAGTTGAAACAATTAAGCCTGTAGTTGATGCAGAAGTTTACTCAGTAACACCTGCTGCAACATCAGGTAAGAAGGGTGCAGTTGTTACTACAGTTGTAACTGGTCCTGATGCACAGGGTATCCAGTTCCGCATGGATAACGGCACAACAGCAACTTACTATGCTGACAAGGCTGTTGTTCTTGATGACGGCAAACTTCAGTTCACAGGTAAGGCTTGGATGAACAACGAAGGCGCAAACGTTGTAGCAGTATACGTACGTGTAAACAACGCTTGGGTAGCAACTGACGCAGTAGTTGAATACACAGTTGAATAATCCTTATACTTATTAATCCCCGGGGTTGCGTGGAAACACGCAACCCCTTTTCCTTTTTATAATAAAGGCAAAAAGAAAGAGAGATTACGGTATTGTACTGTAATCTCTCTTTTATGTTATTCAAAACAGCTTATTCAAAGCATTTGATTGTGTCCGAGCCTGATTTTACAAAAGCAATAAATTCATCAATTTCAGCCGTAATCTCATAAGTGCCCTTTGTGTATACCTTATTGTCTTTAGTCAGTACCCACTCACCGTCAGGTATGTAAACAGTTTTAACGGTCTGTCCCTGATTCACAATCGGAGCAAAAATGATATCGTCACCAAACATATATTGGCTGTCGAGTGTATAGCAGGTTTCGTCGTCAGGATACTCAAAGAACATCGGACGCATAACGGGGTAACCTTTTTCACTCGCGATGTTCATTTGTGCACTGATATACGGTCTGAGCTTCTCTCGTATCAGTATCAGCTTTTTAAGCGTTTCAAAATTCTCGTAACCAAAGCTCCATATTTCGTTCGGGTCACCGCTAGGCTCTTTAAGACCGGGTGTCGGCTCAAAGTGTCGTATTCTCGATCCGTGCAGTCTCATTACAGGGCTGAAAAGACCAAACTGGAACCAACGCACAATCAGCTCCTTGAAGTAATCACTTTTGATGTCAGCTCCGTAAAAGCCGCCGATATCAGTGTTCCACCACGGTATACCGCACATTGATATGTTAAGTCCCGCCTTAACCTGATGTGCAAGACTTTCAAAGGTTGAGGGGATATCGCCTGACCATACAAGTGAGCCGAATTTCTGACTTCCCAGATAAGCGCAACGGGTGAGTGTGATAATGTCATCTCTGCCGATTGACTTGAATCCGTCATACGCCATTTTGGAATAGTAGTAGGAATACAGAAGTCCGACCATATCCGCTCTGCCCTTGTACCATATCAGGTTATCAAAATGCTCGGGATGAATCTCAGGCTCAGCCTCGTCAAACCAAAGTGCATCAACACCGTTGTCGATGTAGTTTTCCTTAAGCTTGCTCCACACATAATCCCTTGTTGCAGGGTTGGTTGCATCAATCTCGCCCTGCCAACCGTAAAAATCAAAAACTCTGTCACAGCCTCGTGCAGTACGCATTAGCATATTGTTGCTGCGCATATAGTGATAATTCTCGCTTCCTCCGTTGACGGTAGGCCATACGGAAACAACAAGCTTTGTGTTCATATCGTGAAGCTCGTCACTCATTGCCTTCACATCGGGCCAGTATTTCGGGTCAAATTTATAATCACCCTGCTCTGTCCAATGGAAATAGTCTGCAATAATTACGGAAAGGGGAATGCCGATTTCCTTATATTTTCTCGCAACAGACAACAGCTCATCCTGTGTCTCATATCGAAGACGGCTCTGCCAGAAGCCTGTTGCCCACTCAGGCATTTTGGGTGCGTAGCCTGTCAGGTCAGATAGCGTTGTGCAAACCTCTTTCGGACTGCCTGCCATAACAACGAAGTCCATAAATCTGCAACAGTCACAGCTCCAGCGCGTGCGGTTATTTGAAAGCTCACAAAGTCCTGTTGACGGATTGTTCCATATAAAGCCGTAGCCCAAGGATGAATAAACATAAGGAATTGTACATTTTGCATTCACGTTACGGATATCAATCGATGAACCCTTGAGGTCAAATTCATTATCCCAGCTGTGACCGAGACCGAAGAAATGCTCGTCCTTGTTCGGCTCAAACATTACTCTTGCCGACCAAAGCCCGCTGCCTTTGTTGTCAAAGTGGCGGTAATTGCTCTCAAATGTAAGCTCAGGCTTTTCTTCAATAATCTTCTTACCGTCTGCAAAGAATGTAAGCTTTCCGTTAGGCTCAAGCTTTACCTTCAGCGTACCGCAGGTGAGTGTAACATATTTGTCAATTTCCTCAATCTGAGCATCAGCCTTCTGAGGCATCAGTGTATAGTTTTCGTCAATTACCTGACAGTCGGGGAAAGATTGGAAGCGTATTGCATTTTTGCCACACGCACTTATACGGATAAGCTCCGTGTACCGCATCAAGAGTATTTCATTCTCTTTAATAATTAGGTTGTCCATAATGTGACCTCCTGCTTGTTATTCTTTATCGGGCTGCTGTCCGTCGTGTGCCAACCATTTGCACTCGGTAATTTCCATATTTGTAAATATCGCCCTGAACGATGAATCCTCGGGACTGCAGGCATAGATGCCGAACTGAATCTTTCCTGCCCCGTTCCACATATGGCATACACGCATCTGCCTGAATGTAACACCGTCTTCTGAGCACTCAATACAGTAGTCATCCTCACGGCGGCTGAATCTGTACCACATTGATTTTATATCAGCGTCAATTTCAGTTGTTGCCCAGTCGGAATAGCCGTTGTTGGTAACAACACTGCCAAGATGCTGAAAGCTTTCATTTTCGTACTCAATCGAGCCTTTAATCCAGTTTTCACTGTCAAGATACATCACGATACCGCACTGGTCAAATCTGTGCTTGCTTTGAAAATCTGTTTTTACCGTAAAAGAAAAATACTTTTCCTCAGTTTCCATCTGCAAAACAGGAGCATTGTCATTTCTGAAATGGTAATATGTTCTCTGCCACAAATCTGTGTGAGGCTTTGTGACGATCTCAATTTTGTCAGCGGATATCGAGTAGTCCGCAGGCTCTCTTGTCCAACTCAGTTTGCTTATATCAAAAACCATAATAACACCTATCCTTTTGGCAGAGGTAATTGTTATAAAAAAGTATAGCAGATTGTATAGTAAGAGTCAAACGCAACGATAATGATGCCGAAAATAAAATGTGATTGAATTATTCCTTTATACACGCTATAATACAAATAGGGAAAAAAGACTGTTGAGGTATATGCGTATGTCATCAAAGAAAATCAGATTCGGAATAGTCGGTACAGGAACAATCGCGCACAGATTTGCACAGGCAATCTGCAATGTACCGGAAGCAGAGCTTGTGGCTGTTGCGTCAAGAACAAAAGAGAATGCTGAAAAATTCGGTGACGAGTTCAATATCCCCGTGCGTTTTGACAGCTATGAAAAAATGGCACAGTCCGATGTTATTGATGTCGCATACATCGCTGTTCCTCATTCGGGACATATTGACTGCTCTTGCCTTATGATGAATAACGGCAAACACGTTCTGTGTGAAAAGCCAATGGCGGTCAATCTGGCTGAAGCGCAGGAGATGTTCGACTGTGCAAAGCAAAACAATGTCCTGCTTATGGAGGCAATGTGGGCAAGACTCGTACCGGGTACACTCGAAATGCTCGAAATTGTCAGAAGCGGAGTGCTTGGTGACATTCTCGGTGTTGAGGGCAAATTCTGTTACACAATGGATGAGGACGAGATGGACCATCACGTTTTCAATCCCGAAAACGGAGGCGGCTCACTTCTGGATGTCGGCGTCTACGGTCTCAATTTTGCAAGCTGGTATCTCGGCAAGGATGTTGAAGAGGTCAACGCTCAGTCAGCCTTTTATAATGATGTAGACAGTCATACCTGTGTTTTGCTTAAGTACAAAAACGGTGCTATTGCAGACCTTTCAAGTGCAATCCTCCTTCGTAAGCCGAACGAGGGTTATGTTTACGGCACAAAGGGTTATGCGTATCTGCAGCGTTTCTATGCTCCGCAGAATATTGAGCTTCGTCTGAACGACGGAACATCGCGTTCAATTCCCGTTCCTTATGCAGGTAACGGCTTTGAGGAGCAGATAAAGCACTTCAGCGAATGCGTTTCTCAGGGGCTGACACAAAGCCCTGTCGTAACACCCGAACAGACACTTTATATAACCCGTCAGATGGACGAAATCAGAAAAATGACAGGAATTGTCTATCCGCAGGATAAGATTAACAGAAAAACTTTTAAACGCAGGTGATGCTGTATGAATAAAAAACCAAATGTATTGTTTATCGTAACCGACGATCAACGCTTTGACACCATACACGCTCTCGGTAATAACGAGATTATCACACCAAATCTTGATAAGCTTACCTCCCGAGGCACGTCGTTTGTCCGTGCTCATATTGCGGGCGGCACCTGCGGGGCGGTGTGCATGCCAAGCCGTGCGATGATTTTATCGGGCAGAAATCCCTTCCATCTTGAGGAGCTTGGCGGAAACATTCCTGCCGAGCATAAGACCCTTGCTGAGACCTTCAAGAATAACGGATATGAAACAATCGGACTTGGCAAATGGCATAACGGTTGCCCTGCCTATGCTAGAAGCTTTACGCAGGGAGCAAAGATTTTCTTTGGCGGAATGTGGGACCATTGGAATGTGCCCACGTGCCGATTTGACCCTACAGGTAAATATGACAATACAATCAATTTTGTGGTGGATTTCTACAGCGACAATCATCCTCAGCTGCAGCACTGTGACGAGTTTGACCCGGGTAAGCATTCAAGCACTTTGCTTACGGATGCTGCAATTGATTTACTGAAGAAGAATGTGCATAAGGAAAATCCGTTCTTTATGTATCTTGCTTTTCTGGCGCCCCACGACCCCAGAACAATGCCTGACAGCTTCCGTCAGATGTATGATCCCGAAAAGATAACTCTTCCGCCGAATTTTCAGGAGATTATTGATACAAATTATCCTCTTATGGTGCACCGTGACGAGAGTCTTGCAGCATATCCGCGTGATGAAAAAGAAATCAGACGCCATATTGCAGAATATTTTGCGATGATAACCCACCTCGATTACGAAATCGGCAGACTGCTTGATGCACTTCACGAATCGGGCGAGGAGGACAACACCATCATCGTGTTTACAGGTGATAACGGTCTTGCGGTTGGTCAGCACGGTTGGCTCGGTAAGGAGGATATTTACGAGCACGGAGTGCGTATTCCGCTCATTATGGCAGGACCCGGGGTTGCCGAAAATAAGCGTAATGATGCCTATGTATATCTTTATGATGTTTTCCCGACACTTTGCGAAATGACGGGTATTGAAATTCCGTCTTCAGTTGACGGCAAAAGCTTTGCATATCTGCTTGACGGTGAACACGGAGAAAGCTTCCGTGACGAGCTTTACCTTATTTTTGATCAGTTTGTGCGTGGAGTAAAGGACGAAAACTATAAGCTCATTGAATACCGTAACGGTGACAGCGAAGAGGATAAATGGACATTTCTTTACGACATAAAAAATGATCCGTGGGAAACAAAAAATCTTGCCGGGGACGAAAACTATAAGGGCAAGATAGACGAAATGCGTGAAATGATCATCCGACACCGTGACGAATGGGAGGAGCAGTCTCATCCGTGGGGTGTGGATTTTTGGAACAGATTTTAAAATGGGAGGTTTTGCGGTATGTCAACTGCGTTCAAGGCAATAATTTCCGTGCTCACAACAATTTTTATGCTGCCGTCAATTATAGGCATCGGTCTTTTCGGTACGCATAATGTAAATGAGAATTACTATGGCGAAGTAAGACCTGACACCTGGGTAGCGGTTGACGGCCTCGGCAGAAGTCTGCCGACATACGAAGAGGTCGGAGACAGAGATGATGAAAAGTTTGTCGGAATGTTTTATTGGATATGGCACACAAACTTTGCATCAGGCTTTGAGGCTGAAAACGCAACGGAAATTCTTTCAAAATATCCCGAAGCAATAAATGATTTTAACCATCCCGCATGGGGTGAGAGACCTGACGGCAAGCCCTACTATTGGAACGAGCCGCTTTACGGATACTATCAGAACCTTGACGAATATGTTGTCAGAAAACACGCTGAGCTTATTGCTGATGCGGGTGTTGATGTAATAATTTTTGACTGCACAAACGGAACAGACACATGGGACTCCGCTTATGAGGCCCTCTTTAGGGTTTTTGATGAAGCTATCAGGGAGGGTGTGAATGTTCCTCAGATTGCATTTATCCTTCCTTTCAGTGACGGTGAAAATACAAGAACATCTCTTCGCAATCTTTACGAAAGAGTTTATTCAAAGGGCAGATATCAGCATCTGTGGTTTATGTGGGACGACAAGCCTCTTATAATGGCGCACAATAACTCACTTGATAAGTACGATGATTACGAAAAGGAAATAATCGACTTTTTTACCTTCAGGATAAACAGCCCGACATATTTTGAAAGCAACAATTTTGTAACAGAGAACAGGTGGGGCTGGTGCAGCTCATATCCTCAGACTAAGTTCGGTACATCACTTTTCGGCGGTGTTGAGCAGATGTGCGTTTCGGTTGCACAGAATGCCGCTGACGGTGAGCTCGTAGCAATGAACAGCGGTAAAAATGTTCAGGGCAGAAGCTTTACACACGGCAATTACTCCTACAGTTTCAAAAAGGGAGACGAGCTTGTGACCGTCGACTCATCCACCGAGAACAGTATGCTTTACGGCCTTAACTTTCAGCAGCAGTGGGATTATGCAATTGAATGTGATCCTGATTTTATATTTGTGACGGGCTGGAACGAATGGATTGCAGGCAGATGGAAAGAATGGCAAGGAACGCAGAACGCTTTCCCTGATCAGTTCAGCGATGAATACAGCCGTGATATTGAGCCTGCTGCAGGTGTGCTTAAGGATCATTATTACTATCAGCTGTGTGCAAATATCCGCCGATTCAAGGGCGTTACCGAGCCGATGAAAACCGAAGGCGGTCAGACGATAAATATCTGCGGCTCCGACAAGCAATGGCAGTGGGTGAATAACGAATATATTCATTATACAGGCAGCACAAAAGCAAGAGACGCTGCAGGCTGGCTCGGACTTCATTATAAAAGCGATACAATGCGTAACGACTTCAAAAGTGTAAAGGTGACATACGATAACAAAAACATCTATTTCAGAATTGAAACTGTTGAAGGCATAACACCGTATACTGAACCTGCGTGGATGCGTATTCTCATCGATACCGACTCTTCAGGGAAAACAGCAAACTGGGAGGGCTTCGAGTACATAATAAACCGTGAAAACGCAACCGAAAACACGGTCAGCATCGAGTGTTCAACAGGCGGTTGGAGCTTTGAAAACACGGGAACGGCACAGTATACCGTAAATGGCAATGTTATGCAGTTAGCCGTACCGAGAAAAGCACTCGGACTTCAATCGGGTGCTGAGATTCACTTTAACTTCAAGCTCTCGGACAATATGCAGACTGACGGAGATATTATGGACTTCTATCAGTTTGGTGATGTTGCACCCGGTGGAAGATTTATGTTCGCATTCTGATGAATCAATCAAAATCAAAACGGACCTGAGATTCATTCTCAGGTCCGTTATTGTAAACAGAATAAGCTGATTAATAATGTGTTATTCCGCAATCACAATACTGCTGTACATCTATAATTCTGAAAATAAAGTTCACAATCTTCCATACGAAGCGAACAAGGAAGCAATCGTTGTGGCAAATATGCTCGCAAACGCTTATGGGATCAATATCAACAATTCTGATTCTGCCGTCGCCCGCAGGGTTTCCGTATTGATCCGCTGTGATTTTACCGTTAAGAATTTCAGTAAAATACTCTATAAGCATCTGTGAATCACAAGGTAAGCCTTCCTGCTGAAGAATCTTTACTCCCTCAAGCATCGTCAGTCCGTCACCGCCCTGAAGCAGAACATAGGCACTGCCCGCGAGCGTGTATGTCTTGTTTAGGTCTATGGGCTCACCGCCGACGCGGACGTTCTGAACGCGTCTTTCTTTTGTTTCGTCAATTCCGATAAAACGGTCGAGCTGGTCAGTGATGACAGGGGATTCTCTGTAGGTGTGTATCTCAAAGGATATGCCCGAAACCTGGAAAAAGCTGCCGAGCGTTTCCGGACATTTACGAGCACCGTGTTCGAGAATGTCAATCATCTGCTGACCCGTAACCTCAACAACGCACATACTGTTATTGAATGCATTAACATCCATAAGGTTCTTTCTGGATACACTGCCGGCTTCAATTTCAGCACGGATTCCGCCACCGTTAGCAATTGCGATGTCTGCGCCTGTAACCGCACGGTAAGCGTCAGCAACAAAATCACCTGTGTTGGTTTCTCTCTTCCTGACAGCTCTGCTTCCGTCAGAATCATAAATCACAAGCTTTGCTTCAGATGTGCCCAACTCTTCATAAAGATATGAGATGTCATCGTTATAATCGTCAACCTTTTCTTTTACGGTGCTGTAAGCCTGTTGTGCATCCGAAGACATAGTTTCAACATCGATGCTGTCGGTACTTATCAGTTCAAAGCTTACATCGTCACCGTCAATTGTCATCATACCGATGTTTGTAAGCTTTGTGCCTGTTGATGTAACATAAACATCCTCGTTATCCTTATTCTTGTAAACAGCTTTTTCGATAGTTTCGTGTGAATGAGCATCAATAAAGCAGTTGATACCGTCTGTGTTTGCGATTATATCAATGGACTTCCAACCGTCATTTGAACCCTCAATACCTGCGTGGCCGACAGCAACAACAAAGTCAGCACCGTCATCAATCGCATTGTCAACGCTTTTCTGAATGTTGTCATAAAGATCTGCGTTGGTCAGCGTAGCGGGATATGTGGGGAAGCCGTAAATGTAATTGCCGTTCTCATTCTTAAAATATTCAGGTGTTGACGAAGTGATTGTATCTGGAGTTGAAATTCCGACAAATGCTACCTGATATTCGCCAAAGTCTTCCACCGCATAAGGCTTAAGCACGGGCGAAACCGTTGTAAGGCTGTAGAAATTGGAGCTTATATAGTCATATGAAGCCTTGTTTTGTGCAAGGTCAAGAAAAACATCCATACCGTAATCAAACTCGTGGTTACCGGGTACAGCGTAATCGTAGCCGACAGCGCCCATAATATCAACAACAGCTTCACCCTTGGTTGTTGAGCCGATAACCTCACCCTGAATGGCATCACCCGCATCGACAACGACAACATTCTTACCCTGTGCGATAAGCTCTGCTCTGTACGCCGCAAGAAGAGGATAGTCGTCGATTGCACAGTGAACGTCGTTTGTGTAAAGAACAACAGTTTCTGTTGATGAGGCATAAGACAAAACGGATACTGTAGTAAAAAGCATTGCAACAGTAAGTATTATGCTTATGAATCTGTTTGTTTTTTTCATATTTGTACCTCCTTTGGATGCAAATGCAAATCATTTCATCTTAAATAATATAGCACAAAAATGTTTATTTGTGAAGATTTATATCCGATTGGTGATTGCTTAATTATCTTTTTCTGACAGAAATTTCTTCAGAAGAATAATAAAATTTCCGAAAAGATTGTTTTGCTTTTGTGTATGTGTTAGAATTAAAATTAAAAAGGGGGAGAAGCGTATGACCGATAATAAGATTCATATTGCCTACGGCTTTCACGTCAATTGTTATCATTCTTACAGGGGAGACACTAATGACAATCTCGGTTTCGGCTCGGATATCAGAATCATCAGGAAAATTCTCGATACGCTTACCGAATTTAACAAAAAAGGCATACCTGTAAAGGGTACGTGGGATACCGAAAACTTCTTTTCACTTCAGAAAATTCTGCCCCGATATGCACCCGACATAATTGAAAAAATGAAAGAACGTGTTGAAAAATACGGCGACGAAAATATCATTATGGGTTTCAATAACGGTGCTCTTTCTGCAATGTCAGAGGATGAATTCTGCGAAAGCATAAACCTTGCAGTTACAAATAAACACGGAAGCGGCCTCGAGGACATATTCGGCAAATGCGAAAAAATTGTACGTCCGCAGGAGGTTATGTTCACCCCGTCACAGGTCACCTTATACAATAAGCTCGGCATTAAAGCGCTTTGCCTTTATTACAGCTGTGTGCCGTTTGATGCTTTCAGAACAATAATACCAAGGCTTCCTGATGAGGCTGCGTTTAATCCGGTTACATATTCATACAAAGGCGAAAGCCTTACCGTCATACCAACCTACAGTAACTCTGATGTATGCGATGCGGGATGTCTGCGAGCGTGGGTCAAAGATTTGCGTAAAAAGCAGGAAAGCGGAGAGATTAACAGGGACTTGTTTCTCTTTATCAATATGGATGCAGATGCCATTTTCTGGGAAACTCTTGATATCGGTCCTCTTACAGGCAAAATTGCCAATACAGACGGCATTCACGGTCTCGTGGAAGAAATCGCTGATCTTCCGTACATCGTTTTTGACACACCGGGAGGATATCTTAAAAATCATAAACCCATAAACGAAATCAATTTCACGCACGATACTGCTGACGGAAACTTTACAGGTTATGCTTCCTGGGGTGAAAAACCGTTCAACCGTAAGATATGGACTCGCATTGAACGCGCAAGAATGATGGCAAAGGTAAACAGTAATGACGATAAGCTTTCACCCTCATTCGATTCACGAATACTCCTTCTGTCAACCACGCATTTCGGTCTTGCTACACCTGTGCTGAATATACAACGGGAAAAGACAGCACTCGCCCTGAGTGACGAGGTTATCAGCAGTGAAGCTTCTGCCTTGCCCGAAACCGAAAATATCACGGTATACAATACAAGCAAAACAGATTTTCAATGTGTTCAGCTTGAGATTAAAAAGAAAATATCCGACCTTTCCTGTTTAACCATAACTGCAGACAAGCTTATAAGCTTTGTAGCCGTACCGACGGCAGATGACTGTTCTTCTGTTTTCCTTATGATGAAATTCGGGGAAATCATGGATAAATACGAAATCGAAGTGGGCTTCGACGGCAAAAAAGAACCTCCTGTCTTCGGCAATCTTCTTAAAACAGACAGGCTTTCAATTATGTTCTCACCCGAGGGGAATATCGAGTTTGTAAAATGTGACGAAAGAGTTATCGGAACGAGCGATTTTCTGCAGTCATTCATTACATACAGTAACAAAAGATATGATTTTGAAAAAACAAAGATCTCTCGTCTCGAGCTTGCGGGTGACGGTAACGGAATAAGGATTCATGGTGAAATCCATCTGCCCGAAGAAATAAACAGCGGAAGCTTTACTTATGATTTCTTTAAGGCTGATTTTTCCGATGCGGTTTTTGTCAGAACAACTGTGAATTATCCTTATACGGCAGAAACTACCTCAATCTCAACCGAGAACTCAGCTCTGGGCAGATTCACTGATATGAAATGGACTCAGACGGCGCCGTTTGAACTAACGCCCATGCTTGACGGTGATATATCTGTTATCAAAAGAAACTTTATGGACGATGTGTCCTCGTTCAGGACACAGTCCTTTCCCGAATGTGATGAAAAGAACAGATATATTGCCTCATTTAACCATCAGCTCACGGGTGGCTTTGTCGGTCTGTACGATGAAAACGGCGGTATCATTATTGCCAATGCCCGCCAGGTGCTCAATTCAATGGCTCATTGTCCGATGCGTCTTGAAAAAGATAAAACTGTGCGTATGAATCCGTTCGGCACATACTACGGCAAGCAACGCCACCATTTCGGCAGAGCGAAGGATCAGATTCTAGATGTTTACACCCTTGTTGCATCACAGGGCAAAAGCATTGCACCGTCATATAACGGAAGCACGGAAACTGCAGTTTTCGGTATCTATCCTCTTGCAAAAGAGGGATTATCTGAGCAGGAAAAAACACAGATATGTGCCTTTGCTGACGGTGCGGTAGTCTCGGCTCCGAAAACCTCAGATGTTCAGCCCTTTAGCGGTGACAACATAACCGTAAGGGAGAGTACGGCAGACGGAATAAACGAAAAAGACCTGAAAAACCCTGTTCTTACAGGCGTTTCAGGTAATATCGTTAACTACATAACCAAGGGAGCAAGGGCTATAGGCCATATAATTATCACTCAGATAAAATCAAGATAAACAGCATTCCGAAGAAAGGAGAAAATATGAAGGTTATTATTGCTTGCTTAAATTCCAAATATGTTCACGCTTCGCTTTCTCCTTGGTGCTTGCTTGCAGGTGTCCGTGAATTTTCAAAAAACGATTATGACATTTCGGTTATGGAAAGCACAATCAACGGTGATGTAAATGCCTTTGCGGAAAAAATCATAAATAAAAAACCCGATGTTGTTGCTTTTTCGTGTTATATCTGGAATATTACAAAAACACTTAAAATCTGCAGTATTATAAAAGCAAATTGCGGCTGCATAATTGTTCTTGGCGGACCTGAGGTTGCGTACCGACCGAAGGATGTTCTCGAAAAATATGAGTTTGCGGATTATGTGCTTTCAGGCGAGGGCGAATGGATCTTTCCGGATTTTCTTGACAGTCTTAATGCTGATCTGTCTGCTGTTTCAGGACTTACATACAGAGGTAACGACGGCTTTGTAAACGTTGAAGAAAAGGAATATACCGATACTCCACCGTCACCCTTTTGTGATGAATTTTTCGAAAATCTCGGCGGAAGAATTTCTTATATTGAAACTGCCCGCGGATGCCCCTACCGCTGTGCATTCTGCCTTTCGGGACGGTGCTCACAGCTTCGCTTTTTTGACATTCAAAGGGTCAAAACAGATATAATCCGCCTGTCACAAAGCGGTACACAGACAGTAAAATTTGTTGACCGTACCTTTAATGCAAACGCAGAACGCGCCAACGAAATGCTTACCTTTATAAAAGAAAACTACGGCAAAGAAATCCCGCAGAGTGTATGCTTCCATTTTGAAATTGCAGGTGATATTTTAAAGGAAAGCACACTTGAAATTCTGTCGTCAATGCCATACGGAGCCGTTCAGCTTGAAATCGGTATGCAGTCCTTTAACGAAGAAACGCTTCGGTTGATTAACCGAAGGACGAACACAAAAAAGCTTATAGAAAATATCAGACGGCTTATCAGCTTTAATAATATGCACATTCATATTGACCTTATCGCAGGTCTTACGGGTGAAGATCTCGAGAGCTTTAAAGCAAGCTTTGATATCGGTTATTCGCTAAAGGCACATATGCTTCAGATGGGATTTTTAAAGCTTCTTTACGGTGCAGAAATGAGGGAAAACGCGACGAAATATCCTTGCACATTTACCGACGAGCCGCCCTATGAGGTTACATCAACTCCGTGGCTCTCCTCAGACGAGATAACTATGCTTAAAAACTGTGAAGATGCTCTGGACAGGCTTTATAACAGCGGCCGTTTTCTGCTGACACTCGGTTATCTTACGGATGAGATCGGCATTTCACCGTTCGATGTTTTCAATAGCTTCGGCAACAGTGTGAACGGCAACAAAATGAGTCTGAGCGCCTATGCAGAAAGTCTTTATAACTTCTTTTGCGACAAATGCGACAGGGAAGTATTAAGGGAAAAAATCCTTTGTGACTTGCTCTGTTGTTCATCGTCGGCACAGATTCCCGATACCCTTATAATCAAAGACCCTTTATACAAGAAAATTAAAAAGCATTTCGCGGAGAATGTTGACAAAAACATAAAATTTACAATTCTTTATTCAAAGAATCAGGTTTTTGCGGTTGATCGCAGTACTGAAAAAAATCTTTATAACAGATATGAAGGCAGATTGTACGATATTGATAAAGAGGGAAATATCATCTGATAAAAAGACACAGGAAACGCTTAGTGTTTCCTGTGTCTTTTTAAAGTCTGTTCAGTGACAGTGTTGGTTAAATAACTCTGACGGGACTGCCGATATTTCCCTTACTGTCAGTGAAAATGATTTCAGTTTTTTCTTTGCCGAATATGTATCCGCAGCCTGTAAAATCACCTGAATCAAAATCAATATCGGAACCAATTACGATGTTGCACGGCTGTCCCAGACTGTCTTGTTCTCCGCCCGGCTCCCAAACAGCAGTATCGTGAAAGTGACCGCATATCATCAGGTCGGGCTTGATGTATTCTCTTAGAAGCTCAGCCCACTGAGAATATACTCCCTGTTCGATATTGAATGGCGGATCAATGACTCGCGTGAACGGATTATGACAGATAACAAGACGCGTATCAACACCATCAGCTTCATATTCTTTCTCTTTTTCGCAAATTACTTGCTTTAAAAATTCTGTCTGTCGTGTGCGGAATCTGTGACAGGCAACCGTAAATCCGTATTCGGGATGGTCATCAGGCTTATCCTCACCGCAGTCGAGCACAACTCCCCACAGTCGACCGAGTCTGAAGGTATAATATGTGTTACCGTGTGAATTCGGTGTGTATTCTGCAAATTTTTCTGCATAATTTCCGCGCATATCGTGATTACCGCGGCTGAAAATCACAGGCTTGGTACCGCCCATAAGCTCAGAACAGATGATGTAAATGTTTTCAAACTTTGACGGATCACCGCTGTGGTTTATAACATCACCGTTAAGTATAAGAAAATCGATATCACCAAAGCCTTTGGCGGCCTTAAGAGGACCGTCAATAAGGTTGTGCGCGTCGGAAATATGATAAGCTCTGATTTCTCCGTCGGGTACGGGATAGAAATTATATTCATATTCCCTGAGAGGCTCAGTTTCGCTGAAATAAGGCTTCCTTTCAATAATAGGACGCACACATATATTATATTTTCCTGCTTTGTCAAGCTCTTCCATCGGAACAATTACTCTGTGCACCAATGACTGAGAACACATAATTCCGTTTGATTCATCATAATACTCTTCGTCACCGATTCTTACAAAAACAAGAGACGGATATCTGATGCTTACCATAATGTGATATGTATCTTTAACGGCAAATACGGACGGAGCAATTGACAGTTTTTCGTTTGCTGAATTATTATCGAGCATATTTATGCATCCTTTCAAAGCAAGCATAAAATTATATACCGGGTATTACTGTTGTATAATACGGTAATGATCTGAAGCCATCCTGAAAATGAGATTGTTAACCAAGTTTTACTGTTGTGTTGTCATCATCAGGTCCGCTGTTGTAAAGAAGCGGTTCAATAAATTCCGCTAATGTATATCCGTTGAGTGTTTTTTTGATATCTATATGTAAGACGGAAAGAAGCTTTTCAATTTTTCTGAAGCTGCCCATTGTTATTTTGTATTCCACCGTTTCGGGCGAATAGTGCGCATTGCCGCGGTAAAGATTAGCTATAAGGTCGAGAACGAGATTTACAAACTTTTTATCCTTTACCGATTCATAGTCCGCTTCGGTTAAATCGTGGTATTTTTTTGAAAATTTTGCAACCTTACTGTAGGTAAGACCATTAAGCTTTCTGCCGAGGAACATTACAATTTTCGGATGCTTTAAAATCAGATCCTTCGGAAGCGATATTCCGCCCTCTGTGTTTGCAAACGCTACAACATCGTGTTCCATATTGTAAGGTATCTTCTCAATGATACCGAGAAAGCCTTTCTTTGCGTATTCTGAGAATGACATACCGAGGTCGGGAAGCTCGATGTCTATTGTACGGATATATGCCGTGCCCTTTTCTGTATCGATTGTAATTTTTCTCATTTTCGGAGGGAAGGCAGCAATTGAAGATGTCTGTACGCTGTAAATCTTGTTTCCCTTGTCGCTTGTGATTTCTTTCAGGCACTGGGCATGGGAATGTCCGCTGAAGAATAGACGGATGCCCATATCAGCAAGTTGCTTGATTCTTTTATCTCCGTCAATAAAGCTGTGCCCTTTACCCACAACTTCGTAGGCAGGAGACGGTGCCACAACCGGACGGTGTGTACTGCAGATAACCGTTGCCCCTTTTTGCTGTGCTTTTTCCACATGCATTTTCACCCAGTCCATAAGCTCATCGGAGAAATACGGGTAGAGCAGGGATTTTGTGTCCTTTGCATCGTAGCCCATTGCTATGTGATAAAGACCGGGCAGAATCTCCGCAATGTAGGTTGTACCGTCATCGAAGGTGTCAAAAGCCTTACCTCTTGCGAAGGGGTAGTACATCTCCTTGACGACATCTTCAGGCAGATGCTCCATCGGAAATTTCTTACCGTTTTCATCAAATCCGTGAACAGAAAAATAAGGATAATCGTGGTTGTCGGTATAAACAAAGGGATTGCCGCCGTTATCTGTGAATTCCTGCAGTATGTCTCTGACCTCTTCGTGGCTGTAGGACTCACCGTGATCTGTCAGATCTCCCGTAATAATGACAGTGCTGGTGTCCTTATCCTCAGTGACGATTTCAAGAGCTTTTTTAAAAGCCTCTTCACTTCTTAAAATGCATATCTGAGTGTTCGGCTGGGGGAAGGTTCGCCAGTCACACTTAAAGTTCCTTTTACTGTAGTAATGTACATCCGTAATGTGATAGAAACTGTAAATCATACTATTTCTCCTTTGAAATCAGCTGTCCTTCTGTAATATTTCTTTCAAAACGCCTGTGAGCCCTTCAGCCATAGACATAAAACCGAGATCATTCGGATGGCAACCGTCAACCGTTCCTTCATATTCCGCTGCTTGCATAAGCGTTTTACCTTCAATCAGATACACATTGGTATCTCCGTTATTAACTGCGTTATTATAAGTTGTTTTGATTATATCCAGACGCATTTCCTCGTCTTCCGATAAGCTGAATTTCGGTCTTGAAAGCAATACTATCGGTAAATCGGGATCAGAGTTGCGTATTGTTCTGAACATTTTTTCATGTGTTTTGTTCAGATGCTCTGCTGTCGGTGCATTATGGTCATAATCGTATACAAATACGGACATCGGGAGTTTACTTATGTATTCTGCAATTTCATCTTCAGCTCTCGCACTGCCTGAAAATCCGAGATTGATATAATCAGCATCAAGTCTTCGTGAAATGATGCTTTCATATGAGCTTCCCGGTCTGGAAGCACAACCGCCGTGTGTAATGGAAGAACCGTAATATACAATCGGCTTTTCATATTTGTACGGTTCGGGAGAACATACCTCTGCACCGTCGCTTATACCGATATAGAGCGCGGAAACCTCACTGAAAAGGGGAAAATTGATATTAATTTCCCGCATTTGCGCAGAGTCAAAATGCACAACACTCTCATAGCCTTCCTGAATGTCGAACGGAGGCACAAAGGTTGAAAAATACTTTTTGGGGTTTTCGTCAATATACAAGTCAAAGCCTGCTGATCCCGTTAAAGCAATGTGCGGCATTTTACCTATGCTCGGCATTTTTGCGTGTATGGCAACATACGGACTGTTTGTTTTAAACCGAACTCTGCCGCCCGCAGTATGGGCGTGCAGGCCGTGAACACCGTCGTTAACCGTTTTTGCAATACTTTCGGGCATTCTTCTGTATTTCCCCGAATCGTAAAAAACACCGTAAACTTTAAACGGAGGATTAATAATATCGTAAAATTTTATGCCTTCAATTTTTAATTCGGTATCCACCTTGAAATTGGAATCGATCAATTCAATACTCTGCATATGGACACCCCCATTTATGTTTTGTACTGCAAATATTTTATCATAAACAAAAACCTTAAACAATAGATATTCACGAACAAATTGTAATTATCAACTGAATTGCTTGAAAAAGGAATAAATAAGTGTTAAAATTAACCAAATAAAATGCTCGGCAGATGTTGTTGCCAGTATAAAAACAGGATATACTGTGGCTATCACCTTATGTGAAGGAATAAATTGAAACAGATGCTTAAAACAGAAAAAACACCATATAGACTGGTCTTGCAGGTCATCTGCATTTCGGTTTTGAGAGTGTTCTTCCCAACGGAACAATGCAGTGTGTAACAAACCGCGGTGACCAAGGCAATGCATGAGAAATAACAATTATTTAAAGGATGATGATTATGGTTAATAAAATCATTGAAACAGTAAAAGAAGCAGGCAAGATTATTCTTTCAGCACACAATCAGGAAAGCAGCATAACCGCTAAGGAAGGTAAGAAAAACTTTGTAACAAAGTATGATGTAGCGGTACAGGAGTTCTTGTTTAAGGAGCTTGGCAAAGCTTTCCCTGAAGCCGAATTTGTCGGTGAAGAAGGCGAAAACGATTTTTCAATCAATGGTCTTCGCTTTATAATAGATCCGATTGACGGAACAACAAACTTTATGCAGGATTATCGCTGCAGCTGTATTTCTGTTGCTCTTTGCAATGAAAACGATGTTATTGCAGGTGTTGTATATAACCCTTATACCAATGAGATTTTCAGTGCTGAAAAGGGCAAGGGTGCATATCTTAACGGCGAGAGAATAACCGTCAGCGAACGACCGCTTTCGGACGGACTTGCACTTTTCGGAACATCTCCCTATCATCCTGAAAATACAGATGATACCTTCGCTCTTCTGAGAAAAGTTTTTGATTTTTCCCGTGATATTCGCAGAAGCGGTTCAGCAGCGTACGATATATGTATGGTAGCGTGCGGCAGATGTGAAGTCTTTTTTGAAAAAGGCTTACAGCCCTGGGATATTGCAGCAGGAACGCTGATTATAACAGAGGCGGGCGGCATAGTTTCAAACTACGAGGGCCAAGCCATCAGCTTTTCAACTCCTAATGATGTTGTTTTTGCTAATCCCGAGGCTTACAAAGAATTCAGGACCTTGCTTTGATTTTAAACGAAAAGCCTGTGAAGTCGGTATAACCGATATCACAGGCTTTTACTTTTTAATATGTTTCCCTTATTAATATTTGCTTAACCACCATTCAGTGTATGCATCAGGATAATTGGTTTTGAAGCCGGCGATACCCATATCGCAAATCTGCTGCCACCACTCGGGGTAATCACCAAGGTTTGAGAAAATCTTGATGCCCATAGCTTCAAACATATCAACGTCCGCTTTGGCAAATGCCTCGTTATTGAGTCCGACCTCCCACAGGTCTGAGCGTTTAACAAAGTCCATTGTTTGTTCGTTGATAAATCTGATATTTGCACCGAAGCGAAGACCGTCAGGCTTTCCGTGGTTTCGGTAATGCTCCTGCATTTCCTCAAGAACCTCCCAATCTCCCGAGAAAAATATGTACCGTGAAACGTTTGTCGATTTTGCAAGGATTTCATCCATGCGCGGACACATACCCTTACATTTGAATTCAACCTCAACTGTAAAGTCATAGTCAATAGTAGATAACCAGGCATCAAATTCAGGGAAGGTAATCAGGTGAGTCACTCTGTCTTCGATGTAATCCGGAGGCGTAATCATTCGTCTGCCTCCGAAATGCTCTGTCCAGGGATAGGGAGGATACTTTAACTTGAGTGCGTTGCGGTAGGGTATGTCAAACGCTTTTATCTGCTCAGCTGTCAGATCTTTAAGAGCATCGCAATGCTTTTCGAAGGTCATATAACCCATATTTCCGTTGTGAATTATGATGATTTCTCCGTCTCCGCTGAGTTGGATATCCATCTCGATGCCCTCAAAGCCCAATTCAGCAGCTTTTTGGAATGCTTCAAACGAATTTTCCGGAGCAAACTGTGTAACTCCCTTGTGTACGATTCTCATCGGCATTCCACAATACTCTTTTTTCATTATCTTAACCTCCGCGTATTGTTAATAAAAATCTTTTTATTACAAATGACCTAGCATAATTCAACTCGCTTTTTTATTTCAGTTTATCATATTAATCGTTTAAACTCAACCCCGGTAAATGCAGATAGTAATGGCTTTATTGTTTCTGCTGAAGTTACCCAATCAGATTAGTCGCTTGATTGGTGTACGGTTTGACATACCTACAACAAAGTAATATAATATAAGTTAACGAATTTATTTGAATTTTTACAAAGGTGGGTATTTGATGAAGTGTATATTTAAAAAGCTTATTGCATTTATCAGTGCCGTTTTGATTATAGTCGGAATGAATAGTTCGGTGGCTTTTGCTGCTACATGGAGTGGCTTAGGCACGGAAAGCTCTCCGTACCGTATATCGGATGAAAGCGGACTCCGACAGCTTGCTACGAATGTCAGAAACGGTAATTCATACAGCGGAAAATACTTTTTGATTTCATCTGATATAGCGTTGAAAGACGCGTGGACGCCTATAGGAACATCCTCAACGGCATTCCGCGGTACTTTTGACGGTAACGAAAAAAACCTTTCAGGTATGACGGCTAGCGGAGATTACGTTGGTCTTTTTGCTTATGTAGGCAGTGGTGCCGCAATCAAAAATGTCAGGCTGACAGATTTTTCGGTTGAAGGAAAAACATATGTTGCAGGTTTGGTTGCTTACGCAAATGCCGGAACAGGCACCATTGAAATCAGTAACTGTTATGTAAACGGCACCGTAAGAGAAAACAGTTACTCAAGTGAATACTTAGCGGGTATTGTAGGTTATGCTAATGCAGAAAACGGAAAAATCACTATTTCTGATTGCGAAAATGACGGTACATTTGTATGTTCTCGTAATTCCGGAGGTATCATCGGATACGGTAGATGTAACTCTTACAGTCTTAAATTGATTAATTGTATTAACCGCGCCCATATTTCCGCAGGTAGTAACAGTAACTACTGTGGCGGTATTGCAGGTTCCATTAACGATGCGGAGTTAAGAGGCTGTATAAATTACGGTAATGTAGGAGGCAATGCATTTTCTGAGGACAACGGCTCCTCCTGGCTTGGCGGTGTGGCAGGCTGGGCCGCTGATGTGTTATTTGACGGCTGTATCAATTATGGTAACATATCAACATTTTTTGCAGGCGGTATTTCGTCAGCACAGTCTTCAAATATAGCAAAGAACTGCCTGAATGCCGGCAAACTTACATATAGTTCAGACGGGTATGGTGTAGCGTTGATATATAGTATGGGATTGATGGTTAATTGTTACTATTATGACGGCCCGCAAACAAGCAAGGCAACAATGGTCTACAACTTGACGTCAGGCTCTGTAGCTTATGCACTCGGAGATCACATTGGTCAGAAAATCGGCGTGGATTCAGCACCGTGTCTTCGTACTGAGGATAACCGTGTTTACAAGGTGACGGTTATAGGAGAAGTTAACCGTGATTTCTATGTGAATTACGGCGATACGATAAATTTCCCGGAATTGTCATCGTGTACAGCGTATTTTGACGGTGATTCCAAATTTGATACCTCAACAGCAATTACACGGGACTATGCATTAACGGCAAAAGGTTACCATAAATATGTAGACGGTATCTGTACATACTGCGGAAATGAAGGCGTTTTTTATAAAGCTGTAGGTTCTTGCGGTGAAGCTGCGGTATGGAGTTTATCAGATAGCGGTACGCTGACAATTTCGGGCAGCGGAAGAATGTATGATTATTCATCTCAGGAATCTGTTCCGTGGCACGCATATGCTTCTGATATTAAGAGCATAATGATTGATAAATACATTACGAATGTCGGCAATTACGCTTTTTACGGACTGAGCAATGTAACAGATATAAATCTTGCTGATACAGTTACTGATATCGGAGATTATGCCTTCTATGGTTTAAGCGGTCTGACTGCTTATAGTATAGGGAACGGTGTCGTGCGTATCGGTGATTATGCGTTCGCGTTATGTACTGCTCTGAAAAATGTGGAGCTTGGTGAACAAATAGAAAGTATCGGAAACTATGCTTTTTATAAATGTGAGAGTCTTAACCATGTTTCACTGCCTTCAAATGTAATAACATTGGGAAATGGCGCGTTTATGAATTGCTCGGCTTTAGATTGGTTCGGGTTGGGTAGTGGAGTGAAAAGTATTGGCTCCTATGCCCTGTCCGGAACAGCACTGGATGATGTGACAATTCCCTCAACGGTAGAAACAATAGGAAATTATGTTTTCAAGGATTGCTCTGCTCTGAAAACGGTAACGATATTAGGAACTGCACCTGCAATTTCGGAAATGGCGTTTTACGGCAATGCTGTAGATTGCTTTACTCCGGATTACGACAGCAGTTGGGATTCTGTAATCAATAAGAATTACGGAGGTACACTGCGTTGGTCAATAGGACGCGGCACATGCGGGGCTTCTGTCAATTGGATTGTTGATTACAGCGGCAAGCTTACTATTTTCGGCACAGGAGAAATGCAGGAGTTCGATAGTAGTAATGTTCCGTGGTCGTCAATAAAAGATCATATTGTGTCAGCGGAAATCTGTGACGGTGTTACAAGCGTTGGTTCTAACGCTTTCAGAGACTGTAAGAATCTCACCTCTGTTACTATTGCAAACAGTGTCACAAAAATCGGAAGCAATTCATATCGGGGTGGCTGCAGCTTTGTAAAATGTTCTTCTCTGACTCAGATCACAATTCCTGAAAATGTTAGCTTTATTGCAGACTCTACCTTCTTGAATTGTACCGCTTTGACCTCGATTGATGTGGCAAGCGGCAATTCAACATATTCAAGCGTCGACGGTGTTTTGTATGACCGTTATAAAAATACGTTGTATTGCTATCCTGCCGGAAAAGTTGATACAGCATTCACAATACCCGCAAGTGTTAAAACAATTTTTGATTATGCTTTTAGTTACTGTAACAATTTAAAAGAGATAACGATTCCTGCCAATGTTAATTCTATAAATGAAAATGCATTTTATTATGATAATATAGATAAGATTACATTCGTGGGCAGTGCACCTACTATTGATAGCAGTGCCTTTTGGCAAACTACAGCTGATGTGTATTATCCCCTTGAAGATTCTTTATGGACTCCGGATAAATTAATAAATTACGGTGGCGATCTTACCTGGCATGCAAATACCGGTACCTGCGGCACCGGAGTTCAGTGGAAATTAATATATAAGAATGGCTATGCTACATTGACAATCAGCGGTGTCGGTGCAATACCTGACTATTCAAGTGCTGAAAAACCGTGGAAAGCTCATTCTTCATATATACGTACTCTTGTTGTTGAAAATGGTATTACCCACATTGGATCCTATGCATTTTCGAGTTCAGGTTTAACAACTGTCAGACTTGCGGACAGTGTAAAATCTATTGGTGTTTCAGCATTTGGCTACTGTTCAAACCTATACAGTGTCGGTTTAGGAAATGGATTAGAGTCTATTGGTGAAAGTGCATTTCTCAGTTCCGGTTTGAGTTCAGTTGTTTTTCCGGACAGCCTGAAATCTATTGGCCAGAAGGCTTTCAGATATTGTAAAAGTCTGCGTAGTGTTACTTTGGGTAATGGTGTGAAAAGTGTTGGTGACTATGCTTTCTCCCAATGTACCGCAATGAATACATTAGAACTGGGAAGCAGTGTCACTTCTTTAGGCTCGTATGCGTTTGAAGGTTGCACCGCTTTGAATGCAATAGATTTGGGAAGCAGTGTTTCTTCTCTGGGCGCGTATGCGTTTTCTGAATGCAGCAGTCTTAAAAAAGTAGTTATACCGGCAAGCGTTACAAGAATAGACGCCTATGCTTTCCACAACTGTACGAATTTGCAATACGTGGAGTTTTTGGGTAACGCACCTACAGTTTCTCTTAATTCGTTTGTTTTCAGCGGTGTTACCTGCAATGCATATTATCATTCATCGAAAACGGGATGGGGCTCCTTAAGTTTTTCTTTATATGGCAAAACAATTACGTGGGGAGAAATTTCTGAGCAAGGAACCTGTGGCTCCTCTGCTGAATGGATACTGGATACAGCGGGTAATCTGCTTATTTGCGGCAGCGGATATATGAATTCATATTCTGAGACTTCCAAGGCTCCCTGGTATGATTACCGTGACAGTATTAAAAAAATAACGATCTTAGGCGTGACAAGTATCGGCAGCTATGCTTTCAGCGGCTGTACGTCTGTTGCTACGGTGATAGCACGGAATGTTTCAAGCGTAAGAAATGCTGCCTTTGCCGGTTGTACACAACTGCAGACGGTTTTATTTGAAAGTTCTTATCCGAGCTTCGCAACTGATGCTTTCTCAGGTGTTACCTGTGAAGTCTGGTATCCGAGTACGGCAAGCGGTTGGGCTTCTGTTACCGGCAAGAACTATGGCGGAACAATTACCTGGAGAAGTGTGACGGCAAAAGGTACTTGCGGATTAAATGCACTATGGGCATTGGATAGTACAGGTACACTTATAGTTCTTGGAACCGGTTCAATGGACGAGTTTTCATCAATAAAATCCCAGCCCTGGTACAGTAATGCTGCGAATATTAAAGCAGTTGTAATTGGCGACAAAATTACAAGCATTGCTGACTATGCGTTCAGCAGCTGTACTGCAATTCAGACTGTTACTATAGGCACCGGTGTCACAAGCATCGATTCAGTGGCGTTTTCAAATTGTTCTGCCCTGAAATCAATTACATTCAGGGGAAATGCACCGACCATATACTCAAATGCTTTTAATCAGGTTACGGCAACGGTGTATTATCCTGTGGCTAATGCTACGTGGACCTCTTCAAAACGCCAGAATTACGGTGGCACACTCACATGGGAGGTTTTCTGTGTAAAACATAATGAAACGGTTGCTCCGGCAGTAGCACCTACATGTACAACCGATGGTCTTACAGAAGGTTTGTATTGCTCTTTGTGTAACGAGGTTCTTGTGGCACAGGAAAAGGTTCCTGCAAGAGGCCATTATGCAATCGGTCCGGATAATACTGAGGTGCCGGTTGATACTCTTGCCGGTGATTGCTTCAATCCGATTATGTGTACAGTTTGTAATATGGTTGCAAAGCCGGCAATGGGACACCGGGTTCTCGGCGTTACACTTGTTGAGACTGATCCTCTGGAAATCGACAACACCTCTTCATATCCATTCTCTCTGACAGATGGAACTTATTATTCTACCAATAAATCTCACGGATCTTCGTCTCTTCTTACTATTACCGCTTTATACGATTGCACTCTGACATTGAATTACGGAGTTTCCAGTGAAGGTAGTTATGATAAGCTGTATATTTCTCGCAACAATAGTACACTTGATACTATTTCGGGTGAGGTAAGCGGTAAAACACTTACCCTGACACTGGCTGCCGGAGATACGGTTCAGGTCAGATATAGTAAGGATAGTTCCCAAAGCGGCGGATCTGACATGGGTTGGGTGTCTTTGGATTATGACTGGGTAACAGCTGAAGGTATCGGCGACGTTCCTGCTGATACTGCTGAGCCGACTTGCACGGAAGATGTTGTATGCAGGTACTGTCAGACAGTTGTCAAAGAGGCAGCGGGACACCGCGTAATACTTCAGCAGCAGGAACCGGAAAAGCTGTATGAAATTGTTAATACATCGGAAGCTCCGTTTGTGCTGACAGATGGTATATACTATTCAAGTAACCACGAATCAAGCTCCGCCTCGGATCTTAAGGTTGAGGCTTTGCACGATTTTACAATGACATTAAATTATGGCGTTTCAAGTGAAACGAATTATGATAAGCTGATAATTATTCTTAACGGAACAACAGAGCAAACTATTTCCGGTCTTGTAACCGATAAGAGTATAGAGCTGAAGCTCACAGCAGGCGATGTTCTTATAATACGCTATCAGAAAGACGAAAGCGTGAATCAGAACGATGATAGAGGCTGGGTTTCATTACAGCACAAGTGGGAGCCTGCTCAGACTGTGGTACCTGCTGATACAATAGAGACAGACTGTGACGGCGTTACATGCGACTTCTGTCAGACTGTTGTCAAGGAAGGCTTGGGACACGCTTGGGACGAAGGTGTCGAGCAAGTTCCGGCAACGGAAACATCCGAAGGTGAAATGCTTCATACTTGTGAGCGTTGTGGCGAAACAATGATTCAGCCTATTCCTGTTCTTGAACATATCCATAATTATTCGGGAACTGTAACTCCTCCGGGTTGTGAGGCTGACGGATACACTACCTATACCTGCCGTTGCGGTGACAGTTATATTGATGATTATGTGCCGAAGACAGGGCACAGCTACAAGTCGGAAATTACAACACCCGCAACTCATACAGCCGAAGGTGTAGAGACCTTTACCTGTGATTGCGGAGCCTCATATACAGAAGTGATAGCAAAAATTGAAGAGCATACCTATGTAGCAACGGTAACTCCGTCCACCTGTGAAGAAAACGGCTATACAACTTATACTTGTGCCTGTGGTGATACATATACAGAAATAATCCTTGCTACAGGACATGATCTTGAAGAAATTTCAATCCCGTCCACTTCCTGTATTGATATAGGTTATGAATGCTATAAGTGTACCAACTGTGGTAAAGAGTACGGCAAGACCTTCTATGAACCGTTGGATCACAGTGCAGGTGAATGGCAGACAGAAAAAGCTGCCACCTGTACTCAGGACGGTTGCAGATTCAAAATTTGTACCGTATGCGAAATTGAGCTTGAACGTGAAGTGATTTCTGCAACAGGCCACAGCTATTCAGTAGAAACTCTAGCAGAACCGACATGTATCGAAGACGGATTGAAGCGTCATACTTGTTCTGCTTGCGGTGACAGCTATGACGAAGCTATCTTGGCTGTCGGGCATATCAGTGTTACTATAACAACGGAGCCTACATGCTCTTCAAAGGGCACAATCCGGTATTTATGCGAAGCTTGCGGTGAACAGCTTAAGGAAACTGAAGAGATTCCGATGCTTTCTCATGAATATGAAGAGACCGTTATTTCTGAGCCAACCTGCATTACCGATGGCGAGAAGCGATATACCTGTTCTGCCTGCGGTGACAGTTACTCTGAAACAATACCCTCAGTCGGTGAGCATAAGACTATTGCTATCCGCAAGGAACCGACCTGTACAAAAATTGGTACGGAGCAGTATGTATGCGAGGTTTGCGGAAATCTTGTCGGAGATCTTGTGATTCTGCCAAAGCTCGACCATTCCTACGGTGAATGGACTGTTGTCAGAGACCCGACTGCAACCGAAGACGGTTCAAAAGAACACAGCTGTACAGTCTGCGGAAAAGCAGAAGCTGCAACAATTCCTGCAATCGGCTTTGAGACAGCAGATGGTGTTACAGTTGACTTTAAGAAAAACATAATCTCAGGCTTCAATTCAGGTGAGACATCACTCGACGGTTATACAACTATCGTAAAAGAAAATTACATATGGGAGTACGAGACCTCAAACGGTAAGCTCGGTACAGGCTCAAAGGCAATCCTCAAGGACGGCGACACCGTAATAGGTGAGTACACAATCCTTGTTTACGGTGACACAAACGGTGACAGCTGGTATGAT
>JAFWZR010000012.1 GCA_017522225.1 Clostridia bacterium | reverse complement strand
TTAAATGCCAGGTTCAAGAAAGCTTGGAAGAGCAACTGACCATCGTAAGTCAATGCTCAGAGGCATGGTAACATACCTTTTGGAAAGCGGCAGAATAGAGACCACCGTTACAAGAGCAAAGGAAGTTCGCGCAATGGCTGAGAAAATGATCACCACTGCAAAGACAAACGACCTTCACTCAAGAAGACAGGTTTTGGCATACGTCACAAAAGAGGACGTTGTTAAGAAACTCTTCGATGAGATTGCTCCTAAATATAAGGACGTAAACGGCGGTTATTGCCGTATTATTAAGACAGGCACACGTCGCGGTGACGCATCAGAGATGTGCATCATCGAGCTCGTTGATGTTGAGTCTAAATAATCAGGTATAATACGAACAAAACACAACACCCACGGTAGCAATACCGTGGGTGTTTTTTTATGCTCTATTCTTGTTTCCGGCGGGTTCGACTAGCCAGTCGCTGTTTGGCTTTGCAACTAAACGACTGTTTTCGTATGCCATTTTTAATGTTAATATTGTTTGGCCTTGATATGCCCCAGAGGGCTCTTTAGTTACAACTAAGGCAACATCTACCTTGTCCGGAGCTACCAACATCAGAGGCAAAAGCAACGCACCTTTATTGGTGGTTGGATAATACATTGGCACGGCTGTTCTGTGATTCCTTTCAACACGTTTGATAGACATTTTTACAGCATCGTCAAAATTTTGTCTTAATATATTGTAAGCTGATGAACTGTTTTGAAGTAATCTTGAAAACTCGTCATAAAAATCCTTGCGGATTTCGTCCCGAAAATCTTTACTGTATGCTTCTTCAATAGTGACTCCGTTAATGGTAGTAAAGTCAGGACAGCAACGTCTGATAAATTCAGGGGGTAATCGGTCAGGATGTTCAATAAGAATATGCTCATAGTCACATCTTAGACGCTTGCTTGAATCATATAATACATTGCTTAAACTTTCAAAATAATTAGCACGTTGAGGTAAATCAACAAAAATGGAGTTGAGAGTTTTTCCGGCATTTTGTCCTGCAACTACAAAGTCAACTAAAAACCATTGCTGCATTTTGTCGGGATTACGAGTATTTTCCTTAAAAAGAGCATAAATCCAATCGTAAGATTTATCAACCAATCCTGTGTTAAAAGCAGCATACATTATATTTTCTGAAGGATTAGTAGCATATAAAATCTTTTTTTCATGCGACAGTCGTTTTGCAGTATAAGCAATGTAGTTCTCTAATTTTGGATATATCCTTACGCTATTATGGATGACCATGATCTTCACTTTAAATATATTGTTGGTCATCGTATTAATGCTGATCAATATAATCCTTCTACATTTGTTCCTAATGCAGATAATGTTGCTACTATTCGTTTGCTTAATATGCAATATACTAATGACAATTTTATAATATTGAGTGATGAACGTCAAATAGATGAAAAAGCTATTGAAGAAAAACTTAATTGCTCATCTGTTTCCTTCTTGTCAGAAGGTGCTTCTGATATCACTGTTATGCTTAACCAAAAAGGTGAGAATATGTTTCGTACCATTGTGCACAACAGGCCGCAATATATAAGCCGTTCGGAAGATTATGAAAACGGATGGCGTTACTATAAACTAAAAGGGACACCTTTTCAGGCAAGTGTTTATTTTTGTAGTTTTGAAGATAATGCAAAGATTGTTGATCCGCCTGGTGTGATTGAGGCAATCAAGACCAGATTAAAAAAAGCGCATGAAATATATTTTTCCGATAAAACACCTTTGTAACAAATTGTAGTGTCGAATAAAACATCACAAATAACGAGTTTTTTTCGTACGAAAAAAGAGTGGCTGAATAAAGCCACTCTTTTTTATATCAAGATTTATGTGATCGTTTGCTGCATCTGTTTAATTTCATCAAGGTTATGCTGTCTGCGTGCTTCCAGTTCTTTTACTATTTCATTATGCTTTTTACCTGATAACTTGTAGAAGAACATCGGGATAACAGCAAGGAAGCAGAACAGGGCGGGAAAGAGTGCGAACATATAAACAAGGCTTGATTTTGCTTCCACCGGCATAAGCTCCGGTGTGTTTGCATAAGCCGTGTAACCGACATAAATAAGGAAAAGATTTGTAGCGTATGCCGTGCAGTTGCCGAGGATTCTTGATAAAGTATTTTTCAATGAACTTACGGTAGCTTCATTTCTTTCACCGAACTTGTATTCAGCGTAGTCGTATGTTGCCATCTGAATAAGTCCGGGAACTGTCTGATAGAAGCCTGTTGTAAGACCGTGAATTGCATACCAGACAACAATTCTTACAAAGATCTGTGCAGGTGTGTGTGATTCGAACGGGAAAATTGAAATAAACATGCCTGCATAACAGATACCTGTTCCTAGTCGTGTGCACATATAAAGAATTTTATCGTCTACCCATTTTCTTATAATCGGTGCAAGGAACAGTGAGACAGCTGTTGTTACAAGTGAGGAGATTGATGCTAACGAAAGTAATTCCGCGTAGTTTTCTCCCTTGTAAGCGTATTCAAACTGAATGGGCGTATCCCTGAAAAATGTAAGTGTAAATTGCTCAGCCTTGAAGCAAGCAATAAAAGCGTATGTCATAAGGCTGTAACCTATACTCATACCCTGACCGAGAATTTCAGATATCATATATATCATCAACGGTTTGTTTCTGATAATCTGACCGTAAACCTGACGGAGCTTCGGAGGGTCAGCCTTGGGTGGATCAGAGATTCGTTCTTTTGTGACAGCAATATTCCATATTGCCAACGGAATTGCCGCAATTGTGATGATGCTGTAGCCGTAGAAGTATCTTTCAGCTTCACTGGCGTTAGGAAGCATATACGGAAGAAGCATTGCAATATATGTACCGCAGGCACCGATCGATGAACTGAGAATACTCTCGATTGCAGCAATGTATCCGCGTTCCATATTGTTTGTGGTTCGTCTTGCGTTGAGTGCGGTCAATGCTGCGTTATAGAAGGTGCTGAATGCATCATTCAGGAAATAAAGCAGAACAAGATATGCAACCTTGAATGTGTCGCCGATTTCAGGGAACCACGCGTTTATGGGCAAGGTCTGAAGTATGACGACAAGGTTGAAGGGGATAATCATCAGCATAATCCACGGCTTGAAGCGTCCCCAGTTGCCGAATGTCCTTCTGCTTTTGTCCAGGAAGCTTGAAACGATAACATCATTTGCAATATCCCAGAATCCGAGAATGAAAATAATCGTACTGTAAGTTGCGAAAGCACCTTCGCTCAATCCCATATAGGTTGAAGCAACAAGACCGCCGAAGAAACCGCTCATCGCAGTTGCGATTTTGGAAACAGCCGTACTTGAGCTGAACGCGGCATATTCCTTCAGCGTGATTTTTTCATTGACGTCTGTTGCAAGATTATTCTTAATCTTTTTCATAGGTCACCTCGTTATTTAATTTTATTTTTATTTCACGGTCACAGCCTGTGCGTGTGTTGTGAACAAGCGGTTCAGCAAGCTCCCACAGACTGTCAATTCCGTTAATATACTTTGAAAGACTTATTTTAAAGGTCTTCATTATTGCATCCGCCCTGCTCATTGCACCGTACATCACACGGTATTCGTATGTGTCGGGAGAGTAAGGTGCATCGCCCTGGAAAAATCTGTCCAGTATAACAAAGCATAAGTCAATCAGCTTCTCGTCCTTATGCTTCTTACATTCTGCCCTTGAAAGACCTGAGTATTTGCGGCCGATTCTGCCTGCAAAGGACATATTTGCTTTCACAAACCACTTTATCAGGGGCTTTATGATAAAGCGGTATTTTTTTGCTTTATCATACGGAACAAGACCCTTACCCAACTCCAGAAACTCATCGTAATCCTTTACGGCGGTATCGATCAGTCTGCGGTAATATCCGCCGAAGCAGGACTGAGCAATCTGCTTGCTTCCGCCGGGAATACCCTCAATTTCTTCGGGCATATCTATTGTTCGGATATCTGCATAACCGTTTTCGAGCGTAACCTTGCGGATTTTGCCGTAAGCGGAGGATACCGAGGTCGTGCCCACGTCAAAGAGCTCATTTTCTGAGTCACTTATACTGCGTATGGTGTGCACATGCGTATGTCCCGTAAAAACGACCTTTACTCCGTACTTCATCAGCATTGATTTGAGTATCGGATGCCTGCCGTACATTTCCGTCGGAGCAACAGCCTCATAAACAGGGTAGGGTGCGATAACAGGATGGTGTGTGAACAAGAGCACTGTTTCACCGTTTTCCTTTGCCTTAATAAGCTCATTTTCGAGCCACTCGTTGCCCTTGTCATCAAGACCGCAATCCGTATGTCCGTTACCGTCATCGTTAAGCAGAATAAAACGGTAACCGTCCACGTTGATTGAATAAGACATATCGTACTCGCTGTCAGCCTTATTCCTGCCGAAAGGTCGGTAGAGCTCATTCAGCTCGTGGCGTCTCGTACAGGTCACCTTGTATCTGCTGTGCTTATCATACCCGACAGCAACAAACTCATTTTCATCCTCACCGCAGCCGTTGTAGTCGTGTGTTGCAGTCAGCACAAGCACACGCTTACCTCTGCTTTCGAGAAGATGAAGTCTTTCTATAAACTCCTCGTGGCACAGCCTTTCACCGCAGTTTATAAGGTCACCGACAATAACAACGGTTTCAGTATCTTTATCAGCTTCTATAATCTTAAAAAATGCTTCATTAACCTCAGGCGATTCCTTAAGAACAACCTGGTCACCGTGACTGCGGCTTTCAATCTCATCACCGTCAACCCAGAGCTTTTTAGAAAAATAATGGTTATCCGCCATTATGTAGAACTGAAGCTTACCCATACCTCACCTTCGTTCGTATATTTATATATATGAATTATATCAGTTTCACACCGACTCAGTCAATAGTTCGTTGCAATATAACTCCTGTTTCGGACTACATCTGTATTATTAATCAAATCTTTATCACAGAACCGAAAATGGGACTCAGACCACTTTAAATTCCATAAAAAACTTGACTAAGACACAACATATAGTGTAAAATATAAAATGGTATTTTATGTTGTTACTTTAAGAAAAGGAGTGTAGTTATGGCAAAAAAAGCAAGCTACGGTAATGACGATATAATTTCCCTCAAAGGCCCTGACCAGGTGCGTAAACGCCCGGCGGTTATTTTCGGCTCTGATGATATTGAGGGCTGTCAGCATTCCGTTTTTGAGATTTTGTCAAACTCAATAGACGAGGCTCGTGAGGGCTTCGGCGATAAAATTGTTATCACACGCTACCTTGACCATTCCGTTGAAATTCAGGACTTTGGCCGAGGCATTCCTGTTGACTATAACACAAAGGAAAAGAAGTTTAACTGGGAGCTTGTCTTCTGCACACTTTATGCAGGCGGTAAGTACTCAAAGGGCGGTGACAGCAGCTACGGCTATTCGCTTGGACTTAACGGTCTGGGTCTTTGTGCAACTCAGTTTGCATCCGAGTATATGGAGGCTGAAATTCACCGTGACGGCACCTGCTACAAGCTCAACTTCAAAAAGGGTAAGATTGTAGGCCAGATGGAAAAAGAGCCGTATACAAAGCGTGATACAGGCTCACGCATCAAATGGCGTCCCGACCTCAAGGTTTTCACCGATATTGCAGTTCCGCTTGAGTATTATCAGGACACAATCAAGCGTCAGGCAATCGTAAACTCAGGCATCAAGTTTATTCTTAAAAATCAGCTTAACAAAACACAGTTTGAAACATTCGAGTATTACTATGAAAATGGTATTACCGACTACGTAACCGAAATTGCCGAGGATGCCGCACTCACATCCGTGCAGTCATGGCAGACTGAGCGTGTCGGACGCGACCGTGAAGACCACAAGGATTACAAGGTGCTTATAACTTCTGCTCTCTGCTTCTCAAATAAGACTCAGAAGAAGGAATACTACCACAACTCAAGCTGGCTTGAGCACGGTGGTGCACCCGAAAAGGCTGTGCGTAATGCCTTTACTTATCAGATAGATGCTTACCTCAAAGCAAACGGAAAGTACACAAAAACTGATCCGAAGATAAAGTTTGAGGATATCGAGGATTGTCTTGTGCTTGTTGTTTCGTCATTCTCGACCGAAACATCATACGAAAATCAGACCAAGAAGGCAATCACAAATAAATTTATTCAGGAAGCGATGACGGATTTCTTCAAGCATCAGCTTGAAATCTATTTCATCGAAAACCGCACGGAAGCGGAAAAAATCGCAAATCAGGTGCTTATCAATATGCGCAGCCGTGTCAAGGCTGAGAATACCCGACAGAGCATCAAAAAGACACTCACAACTGCAAACGACCTTGCAAACAGAGTGCAGAAGTTTGTTGACTGCCGTGCAAAGAATGCAGAGGAGAGAGAGCTCTTCATCGTGGAGGGTGATTCAGCACTTGGCGCCTGTAAGCAGGCACGTGACTCTGAATTCCAGGCTCTTATGCCCGTAAGAGGTAAAATCCTCAACTGCCTTAAGTGCGAATACGACAAGATTTTCAAAAGCGAGATTATTACAGACCTTGTAAAGGTCCTCGGCTGCGGTGTTGAGGTCAAGTCAAAGTATATGAAGGGTCTTGCAGAGTTCAACCTCGATCTGCTCCGTTACAACAAGGTTATTATCTGTACCGATGCCGATGTCGACGGCTTCCAGATCCGTACACTTATTCTTACAATGATTTATCGTCTTATGCCTACACTTATTGAAGAGGGTAAGGTGTTCATTGCGGAAACTCCGCTTTACGAAATCAATACAAAAGATCAGGTGTGGTTTGCATATACCGAAAAAGAAAAGACAGAAGCAATTGAACAGATCGGCAATGTAAAGTACACAATTCAGCGTTCAAAGGGTCTCGGTGAAAATGAAGCTGAGATGATGTGGCTGACAACAATGAATCCGAAAACAAGACGGCTTGTTGAGATTCTTCCCGAGGATGCCGAGCGTACGGCACAGATTTTTGAAATGCTTCTCGGCGATAATCTTGCAGGCAGAAAAGAGCATATCGCAGACAACGGATATATGTATATCGATATGCTCGACTTAAGCTAAGGGAGGTGACAGTATGGCGAGAAAGAAAAAAGAAGTTGTTAAAACTGAAGAGGAAATGAATCCGAATACCCATATATTGGGTGCAGGTATGGTTTTAAGGCAGAACATTACGGAAACTCTTGAAACCAACTATATGCCTTATGCTATGAGCGTTATCCTGTCACGTGCAATTCCTGAAATTGACGGCTTCAAGCCCTCTCACAGAAAGCTCCTTTATACAATGTACAAAATGGGACTGCTCTCAGGTGCAAGAACTAAGTCTGCAAATATCGTCGGACAGACGATGAAGCTCAATCCCCACGGTGATGCAGCTATCTACGATACTATGGTGCGTCTGTCACGCGGCTACGAGGCACTTCTGCATCCGTTTGTAGATTCAAAGGGTAACTTCGGTAAGGCTTATTCAAGAGATATGCAGTGGGCGGCACCGCGATATACCGAGGCAAAGCTTGCTCCTATCTGCGCAGAGCTTTTTGCCGATATTGATAAGGATACTGTCGATTTTGTTGATAACTACGATAACACAATGAAAGAGCCGTCGCTCCTTCCCGTTAAGTTCCCTACAGTGCTTGCAAATCCCACAACAGGTATTGCCGTCGGTATGGCAAGCTCAATCTGTTCTTTTAATCTGCAGGAAATCTGCGAAACAACAGTTGCACTCATCAAGGATGAGAATGCCGACATAATGGATACTCTCAAGGCTCCCGACTTCATCGGCGGCGGTCAGCTTATCTATGACCGTGATGCTATGGAAACAATCTACCGTACGGGCCGGGGCGGTTTCAAAATCAGAGCGAAGTACCGTTATGACAAGGATAACAAATGTATAGAAATCACCGAAATTCCGCCGACAACAACCGCTGAAGCAATAATCGATAAAATCATCGAAAAGTTCAAGGCGGGTTCAGTGCGCGAAATCAGTGATATCCGTGACGAAACAGATAAATCAGGTCTAAAAATTACAATTGACCTCAAAAAAGGTACAGACCCCGATAAGCTTATGCAGAAGCTTTACAAGATGACCTCTCTTGAGGATACATTCTCTTGTAACTTCAATGTTCTTATCGCAGGTGTACCGAAGGTTCTGGGTGTGCGTGACATTCTCCTTGAGTGGATTGCTTTCCGCACAGAGGGTGTACGCCGCAGAGTGTTCTTCGAGCTCTCAAAGGCAAAAGAAAAGCTTCACTTACTTGAAGGCTTGCAGAAAATCCTCCTTGATATTGACAAGGCGATTATGATTATCCGTAAGACCGAAGAGGAGAGTGAGGTTGTGCCGAACCTTATGATAGGCTTCGGCATTGACGAGGTTCAGGCAAATTATGTTGCGGAAATCAAGCTCCGTCACCTCAACCGTGAGTATATTCTTAAAAGAACTCAGGATATCGAAAAGCTCCGCAAGGACATTGAGGAAATGGAAGATATCCTTGCTCACAAGTCAAAGGTCAAGAAGATTATCGTAAACGAGCTTAACGATGTTGCAAAGAAATACGGCCAGCCCAGAAAGACAGAAATTATCTTTGCAGTTGATGTTGCTTTTGATGAAAAAGAAGAGGAAGAGCCGGACTTCCCCATAAATCTTTTCTTTACAAAAGAAGGCTACTTCAAAAAGATTACACCTCAGGCGCTTCGTACAAGCGGTGAGCAGAAGCTTAAGGAAGGCGACTCAATGCTTCTCGAGCTTGAGGCTACAAATAATACAGAGCTTCTCTTCTTTACCGACAAATGTCAGGTTTATAAGTCAAAGGCATCAGAATTTGATATGGGTAAGGCGAGTGTGCTTGGCGATTTCGTAGCATCAAAGCTTGAAATGGACGAGGGTGAAACAGCTATTTATATGGTTGCAACCCTTGATTATAAGGGCTATGTGATGTTCTTCTTTGAAAACGGTAAGGTTGCCAAGGTTGACCTTTCTGCTTACGCAACAAAGACTAACCGTAAAAAGCTTATCAAGGCTTATTGCGACAAGTTCCCGATCGGTGCAATCCGTCATATCACAGAGGATTGCGACCTTGTAATGGAATCTACCTCAGGCAGACTTCTTCTTATCAATACAGGTGCGGTTTCACCCAAAACCACAAAGGATACACAGGGCGTTTCCGTAATGACAATGAAGAAGGGTCATGTCCTTAAAAAGGTAAGGGATTACAAGAAGGGCGAGTTTGCAAAGCCGTATCGCTACAAGACTAAGAATCTTCCGGCGACGGGTGCACTTTTGAGTGCAGAGGATACGGGAGAGCAGATGTCTCTTATTTAAAATCAAAAAATGCCACCGGGTTGAGCATCCTCACACCGGTGGCAGCGGAAAAACGTGCAAACGCAAAATCAATCGTTTTCTTCCGCTAAAAATATATTAACCGAAAAAATCGCAATAATAATCGGAAAAATATGCCTTATTTTCGGTTTTGATTAAAATTTTCTATTGCATTTTTAAATAATGTGTGATAGAATGTCTTGGTAAAAATACTAACGGAGGTTTAATTATGTCTGCTATTCAGTACGTTTTAGGTATAATCCTTATTTTGATTGCAATAGTTCTTATCGTTGCAGTTCTTCTTCAGGAGAGCCGTTCAGCAGGTCTTTCAGGTGCGATTTCAGGCGGTGCCGATACATTCTTCGGTAAGGCAAAGGGCAAGACAATCGAGCAGAAGCTTGCTAAGATTACAAAATATGTTGCAATCGCATTCTTTGTAATTGCTCTTGCAGTTTCAATCGCGTTTATGTTTATGTATTAATTCGAAATTTGTGCAGGGTGGCTAAAAGTCACCCTGTTTTTTTGTGATTTTTTGCAAATTTACCGTTGAAATTTGCGAAACAAGGTAGTATAATAGGAAATAATTTTTATTGCGTAATAATAGGATTATAGTAAGGTATTTATTTCAATTTTTCTGAATATACATATAGGTGTGTTTTTTATCTTATTACACATACTAAACACATCGGTTTTCCGTTTGTTTCGCGTTATTTTTTAAGGAGATGACCTTATAATGAATTATGTAGAAAAAGTTATTGCCCGTGTTGCCAAAGAACACGCAAATGAGCCTGAGTTCGTTCAAACGGTAACAGAGGTTTTAACAAGTCTTGTACCCGTGGTTGAAAGACACCCGGAGTACGAAGCAGCAGGCTTGCTTGAAAGAATGGTTGAGCCTGAAAGACAGATTATCTTCCGTGTTTCATGGGTAGATGACAAGGGTAAGGTACAGGTTAATACAGGCTACCGTATCCAGTTCAACAGTGCAATCGGACCTTACAAGGGCGGTCTTCGTTTCCACCCGTCAGTATACAGCGGTATCATTAAGTTCCTTGCATTTGAGCAGACATTCAAAAACAGCCTTACAAGCCTTCCTATCGGTGGCGCAAAGGGCGGTTCAGACTTTGATCCCAGAGGTAAGTCAGACGGAGAAATCCTTCGCTTCTGTCAGGCATTTATGACAGAACTTTACAGACATATCGGTCCCAACCTTGACGTTCCCGCAGGTGACGTCGGTGTTGGCGGCAGAGAAATCGGTTATCTTTTCGGTCAGTACAGACGTATCAAGGGTACATTTGAAAACGGTGTTATCACAGGTAAGGGCCTTTCATACGGCGGTTCACTTATAAGACCTGAGGCAACAGGCTACGGTGCAACATACTATGCACAGGAGGTTCTTGCACACTTCGGTGAAACAATTGAAGGCAAGATATTCTCTGTTTCAGGCTTCGGTAACGTTGCATGGGGTACAGTTAAAAAGGTTACAGAGCTCGGCGGTAAGGTTGTAACAATTTCAGGTCCTGACGGTTATGTTTATGATCCCGACGGAATCAATACCGAAGAGAAGATCAACTATATGCTTGAAATGCGTAATTCAGGCAGAGACAAGGTTCAGGACTATGCTGATAAGTTCGGCGTTGAGTTCTTCCCAGGTCAGAAGCCGTGGGGCGTTCCTGTTGATGTTGCAATGCCTTGCGCAACTCAGAATGAAGTCGGTATCATGGAAGCAAGACAGCTTGTTGAAAACGGTGTTCAGTACTATGTCGAGGTTGCCAATATGCCTTCAACAAATGATGCTCTTAAGTATCTTATGGAAAACTGCCGTGCTGTTGCTCCGTCAAAGGCAGTTAACGCAGGCGGCGTTGCAGTTTCAGCTCTCGAAATGACACAGAACTCACTTCGTTACAACTGGACAACAGAAAAGGTTGATATGAGACTTAAGTCAATTATGAAGTCAATCCACGACTCTTCAGCTGCAGCAGCAGAGGAGTACGGCCTCGGCTACAACCTTGTTGCAGGTGCAAATATTGCAGGCTTCCAGAAGGTTGCAGAAGCAATGATGTCACAGGGTATTATCTAAAATTTAATAAAATGCGAACCGGCAGATCATTAAGGTCTGTCGGTTTTTTTGCCTTAATATATGCAAAATTAACAATAATTTTACGAATATAAATATTTTTTGTTTAAAACGCAAAAAAATACAACCATTTAAAGGGTTCTTTTTACGATTTTTCAGCATTTCAACAATTGAAAATCGTTTTGAGGAGGAGTATAATATAATTGTAGATTTTTTAACAATCTTAAATCATATTACGGCTTTAACTTTATTATAAGGAGGTAATTCTGATGAAAAAATTGATAGCATCAATTATGGTGGTTGTAATGGTTATTACCGCGGCACCATTCAGCGGCTTTGCAGGACTTGACCTTCCTGAACTGTTTAGCATCTCTGCAAGTGCCGAATCACCTACACACGGCTCTTGCGGGTTTAATCTTGAATGGGATTTTGATGAATTTTCAGGTGAACTGTTAATAAACGGAACAGGGAATATGGACGATTATTCGGTATACGGTGGTCAGCCTTGGTCTGATTATAATATGTCAATCAAAACATTGATAATCGCAGGTGGTATAAAGAGTATAGGTTCTTTTGCTTTCTATGACTGTACAGCTCTTAAGGATGTATACTATTATGGAGATATAGCAGACTGGTGTTCAATTACATTTGCCGGTATGTCTTCTCACCCGATGATCAATGCAGAAAATCTTTATATTAACGGAACACTTGTGAAAGGTGATATCGTAATACCTGACAGTGTGACAAGAATTTTAGATTATGCTTTTTATAATTGTGCAGAACTCACAAGTGTGACGTTTTCTGAAGGAGTATCAAGTCTTGGTTGGTTTTCTTTCTATGAGTGTGACGGACTAAAGAGTATAACAATCCCAAAGAGCCTAACATACATAGGTGAGTCCGCCTTTGAAAAATGCAAAGGTATCACCGAAGTAAAGTATAACGGTACCGAAGAGGAGTGGGGCAATGTTTTTGTTGATTGGGGAAACGACGAGCTTTTGAAAGCTACAATCAGTTTTGCACCTCCGGCGCACGAATGTGTATATGGAGAATGGACAGTAATTGCAGAGCCTACTGCAACCGAAACGGGCACTAAAACCCACGTCTGCACAATCTGCGGAGAAGCTGAAACTGTTACAATCTCTGCAACGGGATTTGAAACTGCAGAGGGCATAACAATCGACTTTGCAAGCAACACGGTTTCAGGTATAAACGCAGGTGAAAGCTCCCTTGAAAAATATCTTGTTCCCGTGGATGAGAGCTACACGTGGGAGTATGAGACAACAAATGACAGACTCGGTACGGGCTCAAAGGCATTTCTCAAAGACGGTGACACAGTGATAGGGGAGTATACAATCCTTGTTTACGGTGATACAACGGGAGACTCTTGGTACGACGGTCAGGATGCAGTTCTCGTTTCCTGCCTTGCAAATGATATGCTTACCGAGGCTGGTGTAGGCGAAGCGGTTTATATGGCGGCCGACTGCAACCACGACGGCGTAATTGATGATTTGGATGTTGCACTTCTTAACGAAGCAGGAACGCTTCTTACTGAGGTTGACCAGTCAAAGTCAGCTGAGGTTCTTCTTGAGACTTCGACTGCTTATGTCGAATACCTTGAACTGGTCGACCAGTCTCCGGAGCTTGATGTTGAGAAAGAAAAAGCAGAAATGAGTATTTTTGATTTTATTGTCAGCTTTATAAAATTAATTATTGAAATGCTTTTTTCGTACATCCCTGTTCCTTATAAATAATCAAAGCTTAAAAAATTCACACGGTGCAATTCGTCGAATTGCACCGTGTTTTAGTGTTGCTTTATTTAGATTGACTTAAGAAGAGCAGGGAGTCTGGTGAGTGCACCGGGGATTCTTACAAGAATCTTGCAAAGACCCTTGAAGCTTGACTGACCGTCGTTGAGAATCATAAGAAGACCGTCAACAATTTCGGGTGAACAAACGCCCATACTCATAGCCATAAAGTTACGGATGGGAATCTGTGTTGCCATAGCAGCAATCATCTTGCCGTCGCCGTTTTCAGCAGAGCCGAATTTAGCCATAATGCCCTCGATTGCATTGCACATTCTTCCGCCCCACTTTGTGTGTCTTGCGTCGTTAAGACAGCAGTAAAGGTCAATCGGAAGTGATGTGTCACGCTTGTTTTCGGGAAGCTTGAAGCCGAGAACAGCCTCAAACTGTGCACCGTTCATACCGTTAACATCTGCAGTGTAATATGCAGGAGCAACAGCTCTGTAATCAGGGATTTCTGCATTAACTGTTGATTCAACAGTGATTGTCTTTGAAAGCTTGATGTCACGGCTTGATGCACCGACGAGGATGTCGAACTCACCGCTTTCAACCATCCAGTCACCGAGCTTAACGTTGTAGAAAGCAAAGGCTCTCTTTGAGAGCTCAAGTGTAACCGTTGCTTCTTCACCGGGGTTAAGGAATACCTTCTTGAAGCCCTTGAGCTCCTTTACGGGACGGTAAATGGTTGACTCCTTGTCAGCAACATAAAGCTGAGCAATCTCACCGCCGTAAACGTCGCCTGTGTTCTTAACCTTGAATGAAACTGTCAATGTATCTGTATCCTTGATGCTGTCAGCAGAAACTGAAAGATCACTGTATTCAAATGTTGTGTAAGAAAGACCGTAGCCGAACGGGAAGAGAACGTTCTTGTTTGCCTTGTCATAGTAACGGTAACCGATGTAAACAGATTCTCTGTGCTCACTTGTAACAGGACCTGCAGGATAGTTGCCGAATGTCGGGTTGTCGCTGTATGAAAGGGGATAGGTCTCACTTGTCTTACCTGACGGAGTAACCTTACCTGTAAGAAGGTTAGCAGTAGCACTGCCGACTGCCTGACCGCCGAGACCGGTGCTCAGAAGACCCTTAACCTCGTTAACCCAGGGAAGGTTGATGACTGAACCGCCTGCAAGAACAACTGCTGTGTTCGGGTTAGCCTTAGCGATAACTGAAACAAGGTTGTTGTGGCTCTTCGGCATTTCGATGTTCTCTCTGTCGTAGCCTTCACCCTCAAACTCGTCTGTAAGACCAACGAATACAAGAGCAACATCAGCATTCTTTGCTGCGTTAACAGCTTCGTTTACGAGATCGTCTTTGATCTCATCCTTGTTCTTTACATAACCGGGGGCGTAAACAACATTAACGCCGAGCTTCTTGAGTTCATCAAGAGCGTTGTCAAGCTTGTTGGGATTGATAACAGATGAGCCGGCACCCTGGAAACGGGGAGAAGCAGCAAGCTCACCGATAACAGCAACCTTCTGACCTGCCTTAAGGGGAAGGATCTTGTCGTTGTTCTTAAGAAGAACCATTGAGCCTTCAGCAACTTTGCGTGCGATCTGATGATGTGCTTCAACATCGTATGTATGCTTCTTTTCGAGTGCAGGCTTTGACTTAACGATAAGGTCAACAACTGTGTCAACTCTCTTGTCAAGCACTGCGATATCAAGCTCACCGCTGTTTACTGCAGCAATGATTTTGTTTGTATTGATTCTTGCAGAAGACGGCATTTCAAGGTCAGTACCGTTGTAAAGTCCAGGAATTCTGTCAACTGATGAGCCCCAGTCAGTAACGATCATGCCTTCAAAGCCCCACTCACCGCGAAGAACTTTTTCCTGAAGCCACTCGTTCTGTGAAGAGTAAACTCCGTTGATGCGGTTGTATGAGTTCATAATTGTCCAGGGCTGAGCCTCTTTAACGCAGATTTCAAATGCTGTAAGGTAAAGCTCACGCATTGCTCTCTCGTCAACAACCTCGTTGATAACCATACGGAATGCTTCCTGTGAGTTACATGCAAAGTGCTTGAGTGATGTACCCACACCCTTTGACTGAACACCGTTTACAAAGCTTGCAGAGCATTTACCTGCAAGATACGGATCTTCACTGAAGTACTCAAAGTTACGGCCGCATGTCGGAGCACGCTTGATGTTTGTTCCGGGTCCGAGAACAACGGAAACCTCTTCCTTAAGGCACTCTTCTGCAAGAGCGATGCCTTCTTCTCTCAACAAATTCTCATCCCATGAGCAGGAAGATGTTGAAGCAGGGGGGAAGCAGGTTGACGGAACTGAGTTGCCGAGACCGATACCGTCAGATGTCTTTTTGTCCTTGTTCTGCTTGCGCAGACCGTGAGGGCCGTCAGTAATCATAATCTTCGGAAGGCCAAGTTCGGGAGCTTCCTCAAGATGCCAGTAGTCGTAGCCTGATACAAAAGCTGCCTTTTGCTCAAGGCTCATTTTTTTAACAATTTCGGGGTGTTTCATACGCTGATACTCCTCTCAAATTTCTACAATTTAATATTATATACTATTATAGTTAATTTTGCAATCCTTGAAATAATACTCTTTATCGTGTTTGCCTATTTCACGCAGAACCTTGCAGGGATTTCCGACTGCAACCACATTTGCAGGAATATCCTTTGTCACAACACTTCCTGCGCCGATAACGGTGTTGTCGCCTACGGTAACACCGGGCAGAAGCACGGCACCTGCGCCTATCCAACAGTTTTTGCCGATTCGCACACTGCGGTTAAACTGATAAGCCTTTTCACGAAGCTCGGGGTTTATAGGATGTCCTGCAGTTGCGATTGTCACATTCGGGCCTATGAGTGTATAGTCGCCGACATAAATGTGTGTATCGTCAACCATTGTCAGGTTAAAGTTTGCATAAACCATCTTGCCGAAATGAACGTGCTTTCCGCCCCAGTTTGCATGAAGCGGAGGCTCTATGTAGCAGCCCTCACCGATTTCTGCAAACATCTCTTTAAGCATTTTTTCACGCTTGTCCTGCTCAAGAGGTCTCGTCATATTGAAATCATATAGCTTATCAAGGCACAAAAGCTGTTCCTTCATAATCTCATCATCACTCGGATAGTATATTTCGCCCGAGTGGAGTTTTTCTCTGTTGGTCATATAGCTCCTCCTCTTTCTTTTATTATATAATAATAAAAATTTTCTTTTCGGTCAATCAGTTTTTTCAGGATAATATCGGTTACGTTAAATTTGTCAGGAAATAAGCAAATGATTTTTTCTTTAATATGCGTATAATAATTTACGGTGACAAAAATCAAATCACCGACAGCACTCTTGCACCGTCGGTGAATATTAACAGCAGATACTTTGCCCGAGAGCGGGTCACGGCTCCCCGTAGGCAGTCGACTGCCACCGCTAACCCATATCCGCTTATCTTTATTTTTTACATCCTGTTACAGTATATGCCTTGATTTTGAGAGCGGAAACAAATTTTTTAAAAACCCCTTTACAAATCGGAATATTTATGTTAAACTACTTTCGCTATGTTTCCGTTTCTCGGATTTTGGGTTAAACTGCAAAGCAGTATTCACCTGCCTTAACCTGGGATTCCGGAGCATAAAAAAATTAAATGAGGTGAAAATAATGACACAGGCAGAGAAGCAGGCTATCATGGCTGAATATGCTCTTCACGAGGGTGACACAGGTTCTCCCGAGGTACAGATCGCTGTTCTTACAAAGAGAATCAACGACCTTACAGAGCATCTCAAGGAGCACAAGAAGGACCATCACTCAAGACGTGGTCTTCTTAAGATGGTTGGTCACAGACGTAACCTTCTTTCCTACTTGCAGAAGGTTGACATCGAGAGATACCGTTCAATCATCGCAAGACTTGGCATTCGTAAATAATTACGGCATTTGGGGCAGACAGCAAATTTCTTTTACTGTCTGCCTTGTTGTGTAATTAAAAGGTATTCAAACAGTATCTGTTATCAGGCAATTATTTGGTTTTAGCAGTGAATTGATAGCTTGAAAATCCAAGCTATGAGTTTATTGCTAAATCCTTGCCTGATATGGAAATAAATTTTCAGAGAGGTAAAAAAGATGTTTTTTAAGGATTTCAGAACATTCGAAACAACACTTGCAGGTCGTCCGCTCGTAGTTGAAGTCGGCAAGATGGCTCAGCTCGCAGGCGGTTCCTGCCTTATCCGCTACGGTGAAACAGAAGTTCTTTGTACTGCAACAATGGCAGACAAGCCCAGAGAGGGTGTAGACTTCTTCCCGCTTTCAGTTGACTTTGAAGAGAAGCTTTACGCAGTTGGCCGTATCCCCGGTTCTTTCCAGCGCCGTGAGGGTAAAGCAAGCGAGAAGGCAACTCTTGCATCACGTGTAATCGACCGTCCTATCCGTCCGCTTTTTCCGAAGGATATGCGTAACGATGTAGGTGTTGTTGCAACAGTTATGTCAGTTGACCCCGATTGCTCACCCGAAATCACAGCTATGATCGGTGTTTCCGTAGCAATTTCAATTTCAGCTATTCCATGGGATGGCCCGATTTCAGGTGTATCCGTAGGTCTTGTTAACGGCGAGTACGTTATCAACCCGACAGAGGAGCAGAGAGCAGTTTCAGAAATGGCTGTTACAGTTGCTTCTACAAAGGACCTTGTTGCAATGATCGAAGCAGGTGCAAACGAGGTTTCAAACGACGATATGTTCGACGGCATTATGTATGCTCATAAGGTTAACCAGGAAATCGTTAAGTTTATCGAGGATATCACTGCAGAAGTAGGTAAGGAAAAGATCACATTTGAGTCAAACGATCCCGCACCCGAGATGTTCGAGGCAATCAAAGAGTTTGCTATCGAGGATGTTAAGGTTGCTCTTGACACAGATGACAAGCGCGTACGCGACGAGGCTCTTCGTCCGATTTACGATGCAGTTCACGCTAAGTTCGACGAGATTTATCCTGAAGAGATTGCAAAGATTGACGACTGTCTCTACAAGCTTCAGAAGTTCATCGTTCGCCGTTGGCTTCTTGATGACGGCAAGCGTGTTGACGGCCGTGGTATTGACGAGATCCGTCCGCTTAACGCAGAGGTTGACCTCCTCAGCCGTGTTCACGGTTCAGGTATGTTCACTCGCGGTCAGACACAGTGTCTTACAATCACAACTCTCGGTTCAATGAGCAATGCACAGATTCTTGACGGCATTGACAACGAGGAAACCAAGAGATATATGCACCACTACAACTTCCCGTCATACTCCGTTGGCGAAACTCGTCCGAGCAGAGGCCCCGGCAGACGTGAAATCGGTCACGGTGCACTTGCAGAAAGAGCACTTCTTCCTGTTATCCCGTCAGTTGAGGAGTTCCCGTACTGCATCCGTACAGTATCAGAGGTTCTTTCATCAAACGGCTCAACATCACAGGGCTCAATCTGCGGTTCAACACTTTCACTTATGGCAGCAGGCGTTCCCATCAAGGCTCCCGTTGCAGGTATTTCCTGCGGTCTTGTTACAGAGGGCGACCGCTTTATGACAATGGTTGATATCCAGGGTCTTGAAGATTTCTTCGGCGATATGGACTTCAAGGTAGCAGGTACACACAAGGGTATCACAGCTATCCAGATGGACCTCAAGGTTCACGGTCTTACACCCGAAATCATCCGTGAGGCACTTGATAAGACATACAAGGCTCGTCTCTACATCCTTGACGAGGTTATGCTTCCTGTAATTGCAGAGCCCAGAGCAGAGCTTTCAAAGTATGCTCCTAAGATGCTCTCAACAAAGGTTCCTGTTGACAAGATTGCAGAGGTTATCGGTAAGCAGGGTAAGGTTATCCAGAAGATCTGCGCTGAGTGCGATTGTAAGGTTGACGTTGAGGAAGACGGAAGCGTATTTGTATGTGCTCAGGATATCGAGAATGCAAGACGTGCAATCTTTATGATTGAAACAATTGCTAACGATCCTGAAGTAGGTGCAATCTACAAGGGTGTAGTTACAAGAATTATGGATTTCGGTGCATTTGTTGAAATCGCACCGGGTAAAGAGGGTCTTGTACACGTAAGCCACCTCGACGTTAAGAGAACAGAAAACGTAACAGACGTTGTAAACGTAGGTGACGAGGTTATCGTTAAGGTTCGTGAGATTGACGATCAGGGCAGAATCAACCTTTCACGCCGTGAGGCTCTTATCGAGGTTGAGGGTCTTGTTCCCGAAAACGAAATTTCTGATGCACCGCGCCGTCCTTCAGGCGACCGCCGCAGAGGTAACGGTGGCAACAGAGGCAGAAGAAACTAATTAAATGAATAATCAAGTCTGGCAGAGAAATCTGTCAGACTTTTTTGTTTGCCATAAAGAAAAACTGCGGACTTTCGTCCGCAGCCGTGGGAGGGTCAACGGTTAGCAGCCGCAACCGTTGTTGTTGAGGAAACCGTTGTTACAACCGCAGTTGTTATTGCAACCGCAATTGTTGTTGCAACCGCAACCACACTCAGAGAATAAAAGGATGATAATGAGAATCATAAACCAGTTATTACAGCAACCCATGTCGAGACCTCCTTTCGTCTTACACTACCATTTTATGTGCAGACGAAATTTTGGTGATTGTCCGGTTGAAAACTTTTTATTTATTATTTTCAGTATTTTCTTATAAAACAGGAATATCCGATTCTGTAATTTCGGAAGTATCAATTATACGTACTCCGGATTTTACAAGGCGTTCGATGGACTGAACATCATCTGTGTAAAGACGGAATAAGCCTTCATGTGAACAGCTTTCAAAAACACTCAGGTTTTTCTTATAAAATCCGATATCTTCTACGCATTCCGGGTAATTCCATTTATTGATATCTTTTTTGTTTTTTATATATGCTTTTAAGGTGTTACTGTTTAATTTTAATACGTAAACCTGCTTTTTGTTGCCCGAAGATATTCCGTAATTATTCTTTGAAATTCTGTTTTTGAAATCCGACCTTGTCAGGGCTTCAAATTTTCTGATATTCTCTGAATAGATTTCATCTTCCTCATCACAAGGATTTTCGGTAGGGAGCTTTGTATAGGTGAATGTATCACTTTTCGAAAACAAAAACTCCATAAGACTTTCATATGCTTTGCCGTTCAAAGAATCTGCATCAAGATAATAAACTATATATTTATTCATAAAGCTAACCTTATTTGATTTGAATATACCTATAATAACAAGGTTGCAGGGGACAGGTCTTCCGTCCCGTCAAAATTACTCATTCAATCTCCGCAATGCAGAAATCACCGTCAACCGATGTAATTTTTGCAGTCACAATCCGTCCGCAGGGATGTGCACCTTTAACCCTGACGGGAGTGTAGTTTTTTGTGTAACCCTCGGTAAAATTATCGTCGTGTCTTGTTTCAAGAAGGACTTCAACAGTTTTGCCGATCTGCGCTTCAAGGAAAGCCTGACGCACCTTTTCTGTCTCTTCAATCATAATATGACTGCGCTTTTCTTTTACGCTCTTTTCAATCTGCTCCATTTTTGCGGCACGCGTACCCTCACGCGGAGAATAGGGGAAAACATGCACCTTTTCAAATCCGATTTCCTTTGCAAAATTCACATTATCTCTGAAATCCTCTTCGCTCTCTGTCGGAAAGCCTACCATAATGTCCGTTGTGATTGTTGTGTCAACGAATGCTGAACGAAGCTTGTCGCAAAGCTCCTTATATTCAGCACTTGTGTAGTGTCTGTTCATTGCCTTGAGTGTGTTGTCACAGCCGCTTTGTAAGGAAATGTGGAATTGCGGACAGAATGTGCTGATCTTCGCAAGCCTTTCTATAACCTCATCTGTGATATGGTCAGGCTCAAGTGAACCGAGACGGATTCTCTCGAAATCCATATCTGCGGCAAGCTCGACTGCATCGCAGATGTTAAGTCCGATATCACTGCCGTAAGACGAAAGGTTGATGCCTACAAGCACAATTTCTGTAAATCCTGCATCACTGAGTGCACGCAGCTCACTTTCAAGCTCGTCAATGGGCTTTGAACGGACTCTTCCTCGTGAATAGGGGATAATGCAATACGAACAGAAACGGTTACATCCGTCTTCAATTTTAACAATAGCTCTTGTTCTGCCCTCAAAACCCGAAATAACATCACCGCGGAATTTGTCACCTGTTTCATGGTTTTCAATTTCAATAACTCTTTGTGAGCAGGAAAAATACCTCTCAATCAATTCAGGAAGCATGATGTTATTTTTGTTTCCGAGAACAATGTCCGCCTCCGACAGAGCCTCTGCCTCCTCGGGAAAGGCCTGAGGCATACATCCCGTCAGCACAACGATGCTGTCGGGATGTTTCCTTTTGAATCTGCGAACGATCTGCCTTGTTTTACGGTCACTTTCGGCAGTAACCGTGCAGGAGTTGATGACATAAACATCAGCCTTTTCGTTTGGTGAAACAAGCTCAAAACCGCACTTCACCATTCTTTCAGCCATTGCCTGCGATTCGTACTGATTAACCTTACATCCGAGTGTAAAAAATGCAATCTTCATAGGACATCCTCCAAATATATATAAAGTATAATTCAAATAAACCCCTTATGCAAGATAAAGTTTTATTTGTCTGTATGTTTTCATATACATATATAGGAAACGGAGGTTTATCTATGAGAAAATTTGTTAGTGTTTTTTTATGTATACTGATGCTCTGCATACCGTTGTGTGTTTTTGCAGGTGCAGAGGGAATGCCTGTTGAGGTCAGAGCAAAGTCAGCAGTGCTGATGGACGGCACAACAGGTAAGGTACTTATGAAAATGAATGAGCACGAAAAGCTCTATCCTGCATCGGTTACAAAGATTATGTCACTTCTTCTTGTTATGGAGGCGCTTGACGGCAATAAAATCCGCCTTACCGATATCGTTACAACAAGTCCCGTTGCAGCATCTAAGGGCGGCTCGCAGATCTGGCTCAAGGAGGGCGAGACGATGAGCGTTGACGAGCTTCTTAAGGCGACAGCAGTTTACAGTGCAAACGATGCCTGCACAGCACTCGGTGAATATATAGCGGGCAGTGATGAAGGCTTTGTGCAGATGATGAATGACCGTGCCGCGGAATTGGGAATGAAAAACACACATTTTGAAAACTGTACCGGACTGGATGACGATGCCGAAAATCATCTTACCACCGCGTACGATATCGCAATTATGTCCCGTGAGCTGATGAAGCACGAGCTTATCAAGGATTACACAACAATATGGATGGATTCGCTTCGTAACGGTCAGACGGAGCTTGTAAATACAAATAAGCTGATCCGTTTTTACAACGGTGCAACGGGACTGAAAACAGGAACAACCAACAAGGCAGGATGCTGTGTTTCGGCAACCGCTACCCGTGACGGCACAAGTCTTATCGCAGTTGTGATGGGCTCGGATAACAGCTCCGACCGTTTTGAGGGAGCGAAGGCAATGCTTAACTGGGGATTTGCGAATTATACAACTCTCGCTCCGCAGATTGACAAATCACTCATAGCCGACGTAAATGTGATTATGGGCGAAGAACGCACACTTACTCCGCAGATACCCTCGGCAACAAGCGTGCTTGTGCCGAAGGGCAGGGAGGGGGAGATAGTGCAGAATGTCGAACTTACAACTGCGGTCGAGGCTCCCGTTGAGTCAAATCAGACATTGGGTACCGTAACTGTCAGTCTTGACGGTGAGGTGCTCGGAAAGTATAATCTGACTGCTCCGCACTATGTTGACCGCTTGTCGTTTATGACTGTTTTTTGTAGATTGTTGAGCGTTCTATGTAAGAAATAAGGCTTTTTTATCAAAAAATACATTAAATTTTACTAAATAATACTTGAAAAACGGGTTGTAATAGGGTAGAATATATACAAATAATCGGTATCTGTATATATGAACCACTCGGAGGCACTTAGACACAATGGCATTGAAACTTAACTCAAAATATGTTGCCGCATTTTTACCCGACGGCGCACTTGAAAATATCAGACCTGAGGTTGAAGCAGCGCACGACGCACTCAACAACGGTACAGGCAAGGGCAGTGACTTTTTAGGTTGGCTCACTCTTCCTGAAAATTACGATAAGGCAGAGTTCGCAGAGATTAAAAAGTCTGCAGAAAAAATCCGTAACGATTCTGAGGTTCTTGTTGTAATCGGTATCGGCGGCTCCTATCTCGGAGCACGTGCGGCAATTGAATTTATCAAATCACAGAACTACAATCTGCTCCGTAAGGGTGCACCTGAGATTTATTTCGCAGGCAACACAATCAGCTCGGATTCACTCAACGAGCTTGTTGAGATTATCGGAGACAGAGATTTTTCAGTCAATATCATTTCAAAGTCAGGCACAACAACTGAGCCTGCTGTTGCATTCAGAATTTTCCGCGATATGCTTGAGAAAAAGTACGGCAAAGACGGTGCAGCACAGCGTATTTACGCTACAACAGACGCAAGAAAGGGAACTCTCAAGTCTCTTTCAGATACACTCGGCTACAAGACATTCGTTGTTCCGGATGATGTAGGCGGACGTTATTCAGTTCTCACAGCAGTCGGTCTTCTCCCGATTGCCGTTGCAGGAATTGATATAGACGCTCTTATGCAGGGCGCAGCAGATGCTATGAAGGCATACTCGGTTGCAGACCTTGATAATAATGATTGTTATAAATATGCCGCTTACAGAAACATCCTTTACAGAAACGGCAAAAAGTTCGAGATGATGGTCAGCTATGAGCCTGCATTCACAATGATGAACGAATGGTTTAAGCAGCTCTTCGGCGAGAGTGAAGGTAAGGACGGCAAGGGTGTTTTCCCTGCATCTGCAATCTTCTCAACAGACCTTCATTCACTCGGTCAGTATATTCAGGAGGGTGAAAGAACTCTCTTTGAAACCGTAGTTGTTTTTGATAAGTCAAAAACAGAGGTTCTTATCAAAGAAGAGGACGGTGACTTTGACGGACTCAATTTCCTTGCTGATAAAAACCTTTCATTCGTTAACGAAAAGGCATATCAGGGTACAGTTCTTGCTCACACAGACGGTAATGTTCCCAATATCGTTCTTGAAGTTGAAAAAATGGATGAATACAACCTCGGTTATCTTATTTATTTCTTCGAGAAGGCTTGTGCAATCAGCGGTTATGTTCTCGGCGTCAATCCGTTCGATCAGCCCGGTGTTGAAAGCTATAAGAAGAATATGTTTGCTCTTCTCGGTAAGCCCGGTTACGAGGACCGCAAGGCAGACCTTGAAGCAAGACTTAATTAATCTGGTTAAAATTTCGTGAAATCCACGGATTTTAAAATACACAAAGGAGGATATACTTATGGTATCTCTTATTTTAGGCAAAAAAGGTTCAGGAAAGACAAAGCGTTTGATTGAGAAAGTCAATGAGGCTATCGAAAAGTCAAACGGCAACGTAGTATGCGTTGAAAAGCAGCCGAAGCTCACTTACGACGTTAACTATCGTGCGCGTCTTATTGATACAGATCACTACTGCGTAAGCGGTTATGATGCATTTTACGGTTTCCTTTGCGGTATCTGCGCAGGTGACCACGACATCACAGATGTACTTATCGACGCAACACTCCGTATCGGTTCTCGTGATTATAACGAGCTTGCAGCTTTCCTCAAGAAGGTTGACGAACTCAGTAAGAATCATGTTGAAGAGAAGAACTTCGTTCTTACAATTTCTGCTGATGAGGCAGAGCTTCCCGTTGAAATCTTTGATTTCTGCACAAAACTTTAATTAAACCTTACGGACTTGTTTTTCAAACAAGTCCGTAATCGTTTGAATGAGTTAATTTTAACCGTAAAAAATTTAAAAACACTGTTGACAAATCACCTTAAACACTATATAATAATCGGTGCATGACATTTGAGGTGAAGGGTAATCTATGTTTTTTATTGAGCTTGAACCTGTCTTTAATAACGAAGGCTTTTCCCGCAGTGTGGATTTCACACTTGATATGAGCGACTGTAGCTTTAACGGCGGTTTCCCGTTCAAGGACGGCGTGCGTATCCGCGGAGAGGTTAAAAACTCAACAGGAATTGTCAGCCTTACGGCTTCGGCGGATTTTACCTTAAACCTTACCTGCGACAGATGTGCAGCTGAGTTCAGCCGTGCATTTTCGGTACCTTTTGAGCATGTGTTGGTCACGGAGCTTAATGACGACGATAATGACGATTTTATTGTTATTGATTCGTTCCATTACGATGTTGAGCCACTCATCAGGGAAGATATTGTTCTTTCCTTACCGATGAAGGTGCTTTGTAAGGAGGACTGTGTCGGCATCTGTCACCGATGCGGTAAAGACTTGAATGACGGCCCCTGTGACTGCGGCAGGGAATATGATTCCAGATGGGACGCTTTGCAGCAGTTGCTGGAGGATGACCGGTAAACTATTATTAGCAATAAGGAGGCGCTGAAAAATGGCAGTACCCAAGAGAAGAGTTTCTAAAACAAGAAGAGACAAGAGACGTTCAAACGTATGGAAGATGAGTGCACCTGAGCTTGTAAAGTGCTCACAGTGCGGTGAGCTTAAGAGAGCTCACAGAGTTTGCGCAGCTTGCGGTTATTATAACGGTAAGCTCGTAGTAAAGAAGGACGCATAAGTCTGTTCTTTTCAATGAAACGGCGAAAGGTAGAGATGGACCGCAAAGTCCTTTCTCTGCCTTTTTGACTTTTTATGGATAGATTAGGTCTGTTGACTTGTGGTGGGAATAATGAAAATACATATTATTGGTTGCAGTGGTTCCGGAAAAACATATTTAGCTGCTGCACTTTCAAAAAAGTATAACATTCCTCATTTTGATTTAGATGATATTCAATGGGATAATAGTGCTCAAGAGTACGGAGTTAAAATGCCTGTTGAAAAAAGGAATGCGTTATTGCAAGAAATTTTGTCTGACAACGATTGGATAATTGAAGGTGTATATTATTCGTGGGTACAACAGAGCTTTGAAAAGTCTGATAAAATCTATGTTTTAGATATGCCAAAATACCTGTACATAAGCAGGATTATTATACGATCAATAAAGAGAAAACTTGGTATACAAAAGGGTAAAAGAGAAACCTTGAAATCTGTATATAATCTTTTGAAATGGACTGAAACCTTTCAAAATAAGAATTTAAAGCAGATAAAAAGTATGCTGGATAAATATAACGATAAAGTAATTTGGGTTACAAATAAAAAAGATATACAAAGAATTATACAAGAATAGAGTTAAAAAATTCGCACGGCTTAAAGCCTCCCTTTAGGCAAGGGAGGCGTATCACCAATCAATTGTATTAAGTTGGGGGCAACACTATGGCTGTTTTAATCTCATCTGTAAAACCACATTCACCTGCTTCAAGACATTTTGTCAGAGCGGGCAGTAAGCTTGTGTCCGTTAACGGTCACGAAATCCGTGATGTGCTTGACTATCAGTTTTATATTGATGAGGATGTGCTCGACCTTGTTATCGAGAAGCCTAACGGAAGGCTGCGTAAGGTAAGACTCAAGCACTGCTACGGTGAAACAGGACTTGAGTTCGAAACATACCTTATGGATAAACAGCGTCCGTGCGCAAACAACTGTATTTTCTGCTTTATTGACCAGATGCCGAAGGGTATGCGCGAGAGCCTGTATTTCAAGGATGACGATGCTCGTCTTTCTTTCCTTTTCGGCAACTATATCACGCTTACAAATCTTGGAGACAAGGATATTGACCGCATTATTGAAATGCATATCAGCCCCGTGAATGTGTCTGTTCACACCATGAATCCCGATCTCCGTGTAAAGATGATGGGTAATAAGCGTGCAGGTAAGGTGCTCGGATACCTTAAGCGCCTTGCAGATGCAGGTATCAAGATAAATACTCAGCTTGTGCTTTGTCCGGGATACAACGACGGTGAAGAGCTCAGCTTTTCTCTTGAGGAGTTGGGCAAGCTTTATCCTGCTGTTCAGAGTATTGCGGCTGTGCCTGTAGGGCTTACCTGCCACCGCGACGGATTAACTAACCTGAATCCTTTCACAAAAGAGCAATCTTTGGACGTAATTTTTAGAATAGATAGTTACAATTCTGCTTTTTTATGTTATAATAATATGAATATTGCTTTTGCAGCGGACGAGTTCTATCTCAATGCAGGCTTGCCGTTGCCCGAATGCGACAGATACGGCGAATTTCCGCAGCTTGAAAACGGTGTCGGAATGTGGTCCTTGCTGAAAAAAGAGTTCGACGAAGCAATAAATGAACTGCCTGACGGTTATTCCTTACCCTCGGAGCGCAAGATAACAATGGCAACGGGTGTTGCGGCTTATGAGCTTATTAAGTACATTGCCGACAAAGCCAAATCAAAGGTGCAGAATCTCCGCATCAATGTGGTTAAAATAGAAAACAAGCTCTTCGGTGAGACCATCACCGTTGCAGGACTTCTCTGCGGAAACGATATTTACAATGCACTCTCAGACACTGAGCTTTCTGACGAGGTGCTTATTCCTGCTGTTTCCCTGCGAAGAGAGGGCGATTTGTTCCTTGATGATATGAGTATTGAGGAGCTGAACGAAAAGCTCAAAACAAAAGTTACTCCCGTTGAAAGCGACGGGTATGTGTTATTATGTAATATTTTAGGTAAAGAGGAGGTATAATATGGCAAGACCTATCGTAGCTGTTGTCGGCAGACCGAATGTCGGCAAATCAACGCTTTTCAATAAACTTTGCGGTCAGCGTCTTTCAATTGTTGATGACACTCCGGGCGTTACCCGTGACAGAATTTACGGTGACTGCGAATGGCTTAACCATAACTTTCTGCTTGTTGACACAGGCGGTATAGAGCCTCATTCGGATGATATCATTCTTTCACAGATGCGCCGTCAGGCACAGCTTGCTATCGACAGCGCAGATGTTATCGTTATGGTAACAGATATGACAACAGGCGTTGTTGCAACGGATGAAGAGGTTGCGGCAATGCTTCAGCGCAGCGGAAAGCCTGTTGTTCTTTGTGTTAATAAGTGCGACAAGATCGGCGAGCCTCCGCTTGAATTTTATGAGTTTTATAACCTTTGCTTAGGTGATCCGATTCAGGTTTCGGCTGTTCATGGTCACGGCACGGGCGATTTGCTCGATGAGGTTATCAAGCATTTCCCCGAGGAGGAAGAATCAGAAGGTGAAGATGAACGCATCAAGGTAGCGGTTATCGGTAAACCAAATGTCGGCAAATCCTCACTCATCAATGCTATTGCAGGTGAGGAACGCGTTATTGTTTCAAATATCGCAGGCACAACCCGTGATGCAACGGACACCCTCATCGAAAACAGCCACGGCAGCTTTGTTTTTATTGATACAGCAGGTATCAGACGAAAGAGCAAGATCGACGAGGCTATCGAAAAATACAGTGTAATCCGTGCAAGAATGGCTGTCGAGCGTGCGACTGTGTGCGTTATTATGATTGACGCACAGGAAGGCTTTACGGAGCAGGATTCCAAGGTTGCGGGCATTGCGCACGACCTCGGCAAGGCTTGTATCATAGCGGTCAATAAGTGGGATGCAGTCGAAAAAGACGGCAAAACGATGGACTCATACCGTAAAAAGCTTATGAACGATTTCTCGTTTATGTCCTATGCGCCGATTATCTTTATCTCGGCAAAAACAGGTCAGCGACTTGACAGACTTTTCGAGCTTATCAAGTTTGTTGATGAGCAGAATGCAATGAGAATTTCAACAGGTAAGCTCAATGACGTGCTTGCAGAAGCAACTGCAAGAGTTCAGCCCCCGACAGATAAGGGCAGACGCCTTAAGATTTACTATATGACTCAGGCTTCAACACGTCCGCCGACATTCGTCTGCTTTGTCAACAGAAAAGACCTTTTCCATTACAGCTATCAGCGTTATATTGACAACCAGATCCGTGAGGTATTCGGACTCGAAGGCACACCGACCAAATTGATGATCCGTGAAAGAGAGTCAAAGTACGATAAATAAGGTGATTGTATGAAAAAGATAATTATAGCAATTATTCTTGCTGTATTTCTTGTTTCTGTTGCAGTGTTAGGAGTTACCTTTGGTGATTACATTTTAGCTGTTGTTACAAACCGTGAAATTGTCGATGCTTATGATGATTATCCGCTTCAGACCAAAGAACAGGTCGACTATTCACAGTTAAGTGAAGACAAGGCTGTCTTTATGTCAGAGAATTGTCAGGAATACTTTGATTGGATTTCTGATATAAACTAACCTGAAAGGAGTACCGTAAATGATTATTCTCGGAATTGACCCGGGCTACGCTATCGTAGGCTACGGTATTCTTGAATACAGCAACAACCACTTTACAATCATTCACTACGGTGCGGTCACTACCCCTGCAGGTATGCCGTTCAACCGCAGATTGCAGATTATTTACGACGAGCTTGATGTGCTTATTTCAAAATATAAGCCCGATGTTATGGCGATTGAAAAGCTGTTCTATAACACAAATGCCAAAACAGTTATCGATGTTGCACAGGCGAGGGGAGTGATAGTCCTTGCCGCGCAGAAGCACGGTCTTGAGATCGCAGAGTACACGCCCTTGCAGGTCAAGCAGAGTGTTGTCGGCTACGGCAGAGCCGAGAAAAAGCAGGTGCAGGAAATGATGCGCATGATGCTTAAGCTCGATAAGGTGCCGAAGCCCGACGATACAGCCGATGCCCTTGCAATGGCTATATGTCACGCTCATACAAGCGGCTCGCTCGTCGGCAAACTGAAAAAATACTATTGATGATAATACAAAGAGGTGAGAAACGATGATATATTCATTAACAGGTGAGATTGTAACCGTTGAGCCTAACGGCTTTGCCATTCAGTGCGGCGGAGTTGCGTTTTTCTGTTTTTCAACCATGAACACAATGCAGAAGGTTGGGCAGAAGGGTGCACAGACAACAGTTTTTACTTATATGAATGTCCGTGAGGATGCGATGGAGCTTTACGGCTTTTATACAAGAAACGAGCTTGATGCTTTCAAGCAGCTTATCACCGTTTCGGGTGTCGGTCCTAAGGCGGCACTTGCAATCCTCTCGGTTTTAACCCCCGATCAGCTTGCACTCAGCATTGCTTCGGGTGATGTTAAAGCAATCACAAAAGCACAGGGTGTCGGTGCAAAAATTGCACAGCGAATTGTGCTTGAACTCAAAAACAAATTTTCAACAGACCTTACGGCAGAGCAGTCAGATGTTGTTGCGGCAATTCAGTCGGCAGACACCTCCGCAGACCTTTCAGAGGCAATCGAAGCTCTCATTCAGCTCGGATACAGCCGTTCGGAGGCTGCTGCGGCAGTCGGTAAGCTTGACAAGTCACTTCCTGTTGAAGAGCTTATCCGTATTGCTCTTAAATCTCTTATATAAGGAGGTATTCGTATGGACGAAATGGATTATGAAAACCGAATAGTCGCTCCCGAATATCTCGATATGGATTCAGATGTTGAGCGTCAGCTCCGCCCGAGGACGATTGACGAATACATCGGCCAGTCGAAAGCAAAGGAAAATCTTTCGATTTATATTGAAGCGGCAAAACACAGAGGCGAGCCTCTTGATCACGTTTTACTTTACGGACCTCCGGGTCTCGGTAAAACTACACTTGCAGGCATCATCGCCAATGAAATGGGCGTAAGCTTCCGTGTAACATCAGGCCCCGCAATCGAAAAGCCGAAGGATTTAGCGGCACTTCTTACCAATCTTAACGAGGGTGATGTGCTCTTTATCGACGAAATTCACCGTATGAACAGAAGTGTTGAAGAGGTTCTTTATCCTGCAATGGAGGATAATGCTCTTGATATTATCATCGGTCAGGGTCCGTCGGCAAGAAGCATCAGAATCGATTTACCCAAGTTTACTCTTGTCGGTGCAACGACCCGTGCAGGTCAGCTGAGTGCACCTCTGCGTGACCGATTCGGTGTTATTCTCCGTCTTGAGCTTTACTCACCCGATGAGCTTTCAAGCATCGTTAAACGAAGTGCAGGCATTCTGAAAATAGACATCGACGAAGACGGTGCGTTGCAGATTGCATCGCGTTCAAGAGGTACACCGCGAATTGCAAACCGCCTTTTGAAGCGTTCGCGCGACTTTGCACAGGTTCTCGGCAACGGTGTCATTACGGGAGAAAACGCAGATTTAGCATTGAACAGGCTTGAGGTTGACCCCCTGGGACTTGACTCAATAGACAGGCTGCTTCTTACCTCTATGATAAGAAATTATAACGGAGGTCCTGTAGGTCTTGAAACGATTGCGGCAGCAATCGGCGAGGAAGCAATAACAATTGAAGACGTTTGTGAGCCTTATCTTATGCAGATAGGCTTCCTTTCACGAACACCGCGAGGCAGAGTGGTAACACCTGCGGCTTATAAGCATTTAGGTTTACCTGTTCCTGAGCAAAGCGGTGCAACAGCAAATCCTATTCCCCTGGCAGAACAGCAGAAATTTGACTTATAAATTTTGACTTTATTTAAGGAGATTTGTTATGGGCAGATTATTCGGTACAGACGGAGCAAGAGGCGTTGCGAATTCAGAGCTTACATGTGAGCTTGCAATGCAAATAGGACGTGCAGCGGCAATGGTTCTCATTGACGAAAATAAAAAAAGACCGAGAGTTATGATCGGTATGGACACAAGAATTTCCTCAAATATGCTCTCATCTGCAATTACGGCAGGCCTTTGCTCTGTCGGTGCGGATGTTATGCAGTTAGGTGTTCTTCCCACACCTGCAGTAGCTTTCCTTGTAAAGAAGTACGAATATGATGCGGCGGTTATGATTACCGCTTCACACAACCCTTGTGAATATAACGGAATTAAAATTTTTCAGGCTGACGGATATAAGCTTCCCGACGAGCTTGAAGAAAAAATTGAAGCGATTATCCTTGACGGTGTAACACAGCCACCGATAAAAATCGGTGCCGATGTCGGCAGAATCCGTACCTCGGAAATGCCTGCATTTGATTACACGCGTCATCTTATGTCAACGGTTGAGGATCTTGATTTTTCCGGATACAGAGTTGCACTCGACTGTGCAAACGGTGCGGCAAGCGTGACTGCACCCGACCTGTTTACAGAGCTTGGTGTGGACAGCTTTATAAAGTCGTCAATCCCAAATGGTATCAACATCAACCGCGAGTGCGGCTCAACAAGTCTTGCGGGTCTTCAGCATTTTGTAAAGGAATACAGATGTGATGTAGGTTTTGCCTTTGACGGTGATGCAGACAGAATGCTTGCTGTTGACGAAAACGGTGATATCGTGGACGGCGATAAGATTATCGCAATCTGCGCAAAAAATATGAAAGAACGAGGCGTTCTTGGCTCCGACACGGCAGTGGTAACCGTTATGAGTAATATGGGCTTTTTCGAGTTTTGTAAAAATAACGGCATCAAGGTTGAAACAACCAAGGTCGGTGACAGATACGTCCTTGAGAATATGAAAGAAAATAATTACAAAATCGGAGGCGAGCAGTCAGGTCACGTCATTTTCTTTGACTATGCTTCAACGGGTGACGGTCAGCTTACTGCAATTCAGCTCCTCGCTGTTATGAAGCGCACGGGCAAAAAGCTTTCCGAGCTTGCGGCAGAAATGACAGTTTTCCCGCAGGTGCTTATAAATGTGCGTGTTTCACAAATGGGTAAAGCACGCTACAGCAAGGATATTGAAATTAAAAAGGCAATTGAAAGTGCCGAGCGTGAGCTTGGCGAAGACGGCAGAGTGCTTGTCCGCGTTTCGGGAACAGAGCCTCTTGTCCGCGTAATGCTTGAGGGTAAGGATAAAGAAAAAATCCAGACTCTTGCCGAAGAAATTGCCGAGGTTGTAAAAGAAAGACTTATTTAAGCTATAAAAAGCTCTGGATGATAGGAGGATGTCAAAATGAGAATTGCGGACGGTTGGAAAGATTATGAACTGCTCGACTGTTCAGACGGTGAAAAGCTTGAACGCTGGGGTAATGTTATACTCATTCGTCCTGACCCTCAGGTAATATGGCAGACTCCCAAGAATCATCCATTATGGAAAAATGCCCATGCGCGTTACAACCGCTCTTCATCGGGCGGCGGACATTGGGAGGTGCTCAAAAAGACTCCCGATGCATGGCGTATCAATTACGGTGACCTGAGCTTCAATGTCAAAACAATGGGCTTCAAGCATACCGGTCTTTTTCCGGAGCAGGCTGTCAATTGGGACTATACTGCAGAGCTTATCAGAAACGCAGGCAGACCGATAAAGGTTCTCAATCTTTTCTCCTATACAGGCGGCGCAACCGTTGCCTGCCTCAAGGCAGGGGCGCAGGTTGTTCACGTTGATGCATCGAAGGGTATGGTTGCCTGGGCAAAGGAAAATGCCGTTGCATCAGATGTCAGCGACAAGCCTGTCAGATGGATTGTTGACGACTGTATAAAATTTGTTCAGCGTGAAATCCGCAGAGGCAATAAATACGATGTTATCATTATGGATCCTCCGTCATACGGCAGAGGTCCGGGCGGTGAGGTCTGGAAGCTCGAGGACGAGATTTACGACTTTGTGGACTTGTGCTCAAATGTCCTTTCGGACGATCCGCTTATGGTGCTTATAAATTCATACACAACGGGACTTTCACCCGCAGTTATGGAATATATCTTAGGTTCAATCATCACCCCGAAGTTTGGCGGTAAGCTTTCCTGCAGCGAAATCGGCTTACCTGTAACACAGACGGGAATGGTGCTTCCGTGCGGAGCATCGGCTATTTGGCAGAGGTAATTATGGACGATAAAATTATCATAAAATTTGATGATGTTTCATTTGCCTACGAGGCAGGCGAAGAGGATACGGCCGCCACACAAGTTGTGGATGGCTTTAACCTCTGTGTGCCCGAAGGTCAGTTTCTTGCTGTTCTTGGTCACAACGGATGCGGCAAATCAACCGTTGCCAAGCTTATTAACGGTATCCTTGTTCCGTCATCGGGCAAGGTTACGGTTGACGGATTAGACACATCTGAGGATGAAAAGGTAACAGATGTACGCCGTACGGTAGGTATGGTTTTTCAGAATCCCGACAATCAGATCGTTGCAACAATTGTTGAGGACGATGTTGCCTTCGGTCCCGAAAATCTCGGTGTACCCCCGCACGAAATCCGTAAGCGTGTTGACGATGCTCTCAAGGCTGTCGGAATGTACGAATTCCGTGACCGTGAGCCTCATCGTCTGTCAGGCGGACAGAAGCAGCGTGTTGCAATTGCCGGTATAATTGCGATGAACACAAAATGTATCGTTATGGACGAGCCTACCGCAATGCTTGACCCTCACGGCAGGCAGGAGGTTATGGACACCATACAGATGCTTAATAAAGAACGCGGAATTACGGTAATTCTTATAACGCATTATATGGACGAGGCTGTAAAGGCTGACCGTGTTGTGGTTATGGATAAGGGCGAAATTGTGCTTGACGGTGTACCGCGCGATGTGTTTAAAAATGTTGAACAGTTAAAGTCGCTCGGTCTTGATGTACCGCAGGCGACTGAGCTTGCATACAGATTAAGAAAAGCAGGACTTGATATCCCTGATAACATTCTTGATGAAAAAGAATGTGCCGAGGCGATTCTGTCTGCATTGGAGGTGAAGTGATGCCTATACTTTCAGCAAGAGGCGTTACTCATCTTTATAACAAGGGGACGCCGAGCCAGTCGAAGGCTATTTATGATATAAATCTTGATATTGAAGAAGGGGAGCTTGTCGGCATTATCGGTCACACAGGCTCAGGTAAAAGTACCCTTGTGCAGCATTTTAACGGAATATTAAAGCCTGAAGAGGGCAAGATTTTCGTTGACGGCAAGGATATCTGGGCAGATAAAAAGGCCACAAGAGAGGCACGCTTCAAGGTAGGTCTGTGCTTCCAATACCCCGAATATCAGCTTTTTGAAGAAACAGTTTATAAGGATATATCCTTCGGACCTAAAAACATGGGCCTTTCGGAGGATGAAATTCAAAAAAGAGTTATTATTGCCGCAGAATATGTCGGACTTAAAAGAGAGCTTCTTGAAAAATCTCCGTTTGATCTTTCCGGCGGCGAAAAGCGCCGTGCTGCAATCGCAGGTGTAATTGCAATGCAGCCGAAGGTACTTATTCTTGACGAGCCGACGGCAGGTCTTGACCCGAAGGGCAGAGATAAAATACTCGATATGATCAAATCCTACCGTGAAAGAACAGGCAGCACGGTGTTGCTTGTTTCACACAGTATGGAGGATGTTGCAAAAATTGCAACAAAGGTTCTTGTTATGAACAATTCCCGTGTGGAGATGTACGGCACTGTTGATGAGGTTTACTCACACAGTGAGGAGCTTCGTAAAATCGGTCTTAACATTCCGCAGGTTTCAAAGGTTTTTGAAATTCTTAAGAAAAACGGCTGTGATTTAGGCTCTGCCTATACGGTCGAAAAGGCAGCAGAGATAATCCTCTCAAAAGGAGGTGTCGGTGTATGATTAAGGATATAACAATCGGACAGTATTTCATCGGCAACTCTGTTCTGCACAGACTTGATGCGAGGGTAAAAATAATACTTACACTTGCATTCATTGTCTCAATCTTTATATGCAAAAGCTTTCCGGCACTTGCACTTATGGTTTTGTTTACCTTTGCGGTGGTGCTTATTTCAAAGGTACCTGTCAGAATGGTGCTCAAAAGCATAAAGCCGATAGCAATCATTGTTCTGTTCACCTCAGTGCTTAATATTTTTTATATCAAGGGCGGCACACCGCTTATTGACTGGAAGTTTATACACATTACATCAAACGGTATATTCACGGCAATTTTTATGGCGGTCAGAATAGTCTGCCTTGTTGTAATCAGCTCAATGCTTACTTACACAACAACACCGACAATGCTTACAGATGCCATTGAAAAGCTTCTTTCTCCGTTAAAGCTTTTTAAAATTCCTGTTTCAACACTTGCAATGATGATGACACTTGCATTAAGATTTATCCCGACTCTTATTGACGAAATTGACCGTATCACAAACGCACAGAAGGCGAGAGGTGCAAACCTTGATGACGGTAATATCGTTGACAGAGTCAAGGCACTTGTGCCGATAATCGTACCGCTTTTCGTCTCATCCATAAGACGTGCCTACGAGCTTGCCGACGCAATGGACTGCCGTTGCTATACAGGCGGACCTGGCAGAACAAGAATGAAGCAGATGAAGCTTCAGGCGCGTGATTTTATCGCATTGCTTATTGTTGCTTTGCTTATTTTAGGTATCGTTGTGCTTAACATTTTCTTCAAGGCGGTGCTTGTCAGATGAGAAATCTGCTTTTGCGTCTTATGTATGATGGTGCATCCTTTCACGGATGGCAGGTACAACCCAACGGAATAACCGTACAGGAGGCCCTGCAGGATGCTGTTGAACAAATCCTCGGTGTGCGTGAGAATGTAACAGGCTGCAGCCGAACGGATGCAGGCGTTCACGCCAATGATTTCTGTTGTAATATCAGAACAGAAAATCCTATTGATTGCTACCGCTTTCAGGGTGCGCTCAATGCGGTGCTTCCGGACAGCATCTGTGTAAAATCAGTCGAGGAAGTTGATTGTGATTTCCACGCACGTTATGACTGTGTTACAAAGCAGTATGTCTACAGGGTGTGGAATGCAAGCTATAAAAATCCGTTTCTCACTTCTTATGCCTGGCATTATAAGAATAAGCTTGACGAGGTGTTTCTCAATGAACAAGCTCAGGCGTTTGTAGGTAAGCACGACTTTAAAGGCTTTTGCTCAACGGGCAGCACTGTTGAGGACACCGTGCGCAATGTTAAATCTTTTTCTGTCAGCCGTAACGGTGAAGAGGTTACCTTTACGGTTGAGGCGGACGGATTTCTTTACAACATGGTGCGTATAATGGTGGGAACGTTAATAGAAATTTCAGAAAATAAAATAGAAAAAGACAAACTTAATGATATAATAGACAGTAAGGACAGAAAACTTGCGGGCAGGACAGCTCCGCCGCAGGGACTCTACCTTAACAGAGTAAATTATGGGAGGTATCAGTGTGCAGGAGAATAATAATCCCAAAAAGACTGTAAGCAAAAAAGGCGGCAGGATTATTACTGTCGTAATTGTCTCGGTGTTGGCTTTGCTTCTGGTTTTTACCGCGGCTCAGACCTTCGGCAGAATGACAATCCGCACTATGGCAGATAATGTAAAAGCTTATTTTATCGGACTTGGTGCAGGTGACGGTTATCCTTACAGTATAGATGCTTTAAGCGTTAAAGATTTAAGAATAAACAATTCCAATCTTCATATTCTTACAGATAATAAAACCACGGTGCTTAATCAGACGGCAAAAGAAATTATGCCGCATGAGCATAAATATCAGAATCCGGCGATGAAAATCAAGGAATCAAAGCTTATTGTTTATGACCTTGCATCTGCAAATTACCGTTTGCAGACCGGTTCGGAAATTACCTATGAGGCCGAAGCAACAGGAAAAATCACTGCTGCGGCAATCGGAAAAAGCGGCAACTATGCACTCGGCACTTACGGCGACAGTACTCAGTCCGTACTCACTGTTTACAACAGCAGACACGAGGAGATTTTTATCTGGAAAACCAAGACAGAAAGAATTACTGATATCTCACTTTCCGATAACGGCAAGTTTGTTGCGGTTTCTGTTATTGATGCAGCGGACGGAAAAATCAATTCAAAGCTTTATGTTTTCGATTTTAAGTCTGAGGATTATGTTTCCTGCCACGAATATGCGGGTACAACAATCATTAAGGTTGACTACATAAAGAGTAATAATCTTCTTGTAATCGGCAACAATCTCCGATCTTACATCAAGAATAATACCGACAGAAAAGACGATATGAGCTTTGGCTCAAATGCAATTTATAATTCCTGTGTTACACCTAAGGGCAGAAACGCGATTGTTCTTTCAAGATATGCAAGTGAATCTCTTTCAGAGCTCAAGGTTTACTCAAACAAGAACAAGGAACAGTTCAGCGTAAGCTTCAACAAAGAGATGAAGTGGGTTGACTGCGACGAAAAATACACAGCCGTACTTTTTGATAATGAGGTAAGAACCTATAGTAAAAATGGCAAGCAGGTCGGCATAATAAACTTTAAAGGTGAACCCGTAAGGGTTGCTGTTGACGGCTCAAAGACATATGTTTTAACAACCTCGGGTCTTTATTGCTATGACACGAGGGGAACGGATTAATGAGGTGATATTTTGGCAGAGTATATTATTGATATCATTTTAGCGGTAATTTTCCTGGCGCTTACAATCAAGTATTTTACAAAAGGCTTTGCAAAAACAATACTTAACTTTGTTGCATTTTTCCTTTCAATCGTATTTTCAAGAGGAATGTCAGGTGCTGTAACCGATTGGGTTTTCAGTAATACAAAGCTCTTTTCCGGAACAGAGCGTTACATAGCAAAGCTCATAATAACCGTTATATGCTTTGTGGTACTTTCCTTCCTTCTTAACTGGGCAGTTTCAATTATCAACAGATTCTTTAAGCTTCCCGTTTTAAAACAGGCAAACAAATTACTCGGCGGACTTCTCGGTGCATTGTGCGGCGGTATTGTTGTAGTTATTCTTTGCTTCGCCCTGCAGATTGCATCACATGTTGTTTATAAGGCAGAGTTTGTTAACGCAGTCGAAAACTCGGTGATAGTTCAGGCGGTTCTTTCTGACGAAAAAGTGCTTGAAGGCATCGAAGCTTTAAAATAAAGGAGAAAGATTTATGTTTAAGGATTTATTTAAAAACTGGAATACCATTCCTAACTGGATTTCATTTGCAAGAATTATTATGATACCTATTTTTGCGGTACTGTTTTTTAACGACGAAGTTATCTGGGCGGTTTTCGTTCTCTTTCTTTCAGGATTTTCAGATTTTATTGACGGTAAGATCGCACGTAAGTTTAACCAGATAAGTGACCTCGGCAAGATGCTTGACCCCGTTGCGGACAAGCTTACACAGGTTACAATCGCTGTTTTACTTTACATCAAGTTCAGCTCAAGTGATGTTGAGCTTGTCAAGACATTCAGCTGGATTTTCCTTATCTTTATTATTAAGGAAATTGTTATGGTTGTTTTCGGTGCATTTATGGTTGCTATCGGTCTTCGTCCGTCTGCAGCTGAAATTTGGGGAAAAGCATCAACCTTCGTTTTCTATGCGGTTATGATTTTCCTGTTTGCATTTGCTCCCGATGTAGGTGCATTCAATTCACTTTGGACAATTCCCGAGGCACTTCTTGTAGTTGTTGTTGCTCTTTCAGCAATTCTTTGTATTATTGCATTTGTCAGCTATCTGCCGACAACCTACAAGCAGTTTAAGGAAAAATACTTCAGCAAGAAGTAAAAAGCAAAAAGTCAGCAAAAGTTTAGGAGAAATATATGAAACAAATTATGTGCAGTAAATGCGGCATAAGACCTGCCGTGATTTTTATGACCCGTATGGATGGTGATAAAAGCTCAAAGCAGGAGGGCTTGTGCCTTAAATGTGCGATGGAGTCAACAGGTCCCATTAAGCAGATGATGGAAAATATGGGTATTACCGAGGATGACTACGAGGCAATGAGCGAGCAGTTCGGCGCTATGATGGGAATGGGAGATAACGGTGAAGGCTTTGAACCGGGCGGAGTTCCGACTTTCCCATTTATGCAGAACTTTATGCCTAAAGAAGAGGATGACGGCAAACAGTTCACCGATGTGGACGAAGACCCTCAGGAAAATAAAACCAAAAAGAAAAAAGGCGAAAAGAACCATAAAAAAAGAAAGTTCCTTCCGCTTTACTGTACCAATCTCACGGCCAAGGCTCGTGACGGCAAAATTGACAGAATCATCGGCAGAGACAATGAAATCTACCGTACAATTCAGATTCTTTGCCGCCGTTCAAAGAATAATCCCTGCCTTATCGGTGAGCCGGGTGTAGGTAAAACCGCAATTGCAGAAGGCCTTGCATTACGAATTGCAAGCGGTGATGTTCCCGCGAAGCTTGCCAACAAGGAAATTCATCTTCTTGATCTTACCTCTCTTGTTGCAGGAACACAGTTCCGCGGTCAGTTTGAGGGAAGAGTAAAGGGTCTTGTTGAAGAGGTAAAGAGTGAAGGTAACATTATCCTCTTTATCGACGAGGTACACAATCTTGTTGGTACGGGCGGAGATTCCGAGGGCGCTATGAATGCTGCCAACATCTTAAAGCCTGCCCTTTCAAGAGGCGAGGTGCAGATTATAGGTGCAACCACCTTTACTGAGTACAGAAAGTACATCGAAAAGGATGCTGCACTTGAAAGAAGACTTCAGCCCGTAAAGGTCGAGGAGCCGTCTATCGAAGACACTTACAATATGCTTGTAGGCATCAAGAACTATTACGAGGACTACCATAAGGTGCAGATCAGCGACCACCTTGTGCATACAGCGGTAACCCTTTCTGAGCGTTTTATCAACGACAGATTTTTGCCGGACAAGGCAATTGACCTTCTTGATGAGGCTTGCACCTGTGCAAATCTTCGCAATAAGAATATCAGTGAATATGAGAATAAGCTCAATCAGAAAGCTGACCTCATCATCCGTGAGCAGGCTCTTATGGAAGAGACAGAGAATCCCGATTATGAGGCTATCGCAAAGGTAAAGGCGGAGCTTATTCAGTGTGAAACACGCATCAATCAGCTCATTCCTCTTGTTGAAAATTCTCCCGTTACAGAGGAAGATCTTGCAAGAGTTATTCAGCTCTGGACGGGCATTCCTGCACAGAAGATTGTAGAAAGTGATCTTCGCAGACTTGCCGACCTTGACAAAAAGCTCAAGGCAAAAATCATCGGTCAGGATGAGGCTGTTGATGTTGTATCAATGGCAATCCGCCGCGGCAGAATCCAGATAAGCCCCCGCCGCAGACCGTCATCATTTATCTTTGTCGGTCCGACAGGTGTCGGTAAAACCGAGCTTGTAAAACAGCTTGCAAACGAGCTTTTCGATACACCCGAAACACTTATCCGTCTTGATATGTCAGAGTTTATGGAAAAGCACTCTGTGTCCCGAATTATCGGCTCGCCTCCGGGTTATGTCGGTTATGACGAGGCAGGACAGCTTACCGAAAAAGTACGCCGCAAGCCGTATTCCGTGCTTCTTTTTGATGAGATTGAAAAGGCTCATCCCGATGTTATGAACATCCTTCTTCAAATTCTTGATGAAGGCAAAATCAACGATGCTCAGGGCAGAACAGTCAGCTTTGAGAACACAGTCATTGTTATGACTTCAAATGCCGGCAGCAGCCGCGGTGAGGGTGCACTCGGCTTTGCAAAGACCAAGGGCGATGCAAGTAAAGACCGTGCGATGAAGGCTCTTAAGGAATTCCTTCGTCCCGAATTTATCGGCAGAGTTGACGAGATAGTGGTATTCAATGACCTTGATGAGGAAGCATTCAAGAAAATTGCAGTTCTTATGCTTGACGAATTCAAGGGCCCGATGCAGGATAAGGCAATCAGCTTCTCATATACAGATGAAGCAGTCAGCTTCCTTGCTGCAAAGTCAGTAGGCGGTTCACGAGGTGCCCGTGATCTGCGTAACGAAATCCGTCGCAGGGTAGAGGATAAGATCGCAACAAAGATTATCGACAGCATCGACACTCCCGTAACCTCAATAACGGTAGATGTCGAAAACGATGAAATCGTGCTTAAATAAAATCAAAGACAGCCATTCGACCGAATGGCTGTCTTTTTATATGTGTTCAATTATTTCTGAAAGATATTTTTGATCGGTAATATCTGCAACTCTGTTGCCTTCTCCCGCCTCGTTTACAAATTTGTTTTTAACAGGCTGCTTGGTTGTGGCTCCTGCCAGAAACCACTCATATTCGATATCAGCATGTCCGATATCTATCGCCTGAAAGCCGCATTTAAAAAGATCGTAGGCAAGTACGGTAGCTGTAGGACCGACGGCAAGAATGAACATCACATCTCTGTTGCCGTGTTTTTTTGATGCTTCAAAAATCTCGTTGTATTTTTCATAGGCGTTACGCACGGGACATAGTATGCGTTTAATTGATTTGGCGTTGTCAAACAAATCATTTCCGATACCGAGTCTGCTTTGCTCACCCTCAACAATAACAATGTTACGACCGTCCCAGATTTGTCTTAATTTTTCAAATCTTTTTGCCGCTGATGATTTATCGTTTATCTCAACATAAAATCTTGAAATAAATGAGTTGCCGTATAAGATATCAGGCTTTGTGTATTTATACCACACATATCTGTAACGGTTCATATGTGTTTTCCAATGCTCATTTACTTCCTCGGTGATCTCAGAATCATAATCAAAAAAGCTCGGAATACAGGGCAGAAAACCCTTGCCGTCAGCACCGAGCACCTCTTGCATACGGCTTGCAAGCTCAGGTGATGATTTCTGAAAAGAAATATCCTTGTTGGCAGCAAGCTTAATCTCACCGTCACCGAATCGTGCGATGGAAACACGGTTGTTGATGATGTAATCCATAGTTTCATCAATGCTCATAACTTTCGGAGGCTTCTTCGTTTTTTGGACGATAAAGTTGATTATACTGAAAAAGAAGTAACTGATATGCTTCGGAACATAGTAAAGCCTATTATAAATTTTCAGCAAAAACGATTTCATCTGAGCACCTCCTATTTTGCGGTGATATCAATAAATCTTGGTATCTCCCTTTTGTCAATGTTGAAAATGCCGGCATATTCACCCTTAAACAGAACGGTTACCTCGTTTTCGCCGGCTAAAAGGCTGAAGGTTTCATCCATATCGCTTTTGTCGATTCCTGTAAGGGCAGGGGATTTAAGAAGACCGCTTTTTACATTGTCAGTATCAACTGCACCGATTGTAGCTTCAGTGTCAGATCCACTGTAAATGTTCAGCACACATTCGATATAAACGCTGTCGCCCTCTGTGTAGAAATCAACAAAATAGCTTTTTTCACTGTTATCAAGAATAACGGTGCTTTTTTTATTCCCGCACGAGCAAAGTCCGATAATAGCAAGAATTAAAAGCAAAACCGATAAAATCCGCTTCATATAATCACCGTTTTACAGTATACATTATTTTGCTACAGTTGTCAAAATCGACATTTTTCGGTTGACAAATATAAAAAAAAACAGTAAAATATGAAATTGAGTTTCAGTTTCATATTCATATACATATTGTATTCAGAGGTGCAGATATGGAAAATTCATATAACACAAAGCAGGGCGAACTGATTTTGAATATTTTAAAGTCCGAGGCAGGCAAGCATTTTACAGCTGACGATATCATAAAGCTTTCTGAAAAAGAAGGCAAAAAGGTCGGGAAGGCAACCGTTTACCGCCATCTTGATAAGCTCATCCGAGCTGGTGAGGTGCGCAAGTATGTTATCGAAGAGGGGACTAGTGCTTGCTTCGAATATATAGGTAAGTCGCATTCCTGCCATTCACACTACCACCTTAAATGTTCAAGTTGCGGTGAGCTTCTGCACGTTCAGTGTGAATATCTCGATGAGGTATCCTCACACATTTCAGGTCATCACGGCTTTGAAATAAGACCCGAAAAAACAGTCCTTTACGGCATCTGTAAAAATTGCAGGGAGGCAGAAAATGTTTAAGCGAATACTGTCTGTTTGTCTTGTGACGGTACTTTTATGTCTGAGCTTTGCAGGGTGCGGTGCGCGTCAGCCCGAGGATGACGGCAGACTGACTGTGGTAACAACGATATTTGCACCGTATGATTTTGTACGGCAGATTGTCGGTGACAAGGCAAATGTGATTATGCTTTTACCTCCGGGAGTCGAAAGCCACTCGTACGAGCCGACACCGTCGGATATTATAAAGCTTGAAAATGCTGACGTTTTCTTTTATGTCAGCGAAAATACAGAAACCTGGGTTACACGGATACTGTCTTCTGTTAAAAACACGCAGGTTGACGCTGTAGGTATTGCTGAGGGTATCGGCATAGATATCCATTCTCACGACCATTCACACCACGGTGAGCATACGCAGGAGTGTCAGATTGACGAACACATCTGGACAAACCTTTCCTACGCTGCACAGATGGTTGAATTTATTGGAGAGAAGCTATGCGAAAAAGACAGCGCAAATGCTTCTGTCTACAGTAAGAACGCAGCAGAATACAAAGAGGAAATATTGAATCTTAAGAATGATTTTCATTCGCTTGTTGACTTGTCAGAGCGTAGGGAAATTGTATCGGGATCGCGTTTTGCATTAAAAAACTTCGCGTCGGAATTCGGACTTGAATTTACGGCAGCGTTTGATTCCTGTGTGGATAACACAGAGCCGGGTGCGGCGGTTATGGCTAAAATAATAGACAAAATTCACGAGGATTCAATTCCCGTAATTTTTTATGAGGAGCTTACTGAGCCTAAAATTTCACGTGCGGTTTCTCTTGAAACAGGTGCAAGGATGTTGCTTCTTCATTCCTGCCACAATGTGTCGGCAGATGAAATGGAAAGAGGGGAAACCTATCTTTCACTTATGAAGCAAAACTATAAAAACTTAAAGGAGGCACTGAACTGATGAGTATGATTTCGTGCGAAAAAGTTTATATGAATTATGACTCAACAAGAGCAGTCAATGGTGTCACCTTCAATGTTGAAGAAGGCGATTTTCTGTGCATCGTCGGTGAGAACGGCACAGGAAAAAGTACACTTCTTAAGGGCATTCTCGGCCTTCAGAAGCTCAATTCAGGAACGATAACCTTCTCGGGTATAACAAAGCGTGAGATCGGTTATCTTCCGCAGAGAACGGACGTGCAGAAGGATTTCCCTGCAAGTGTGCGCGAGGTTGTTCTCAGCGGCAGACAGACAAAAGGCTTCCGTCTTTTCTACACCGCAGAAGATAAAAGAACTGCACGGCAGAATATCGTGCTTATGGGTATTGACGATATAAAAAACAAGCCGTTCAACGAGCTTTCGGGCGGTCAGCAGCAACGAGTGCTTATGGCGCGGGCGTTGTGTGCAACCCAAAAGCTTCTGCTTCTTGACGAGCCTACCACGGGGCTTGATCCTTTTGTAACGGCCGAGCTGTACAAGCTCATTTCCCACCTTAACCGTGACCACGGCGTTACGGTTATAATGGTAACTCACGATATCAGAAATTCTGTGGAATACGCTAACAGAATTCTTTCAATGGAACACGACGGCGATTTCTTCGGAACAACGCAGGAGTATATGCAAACCCCTGCGGCAAAACGGATTTTCGGAGGTGACGGCAATGCTTGATACCTTTTTCCGTATGTTTGAATATGAATTTATGCTGCGTGCGATAATCGTCGGTGCACTTGTTGCCCTTTGCTCTGCGTTGCTTGGTGTGACTCTTGTCCTCAAGCGTTATTCAATGATCGGAGACGGACTGTCGCATGTCGGATTCGGTGCATTGTGTATTGCACTTGCGATGAATGTTGCACCGCTAAGCGTGTCTGTTCCCATTGTTGTTATTGCCGCATTTCTGCTTTTGCAGATAAGCGAAAACAGCAAGATCAAGGGCGATGCCGCAATAGCTCTTATTTCAAGCACGGCACTAGCTGTCGGTGTAATCGTAACATCAATGACAACAGGCATTAACTCCGATGTAAACGGATATATGTTCGGCAGTATACTTGCGATGAGTGATACGGATGTTTTAGTCAGCATAATACTTTCGGCTGCGGTGCTTGTGCTTTATGTTGTTTTTTACAACAAAATCTTCGCGGTTACATTTGACGAAAGCTTTGCGCGTGCAACAGGAACCAAAACCAAAACCTACAACACACTCATTTCTCTTTTAACGGCAATAACGATTGTTATCGGTATGCGTATAATGGGAGCGATGCTTATTTCAAGCCTTGTCATTTTCCCTGCACTTACTTCAATGCGTGTCTGCAGGTCGTTCAGAAATGTAGTTGTAACGTCCGCAATCGTATCTGTAGTGTGCTTTTTTGTCGGTCTGTTTGTTTCGTTTGCATACTCAATGCCTGCGGGTGCAAGTGTTGTGGCAGTCAATGCAGCTGCGTTTCTTAGCTTCTCTGTTGTCGGAATGATTAAGAGAAGAGTTTCATAAAATATTTTGAGGTGATAGTATGAAAGAGATGAATATAAGAGAGGTTAAAGATAACCTTGTTAAGATGATTGCCGACGATTGGGCACTTGTTTCTGCCGCAGACGGTGATAAGTGGAACACAATGACAATCAGCTGGGGCGGTGTAGGTGAGCTCTGGGGCAAGGATGTTGTTTTCGCATTTATCCGTCCTCAGAGATATACCAGAGAGTTTATGGATAAAAGCGATTACTTTACTGTCAGCTTTTTTGACAATGAATATAAGGATGCTCTTAAAATATGCGGCAGCAAATCGGGCAGAGACTGCGACAAAACTGCTCTTGCAGGACTCAATGCAGAGTATGACGGTGAAGCCGTATATCCGTCAGAAGCAAAGCTTGTTATAAAGTGCCGCAAAATTGCAGTACAGAAAATGGATAATACAGGCTTTATAGATCCTTCAATCGAAACAAACTACGGCTCAGGAGACTACCATTTTATCTACATTGGTGAGATAGAAAAAGTATTTGAAAAATAATTTGAATTTTTTTCAAAAAAGTGTTGACAAAGTCATAAACCCGTTGTATAATAGCTAAGCGTTCGAGAGTAAATGAGCTCTCAACAGTCGGTGTTTATGGCGAAGAGGGTCCACCCGTTCCCATACCGAACACGGTAGTTAAGCTCTTCTGTGCTGAAAATACTTGGCGGGCAGCCGCCCGGGAAGATAAGGCGATGCCGACATAATCAAAGCAACCACTCAATAGAGTGGTTGTTTTTTTCTTTCTATATTTGTTGTTGCCGATAATAAAAAAGTCTTGCAGTTTTCCTGCAAGACTTTTCTACTTCATTATTTAATTACATTTGCCATAAGGTCGTTAATTACCTTAAAGATGAATACGGTAATCTTTTCAAGTACGTCAAAAATTGTGTCTGCTGTTGTCGGGGCAATTGCTTCCTGAGTAAGCGGCAAGAGCTTCGCATTATCGTAATCGTAAGTCATAAACTGCGGGTACTGCTCATTATCGTAAACAGTAAGCTGCTTTTCGCTGGTTGCAAGCCACATAATGAAATCTGTGCTCTCACCGTACGGATAATCAACGTGACCCATATCACGGAAGAACCATGTCTGGTCGGGGAACATACAGGTTGAAGCGTCAATCTGGTTGTCAAGTGAAATGTGATTATGCTCTGACGGAATCTTCTGCACATAATCTTCACCGAGTGTTTCACCAAGCTCTGCACAGGTTGCACCGCCGCTTGCATATTCAGCATCGATGAGGTTATCTGTGTTGCGTACGGAAACGGATTCACTTATCGGAAGTGACGGCCAGTTATACTGTGCGAGTATATAGATGTTTGTATCCTTCATTGCGGACTTAAGAAGGTTTTCTGCGTTGCACTGAACATTGTAGTGGTACTCATCAATTCTTTTGACAAGCTTTTCACTTTCTGTACCATTGAGCATACAAGCCTTTGCATCGATGTAATTCACATCGGGAACAAGGGCCCAGAGACCCGGCATATGGCCGAAAATAGGGATAAGAAGCTCATTATAGATTCTTCCCTTGAGTGCATCGGTTATACCGTTTGCAAAGCCCTCAAGACCGCCGTTAAAGCCTGATTCCTCAAGAACTACATCGAGGTAGTCAATAACGTTTGTCCAGGTGTTGTCGCGTGTGAGGAGTGCAAGGCGGTGCCAGAGTGCGGAAAGAGTGAGGCTGAAATCAGCAGAGAAAAGACTGCCTACACATGATGTACCCTGGAATGCAGTTGAACACATAATAATAGTGTCAAGGTCCTCACTGCCGTATTTGTAAAGGTAGGAGCAGGTAACCGTACCGCCCATGCTGAAAGCGGCAAGAGCAATTCGGTCATAGTCACCCTCAACTTTGATTTTTTCAATAAAAGCGTTAAGTCTGTCTGCGTGAACAAGGGGATCCTTACGCCAGTCATAGTTGAAGAAATATGTATTCTCAAGGCCGAATGTGTCGATACCCGCACGGACTGTTGCAAATTCATTTGATTCGCCTGCAACAAACGGTTCTTCAATACCTACAAGTGAGCAATCAAAAAGAGTTCCGTCAATGTCTTTGATTGAGTCGCCGTTTTCGTCAAAAGCAAGCGGACCGAAAACATCTGAAAGCGGAGGGAATATTCCGTCAGCGAGTGCATCGTAGTCGCTTGTCACAAGGAAAGAGAGAACGGGAGGAAGCACTTCAAATACCATTTTTGTTATACTGTCTGATGACGGCGGGAAAGCCTGTTCACCGTTGCTGTATTTCAACGGGAAGGTATTCATACCGCTCACAACAATAAATGCTGTTTTCGGTTCTGAAGCGAATGCAGGAATGCATACCGAAAAAATCATTGCAACTGTCAGTAAAATGCTGACAATTGTCTTTGCTGTTTTCTTCATAAAATCAACTCCTTACTGCAATTTTATCACATATTTTGCCAATTGCAAATAAAAATCGTTCTTCTTTTGCTCTATTTTTAAAAATGCCTTGATTTTCCTTTTAAAATACTTTATAATTGTTTCATAATATTGTGGTCAAGGAGGCCTATACAATGAAAAAGTTTAAGAGAGTTTTTGCTGTTGTACTTGCAGTTGTTATGCTTATGAGCCTTGCTTCTTGCTCATTTACTGAAGGTACTGATACAGATATCACAAACGATAACATTAAAATCGGTGTACTTCTCAGCGGTGCTAAGGATTCATCAACAGGTATGTCAGGTGCAACCATGACAGCTATCAATGAACTTCAGAGCGTAGGTTATGGTATCAATGACGATAAGTTCAGATATGCAGAAAACATTGACCCGAACAATGCTGAGGCTGCAGCTGACGGTATCCAGTCACTTCTTAACTATGAATGTAATCTTTTGATCTGCTCAGACGCAGCTTTTCTTGATGATGTTGAAAAGATGGCAGCTGATAACGAAAGTGTAAAGTTCCTTGTTTTCGGTGCAGAGAATGACGGCCAGAATATTTACGGTTATAATGTAAACATCACAGGCACAAGCTACCTTGCAGGTATCGTTGCGGGTCTTAAGGCAGCTGAGCTTAAGGTTCCGACACTCGGCTACCTTGCAAAGAGTGACGCAGACCTCTCAAGCCTCAACGCTTTTGCAATGGGTGTTAAGTCTGTTAATGCAGAAGCTGCTGTTTCTGCAGTAATCGGTACAGACGCTGCAGCAGGTGTTGCAACGCTTATCAAGAACGGCGCAGTTGTAATTGCATCTGACTATGAGGATGAAGCAATCTCAACAGCATGCACAGACGGTAAGATTTTCTTCTGCGGCTTCGGCTCAGAGACATATAAGGATGCTGAAACATATCTTTGCGCTCCTGTTTACAACTTCACACAGTTCTACATCGATGCAATCAAGGCTATCGTTGACGATAAGGAACCTGCAGAGTTTACAGGTGGCTATGCAACAGGTGCTACATACCTTTCAGACATCAACGAGGATAATGCAGCAGAAGGCTCACAGGCAGCAGTTGATTCTGCAGCACAGGCAATTGCTGACGGTTCACTCACATTCACAATCAGCGTTGATACTCCGTTTGAAAATGTTACAATCGTGAAATAATCAAAAAAATATTAAACGGTCGGTTGTTAAACCGACCGTTTTTTTTATTGCTCTGTATTGTTTGAATTCTTGTACTCGTTGAGCTTTTCCGCAACCGTATCCTTTACGCTTTCCGTTGTTTCTTTTAAGAAACGCTTAATTTTGTTTGAGCTTGTTTTCGGGAATTCGCTGTCACGGATAACAACCTTGGAAATCTGCTTGTAGATTGGCAGCTCAACACAAGCAGCCTTAATATTTTTAAGCACCTCGGCAGGTGTTTTCTTTTCCTCAAGGAAAACTTCAGCGGTAAGTGAGCTTTCGTTACCGTTATCATCCTTTTCACCGCTTACAACAACCTCGTTCACATAATCGATGTCCTTGATATATTCCTCGATTTCTTCGGGATACACATTCTTACCATTGTTGAGGACGATAACATTTTTCTTTCTGCCGGAGATTATAAGTTGGTCGTTCTCGTTGATGTAACCGTAGTCACCTGTGTAGAACCAACCATCCTTGAGTACCTCAGCGGTGAGCTCAGGCTTTTTATAGTAACCGATCATTACGATGTCGCCCTTAACACAGATTTCACCGATGCCTTCTTCGTTCGGCTCGTCAATGCGCCACTCAATACACGGAAGCTTGATGCCTACTGTACGGAAATCGTTGTACATATCATGGTTAGCACAAACAAGGGGAGAGCATTCGGTAATACCGTAGCCGTTGATGATATCAAAGCCGATATCGTCAAAGAACTTCGCCACTTCAGGTCTTATGGGTGCACCGCCGCAGACAATTTTCTTGAGCTTGCCGCCGAAGGTCTCGTGAATGAATCCGAAATAATCGCGACGTTTATCGATGCCCTGCGCACGCAATTCGTTGCTCTTTTCAACCATCGCATAGAATTGCTCTTCCATACCTTCCTTACGGATGTTTCGCATAATTCGCTTATAGATAGTTTCAGCAATTGCGGGAACAACGTAAACGTATGACGGCTTGTAGATAACCATATTCTTTACAATCGCAGAAAGACTTTCGTTGATACAAAGCGTTGAATGATGGTGGAAAGAAACAAGAATGTCACTTACAGCCTCATAGGTGTGGTGATAGGGGAGAAGTGAAAGTCCCGTGTCGTACACCGTCGAAACCATAAGACCGTAATAAACGCTTGAAACAAGATTGTGTTCAGAGAGCATAACGCCCTTTGATGCACCTGTTGTGCCGGAGGTGTAAACAAGGAGCTTCAGCTCCTCGGGTACACTCTCTTCTGCAAGGAAAGCGGCAGGGTCAAGAGTCTGTCCGGTTGCAAGTGCCCAGTGGAACGAGCGGAATTTATCCTCGTTGTCAAGTCTGTCAAATCCGATAAAGTACTTGATGTCTGTAAGCTCATCAAGGTGATTTCTGAAGATTTCTTCATACTTGGCATCATAGAAAACAACACTTGTTTCGCTGTCCTTAAGGACGTTGATAATATCGTTTTCGGGCAACTCCTTATCAATAGGAACAAATACGCCCTTACTGCGTAACGCAGTCATATACGCTACAATCCAATTATAAGAGTTTCCGCCGATACAAGCGATATGCTTGTCAGAAAGCTCCTCAACGTTAAGAAATGCACCGAGAGCATTGACGGTGTCGACGAACTTTGCAAATGTTACCTCGCGGATTTCTTCGCCGACCTTGTACTTATATGCAATTTTGTCTCCTGCATCCTTTACTGCAAGTTCCATCATTTCTTTGATTGAAGAGAAAGGTTGAACCTCGTAAAGCGGATATTCATTGTTTTTCAAAAAATCGCCTCCATATCCATTATGAACCAAAACTATGTTAAAATTATCACACAAAGCCGTTTTTTTGTCAATACAAATGCAAGGATAGTTTGTAAACAAAAAATCAACAATTTATGAATTTGAGATTGTTTAAGTGTTGTTTTGTCGAAATTCAGCAAAAACAAAAATGCCCGAAAAAGGAGTTAACCTTTTCGGACATTTCCGTTAGAAAGGGGAGGTATGAAAAAAACTAGCATCTATATCTGACTACAAGCAGATTATAACACTGTTATATTAAAAAATAAGCAAGCCGATATGAACATTTTGTTAAATCGACTTGCTTATTTTAATTCATTACATATTTGCCCGAGAACAGATGAGCAATACCTTCACGCAGATTTTTGTTTTCTTCCTTTATAAAATCAGGGTCGTCAATAATAATCTCACGGGCAAATCTGTTGGCTTCGTTCAGGAGTGCCGTATCCGTAAGCATTGCTATCTTCATTTCGGGCAGACCGTGCTGACGCGAACCGAAAAAATCGCCGGGACCACGCATTTTGAGGTCTTCGTCGGCTATCTTAAAACCGTCAGTCGTACTTGTCATAATCTTCATACGCTTTTTTGCCGCATCATTCTGTGCATCTGTGATGAGTATACAAGTGGATTTATGCTGACCTCGGCCGATTCTGCCTCTGAGCTGATGAAGCTGTGATAGTCCGAAGCGCTCAGCATTTTCTATAACCATAATAACGGAGTTTGGTACATCGACACCTACTTCAATAACTGTTGTTGAAACAAGCAGCTTGATTTCACCTGAAACAAAACGCGCCATAACCTCTTCTTTTTCCTTAGGCTTCATTTTTCCGTGAAGAAGACCTACTGTATAACCGCTGAAAAATCCGCGTGAAATGTTTTCGGAATATTCCTGTGCCGCTGCAAGGTCGGTTTCACCCTCCTCGACAAGCGGACAGACGATGTATCCCTGCCGCCCTTCGTCAAGATGCTTTTTGACATAATTAAAAGCTCTGTGTCGCTTCTGTGTATCAATTGCATATGTTTCAATCGGCTGTCTGCCGGGCGGAAGCTCGTCAAGAATCGAAACATCAAGGTCACCGTAAAGCATAAGCGCCAATGTACGGGGAATGGGAGTTGCAGACATAACGAGCGTGTGCGGTCGGTTGCCTTTACTGCTCAGAGCACCTCTGTGCTTTACACCGAAACGGTGCTGCTCGTCCGTGATAACAAGACCGAGATTATCAAATTCGACATCATCCTGAATCAGCGCGTGTGTACCGACGATAAGCTGTGTTTCTCCGCTTTTTAAATTCGCCTTGATTTCACGCTTTTTTGCGGCAGTAACCGAACCTGTAAGTAGTGAAACATTTATATCTGTATTTTTGAAAAAATTAAGACAGGTTTTGTAGTGCTGTTGCGCAAGAATTTCTGTAGGAGCCATAAAAGCACACTGGTATCCGTTTTTCACAACAGTATAAATCAGTGCAGCAGCAACTGCGGTTTTACCTGAACCGACATCGCCCTGAAGCAGTCTGTTCATTGTGAATTGCTTTGTCATCTGTCCGATGCTTTCTCCGACGGCACGGCTTTGTGCACCCGTAAGCGTAAACGGAAGAGAAGCAAGAAATTCGTCAGTGAAATCTTTTTCGATACATACGGGAGTGCTTTTCTTACGGTTACCCTTGAGCTTCATAAGACCTAACTGGAAGATAAAAAGCTCTTCAAAAATCAGTCTGCGTCTGGCTTCTGCAACCATATCCTCACTTGTCGGGAAGTGAAGCTCGTAAATCGCTCTGTTAACCTCCATAAGGCAGAGCTTGTCCCTGAGCGGCTGAGGAATACAGTCAACAAAATAATCCTTTCTGACCTCATAAGCCTGACTCACAAGCTTTTCGATAGCCTTGGAGTTAATGCCCGCACTCTGGTGATAAACAGGACGGATTCGCAGCCCGTTTTCAACAGGTGCTATCAAAGGTGAAGTCATCTCACGGCGGCGGAAGTTACCGCCAACCTTGCCATAAAAAAGATATTCTTCACCCGCTTCAAGCGACTCTGCGGCATACTTATTGTTGAATATCGTAATATCTATCAGTGCTTCACCGTCGGTTGCAACGGTTTTATAAATTGTCATTCCCTTGCGCACCTTGGCACCCTTCGGCTTGTGATTGACAACTGCTCTTATACAGCAGTTACTGTCAAACGGTGCCGCTGTTATGGTTGTGACCTTACTCCAATCCATATAACTACGCGGATAAAAGCGCAAAAGGTCACCGACGGTGAAAATATCGAGCTTGTTGAGTATTTTAGCCCTTTTTTCACCGACACCTTTAAGATATTGAATATTGGTGTTAATATCCATTATTCAACCGTCCATTCGTCAATGTTAAAGAAATAATCGTTGATAATTGTTGTGTTCTTTATTTTGATTTTCTCGCTTCGTACGGTAAGACCTCTGCGATATGCAAGGGGGATAAAGGGCAGATCGTCTGCGAAGGTGTCAAGGAATTCCTGCATAGTTTTATCACCGTTTCTGAGATCTCTGTATGCATTGGCAGACGGTCCTTCTGCATCTATTCCGTAACCGAGCACACCGTTTTCAGCGAAGAATACATTCAGGTCAAAGCTGTTAGAAAGCTTACCCTCACCGATGTAAAGGTCGTATGCACCGGACTCTACTGCCGAGATGTATTTTGAATAGCTGTATTCCTTGAGCACCACACGGATGTCAGCAAGAGCAAGTGCCTGCTGAATGTTTCTTGCCATTGCAAGCTTGAAGCTGTTGTCTTTATTCACAAGCAGTCTTAACTCGAGCTTGCCTTTTTCGGGAGAATATCTGATTCCGAGTTCACTCACTATATCGTAACCTGCATCCTCAAGCAGGCCGATGGCAGAGTTTTTATCAAACTTAATCGGCGGAAGTGTGCAGCCTTCAAGACCGTGGAAAGACGGATGGAATGGAGTCTGTGTTGCTGTTCCGAAGCCTGCAAAGCTTACATTGGCAAGGTCAGGTCGGTTAATCAGCAACGCAATTGCACGTCGCACATAGCTTTCATTAAGCACCTTAGTGTTGGTGTTTATTCCGAGGTATGTAAAGTTGGTTGTTTCAAATTCACCGCTTTCACCTGTAAAGCGCTTGTAAAGACCGTCCGAAAAGCTCTCTGTGTAAAAATCAATTTCACCAAGAGAGAAAAGATTCGGAATTGATGCAACCTCGGTTATGTCCTTAAGGCCGATATTGTTGTATTTCGGATGATATCCGCCAAGACGGGATTTATTTACGGTAAGGGTCTTCTGACTGTTTTCTTCCTTTACACTGTAACGGCCGCTTCCAAGCGGTATATCTGCCGAATAATTGTCGGAGCTGTCCGAATCCCTGTCACTTGCCTTTTTTATTATCGGGAAAATAAGATTGTTGATTTCATATTCATTCTCACTTCTGAGCTCAAAAATAACAGTAGTGCTTCCCGATGCATCAGCTTCAGAAATATTCTTAAGATAAGCCGAATAGTAATTGTTTTTCTTTGCAGCAGCAAAGGAATAAACAACATCCTCGGCAGTCAGTGCAGACCCATCAGAAAAGGTGATGCCCGATTTGATGTTAACGGTAAGCTTTTTACCGTCTGTGTTATAGCTGTCCGCGATCACCATAACGGCACGGAAATGGTTATCCACATTTACAAGAGAGTCATAAACAAGAGAGGAAATGTTTCTGTTTGTCTCAGTCTGGCATTCATACGGATGCAGTGAGTCTGTACGAAGATAGGGGAGAGTATAGCTGATTTCGTCAATACCTGGGTCGGGTTCAGTTTTCTGTATGTCGCTTATTGTGTTTTTAACTTTATCTGTTACATTGCATCCTGCAAAGCCGGTGATAAGCAGAACGGCACACAAAAGTGATGCGATTAGCTTTTTAATTTTCATTCCTTCACCCCGTTTACTTTATTGACACTGGCTCAGCAGAAATGCAGAGACCTGTTTTTTCGTTGATTTCAAATATACAGCCGTCAAGCTTTATGTTTTTATCTGCTGTCTTGAATCTTGTGGGAAGACCTGTTTTGAGCGCTTTTATTACGCACTCACTTTCAACGCCGAGTACAGAGTCGGCAGAACCGCACATTCCAAGGTCGGTTATGTAGCCTGTACCTCCGGTAAGAATCTGCGCATCGGCGGTCTGTACGTGTGTATGTGTTCCGAAAAGAACGGAAACTCTTGAGTCGGCATAGATACCCAATGCCCGTTTTTCTCCTGTTGATTCTGCGTGAAAATCGACGATTTTTACCTGGCAATCCTTAAGCTCAGCAATTGCCTTATCAAGTGCATCAAACGGATTTGCGTAGTTTGCATTCTGGTAAGCCGTACCAATAAGATTGATGATACCTATTTTATACGACATCATGTCGATCACACCAACACCACGGCCGGGTACACTTTTGTGCATATTATACGGGCGTATAATATCGTTGCGTGAATCGAGGTAATCGTGAATTTCACTTCTTCTGAAAACATGATTGCCTGTTGTTATAAAGTCAACACCGCTTGCAAAAAGGTGGTCAGCGGAATAAGGCAGAATGCCGTTACCTGTTGCCGAGTTTTCCCCGTTTGCAATGCAGATGTCAATGTTATAAAGCTTTTTTATGCCGGGAAGCATTTTGCGGACAAATTCGCAGCCGCTGTTACCGACAATATCACCCAATGCAAGTAGCTTCATCTGTCTTACTCCTTTTTAAGATTCTGCGGAAAGAAACGATATACATCACCAATAAAACTGTACCGGTTACGCCCCACGATACGGGGTAGGAAATATAGAGCATCTCCATTGAACGGTACCACTGGAAAATGGTAAACACCCATACAACACGCAGTCCGCATACACCTGCCATAGTGACGAACATCGGTGTTACTGACTTACCGAGACCGCGCATCTGACCTGTTGTAAGGTCAGAAATACTGTTGAGGATATAGGTGACGGCAAAAAGTCTTACTCTGATAAGACCCATTTCGATAACCTGTGCATCTGTGGAGAAGATGCCAAGCACCTGAGCTCCGAAAGCAAGAAGAAATGCACAGCATATTCCTGAAATAATAACTGTAAACCCAAGGCAGTTAAAGTATATGCTTCGTATTCTTTTATAAAGACCGGCACCGTAATTCTGCGAGGTGAAGGTTGTTGCTGTCTGTGAAACGGCATTACAGCAGATGTGCAGAACACTGTCGATATTACTTGCAGCAGTGTTACCCGCAATTGCAGCCGCACCGAAGCTGTTTATCGAAGACTGGATAATAACATTCGACAAAGAAAACATTGATGCCTGAATACCCATAGGTATGCCTATTTTTATAATATCGCGGAATTCGTCTTTATAAAATTTCATTTTCGTTACAGAAAGACGGATTTCACTGTTTGCATTCAGAAGGATATATGTAATGAAAACTGCTGAAATAAACTGCGAAATAATCGTTGCAAATGCAACACCGGCAACATCCATGTTAAAAACAATAACAAAAATAAGGTTTAATACGACATTTACTACGCCCGAAACAGTCAGAATATAAAGGGGACGCTTACTGTCTCCTGTAGCACGCAGCATTGCAGCACCGAAGTTGTAAACCATACTTGCGGGAGCACCGAGGAAGAATATACGCAGATATATAACGGATAGGGGGAAAACCTCATCGGGTATCTTCATAAGTCTTAGTGCTGTGGGAGTCATAAGAAAACCGACAACTGCAATTGCGATACCGCTGATAACTGCAAGAAGCATTGAGCTGTGTACCGTGCGGTGAACGGAGGCACCGTCACCTGCGCCGATATGCTTTGCGGCAACAACGCCGGAGCCTGTCGCAAGACCAAGAAAAATGTTAAGGGTGAGGTGCACAAGACTTGCGGTTGCACCTACCGCTGCAAGTGAAATACTGCCCGCAAATCTGCCGACAACCATAACGTCGGCGGCATTGTAGACAAGCTGCAAAAGTCCCGTGAGCATAAGCGGGATTGCAAAGCTTACGATTTTAGGGAACAGTCTTCCCATTGTCATATCCATACTGTATCTGTTTTTTGCCATCGTCAACCACTTTCTTGAAATTTACTCAATATACATTATATCAAATTAAATTTCAATTGTACAGAAAAAACAAATAAATGTTGACATATATTAAGAAAAAGTTTAAAATTAAAGGACAAAATAATTAAGGGAGATTTTAACAATGCGTACAGTAAAAAAACTTTTGGCACTTGTTCTTTCAGTGCTTACACTTGTTTCAGTTTGTGCTTTCTCTGCTTCTGCAGCAGACGCACCTGAGCTCAGTCTTACAATCGTTTCTCAGACCAACAACGAGGTTGTCGTTAAGCTCACACTTGAAAAAGGTGAGTTCAACTCAATGAATGCAACCTTTATCACATCATCAGCAATCGGTAAGTGTACTGAAATCACTATCAACAAAGACGGTGTTGATATGAGTGCACCGAATGCAGATAAGAATAAGTTTGCTGTTGCTTCAGCTGAAATTCCGCTCAAGGCAACAAGAACTGTCTGCACAGCTAAGTTTACAAAAACATCATCTGCTGCAATCAAGAACAGCGACATCACTCTTGATGTTGGAGCTTGTGCCATTGCGGTTATGAATCAGTACGGTATGCTTACAAATAAGGATATTACAAAATCCGTAAAGGTTAATGTGAATTACGCCTCTTTTGCACTTAACAACAATTCTTATGCGGTTAATTACAAGGACAGCTTCACAGTAGATTTTACATCTAACTATCCGGCAGAAGCACTTACCTGGACATCTTCAAACGAGAAGGTTGCAAAGGTTGACGCAAACGGTAACGTTTACGCTTCAGGTACAGGTAACGCTACAATCACTGTTAAGAGTAACGATGGTGTAGTGAACGAGAGTGTTGAGGTTAAGGTTTCATACACAGTTCTTCAGTGGATTATCGTAATTGTACTCTTCGGTTGGATCTGGTATTAATAGTTATCCTTCAGACAGGCAGACTTTTTGAAAGTCTGCCTGTTTTTTGTTGTGGCTTATTGACAAAGAATTTTTATTTATATAAAATGAAACTAAGCAAACACTTGCTTTAAAGTGTTAAAAGGAGGGCTTTTATGCAGACAACAATGGCATCAATTATGGGCAACCTTATCAAGCACGTTGAACGTAAAATTATTATGGAATCCTTACCCATTACCGAGTGGGAAAGCTATACAGGCTGGCACCATAAGGCGGGTGAATTTACATACGACGATATGCCCCGTCAGATTATGAAAATAGGCGACCGATGGAGTGTCGGTTATGACGCAACACGCTGGTTCAAAGCAACCGTTACCGTACCTGAAAGCATGGACGGTAAAAAGCTCTATCTTTATGCGGGCTTTGGCGGTGAAGCACTTGTCCGTGTAAACGGAAAGATTATCGGTGCTTTTTCAGATGACGCAGGTTGGCAGGACAGAACGGTTGTTGTTATTGAAAACAACAAGGCAGGGGATGTACTTGATATCGAGATTGAGGCAACCGTAAACTGCGGTGCATTCTGTGACGAGGCTATGGCAGGCGCAAAGGATCATATGTACACAATGAAGTATGCACACCTTTCATCTATCAACACCGATACGCAGAAGTATTGGTACGATATCAGGAGTGCCTATGACAGCCTTGCGGAGATTGATAACAAGGTTATCTACGATATGGTTTATAAGGCAATCGACGAGTCTCTTCACGTTCTTGATTTTGACTTTGACGATGAGACCTTCTATAAGAGCGTACCTGCAGCAAACGAGCTTCTTATAAAGATGCTTTCGGAAATTCCCGATGCAAAGCAGGGAACACTTTGCATGATCGGTCACTCTCATCTTGATGTTGCGTGGCTGTGGACAACGCGTGAGCTTGTCAGAAAAACTGCAAGAACCTTCTCAAACAATCTTGCTATGATGCGTGAATATCCCGACTTCAAATTTACACAGAGTCAGGCTATAGTTTACGATTATATGAAAAAATATTATCCCGATATTTTCGAGCAGGTAAAGCAGGCTGTCAAGGACGGTAAATGGGAAATTGTCGGCAACACCTGGTGCGAGGCTGATACGAATCTTGCAAGCGGTGAATCTCTTGTCCGTCAGCTTCTTTACGGCCGTGAGTATTTCCTTAAGGAGTTCGGCGTTTCGTCCGATGTTTACTGGCTTCCTGACTGCTTCGGCTTCACATGGGCTCTTCCTCAGGTTATCAAGCGCTCAGGAATGAAATATTTCTACACAGCAAAGCTTTACTATAATGCTACTCATAAGTTCCCGTATTCCGTGTTTAACTGGCGTTCACATTCAGGTGACGAGGTTATTGCCTGTGTTCAGCAGAACCACTATCAGGGCGAATATGACGCACATTACATAAAGGACAACTGGGAGCGCACTAATCAGAAGAATATCACAGGCAAGTCCATCGGCACCTTCGGCTACGGTGACGGTGGCGGCGGTGTTACAATCGGTCAGATTGAACGCTCAAAGCGTTACGAGAATATGCCCGGTATGCCTAAGGCAGAGAATACCTTTGTTGCTGATTTCTTCCGCGGTACAGAGAATTTCAAAGATGAAATCCCGACCTTCAACGACGAACTTGTTTATGAAAACCACCGCGGTACTTTCACAAGCCAGGCGTTTATCAAGAAGAATAACCGCCGCGGTGAGTTCCTGTTCAGAAATGCAGAGTTTGTAAATGTTATTTCTCAGAAGCTTCTGGGCGACGAATACCCATCAGAGAAAATGGAAGAGGGCTGGAAGCTTCTTCTTACAAATCAGTTCCACGACATCCTTCCGGGCACATCAATCCACGAGGCTATGGAAATGACCCGTGAAGAATATGTACAGATGAACGAACTCGGCAACGGACTTCTCTCAACAGCTGTTGAGCATCTAAACAAGAATGTCAATGTTACAACCGACGGTATCATCGTATGGAACTTCAACTCTATGCCCATAACAGGTACAGTCAGCGTTAATGCTGACCTCAGCGGTGCAAGAATTGTTGACGAAAACGGTGCGGAATGCCGTTTTGTTCAGGACGCAGACACTGTAATGTTTATTGCAAAGGATGTCCCGCAGATGGGCTTCCGTGTTTATAAGATTGAAAAAGGCGAGAGCAGCTTCGATAAGGTTGTTGCAACCCCGATACTCCTTGAAAATGCAAAGCTCAGAGTTGTGCTTGACGAAAATGCTGAAATCACAAGCATTTACGATAAGATAAATGACCGCGAGGTGCTTACGGATAAGGGTAACGTACTTTCAATCTTCCAGGATAAGCCCATTCACGAAAGTGCATGGAATCTCGAACTCAACTATCAGAAGAAGCGTTGGGATCTTACCAAGGCAGACAAAATTGAGATTATCTGTGCAGACGAGGTAAAGGGTGTTGTAAGGGTAACACGAAGCTTCAATAAGTCAGTTATCACACAGGATATAATTCTCTATGCTGATGCTGATTATATCGACTTTGATACAACAGTTGACTGGTATGAAACCGAAAAGGTTCTTAAGGCTGCATTCCCTGTAAGCGTAATCAGCACACACGCTACCTATGAAATTGCACACGGCTCAATCGACCGTCCGAATCACTGGAATTACAGTACGGATCTTGTACGTTTTGAGGTCTGCGGACACAAGTGGGCAGACCTTTCCGAGAGTGACTACGGTGTCAGCCTTATCAATGACTGTAAGTACGGTTACGATATCAAGGACAGCCTTATGCGAATCACACTTATGCGTGCACCGATTTGTCCTGACCCTGTAGGTGATAAGGGTGTCAGCACCTTCGTTTACAGACTTTATCCGCACGCAGGCAACTGGGCACAGGCAGATACAATCAAGTACGCGTTCGAACTCAACCAGCCTCTCAGGGGCTTTAAGGCAGATTCACAGTCAGGTGATTTCGGAACAGAAAAATCATTCATCGAAGTCAGCCGCAGAAATATCGCAGTTGATGCCGTTAAGCCTGCACAGGACGGCAACGGTATGATTATCCGTATGTACGAGGCAGGTAAATCAAGAGGTAAGGTGAAGGTTAAGCTCAACTTTGCCGATGTTAAAAAGGTTATCGAATGTAATCTTATGGAGGTTGATGAAACCGAGCTTGAATTCAACAATAATGAGTTTGAGTTTGATATCACACCTAATCAGGTAAGAACATTCAGAGTAATAGTATAAACCAAAGAGGCTGTCACAAGACAGCCTCAAATTTTTACCTGTTATTCAGTTTTTCGAGCACACATTCTTTCCAGCGTCTTACAATCAGCTGATGACCGCCCGTGGTCGGATGTACACCGTCCCACAGCAACTTAAAAATGTCCGTGTGTTTTGTATATTCGTTAAAAATGTCCTGTAACGGCACAAAAACCGCGCTATACTCTTCGGCAATCTCTTTTGTAACCAAGGCATAATCGTTAATATTTGCCTGCATATATTTGTTATATGCTGTATCCTTTGATACACCAAAAAAGGGCTCCATAATCACGAGCACAGTATCGGGATTTTTCTCAAGCACCCGGTCAAGCATTATACGGTATATATCCCTGTAATTTTCGGCTGTGAAGACAGAATCCTGATTATAAAAATTATAATACAGGTCGTTGACACCGACAAGAATACTCAATACAGTCGGATTAAGATCGAGACAATCCTTATCCCAACGTTCAAGCAGATCGGAGATTCGGTTACCACTTGTTCCTCGGTTAAAAACCTCAATGTTTTTGTCAAAATTATCTGCATACATCTCGGAAGCGAGAATGTACTGATAGCCGTGTCCGTGGATGTGATTGAGGTCTTCATTTCTGCCACGGTTACCGTCGGTAATCGAGTCCCCCTGAAAAAGAATTATATCGTTGTCTTTTAATTTAAACATAATATCACCTGACAGAATTATATCACGAAGACGATACGCCTTTCAACAAAATCTTTCTTTACTTTGTCATAAAAATATGTTAGCATATTAAAAAAACAAAAACAGGTGATTCTATGCTTTTTAAAAGGAAACCGAAAGAACCTAAAAATGTAAAAATTGCTGATCTTGAATTTCTCACACCCGAGGCAAAAGAAGCCTTCCGTGTTCTTGAAATTGAAGAAACAGCGCAGCTCAGAGATAAGGAAGCGGATAATTTTTATCTTGACTACTGTGTCGAAAGCGGTGGAGTTGCAGACCGTGTGATTCTCTATGAAATGCGTGCTGCAGTTTATTTTGCAAACACGGTGAAGCCTGACGAAAAGAAGCTTCGCTGGTGGTTCTGGAAGGATACAACAACCAACACAACCGATGATGAATAATCAGATCTATATGGCAAAACAGGAAATATCAAAATGAGCAAAAAATATACTTCAACAAAAATCGCCTGTTACACGGGGTACTTCGTGCAGGCGATTATCAATAATTTAGCCCCTCTTTTTTATGTAATTTTTCAGGATGAATTCAGCATAAACTACACCAAAATCAGCTGGTTGATTATGCTGAATTTTGTTACACAGCTTTTTGTGGATATCGCATCTGTCAAGGTTATAGCAAAGCTTGGGTACCGTGCATCGATTGTACTTGCCCACATTTTCAGCGCCGTGGGACTGTTCCTTCTTGGTAATCTGCCGCGTGCAATGGATAACCACTATCTCGGACTTGTGATTCCCATTATAATTTATGCAACAGGTTCGGGACTTATTGAAGTTCTTATCAGTCCGATTATCGAAGGCTTGCCACTTGAAAACAAATCGGGCGAAATGAGTCTTCTTCATTCGTTCTACTGTTGGGGACAGATGTCCGTTGTGCTTGTGACAACAATTGCGATTAAGTTTGTAGGAAGTGAAAACTGGGTTTATGCACCGATGCTGTGGGCAATAATTCCTTTTATCAATATGTTCGCGTTTATGCGTGTACCGATTTTTCCGCCTGTGCCCGAGGGCGAGGATGAAATGAAGGTCGGCGAGCTTTTCAGAAATAAAACATTTATTCTTCTTTGCTTGTTGATGCTTTGCTCGGGAGCGAGTGAGCTTGCAATGTCACAGTGGGCATCAACCTTCGCTGAAAAAAGCCTCGGTGTAGATAAGCTGACGGGTGACCTGCTCGGACCTTGTCTTTTTGCCTTGCTGATGGCTTCTGCAAGAGTTGCATTCGGTCTGTTGGGTGACAGAATTGATATCCGTAAGGTTCTTACCTTCAGTGCAGCACTCTGTGTTGCAGCTTATATGACTGCAACACTTTCAGGTTCATCGATAGCATCGCTTATCGGCTGCGGTCTGTGCGGTTTTTCGGTTGCAACAATGTGGCCGGGCGTGTTCAGCTTTGCGGCAAAGATTTTTCCGCGAGGCGGTACGGCACTGTTTGCAATGCTTGCTGTTTTTGGTGACTTCGGATGTGCGTTTGGTCCGTGGCTTGCGGGTGTTGTTTCTGACGGTGTCAGAGCATCAGAAATTACTTTTGATCCGCTTAAATTCGGCTTATTGATTTCCGTTCTGTTTCCTTTGACAATGATAATAACGATCAGGGTCTTATCACAAAAAAAGGCATAATAAAATCCCACTGAATTGTGAATTTCAGTGGGATGATTTTTTATTCTGACTCAACAGTTTTCTGTTCGTCGATTTCTTTCATCTGATCGATAACTGCCTGTCTGCGTTCTGCAAGTTCGCGATACATACGCTCTTTCTTCTCACCTGAAAGGTCATAGAAGAATTTCGGAATAAGTCCGAAGATACCTGTAACGGTCGGAAGGAGTGTACACATCATAAAGAGGTAATACTCTGTCTTTGCTGACTGATTACCGAAGCCTGCGCCCTCCTTATAGCCGATGCTTGCAAGGATCGCTGACTTGATTGTAGCACCAAGTGTGCTTACGAGCTTTCTTGAAAGGTCTTTTGCAACACCTGTAATACCTTCGGTTCTGTAGCCGTTCTTCCACTCACCGTAGTCGATGGTTTCGTTACGCATTTCCTCGGGAATAACATTCTTGATGCCCCAGAAGAACATCCAGATTGTTTCTCTGATCATAAATGCAGGAATCATAACTGCAAGTTTCTTGTAGTTCTTGTTGATGGAACCTACAGCGAATACGCCAAGCATAAGAACATCGCTGATATGTGAGCTTGCGATCCAAAGTGTTCTTGTTGAGAACTTTTCGCGAGCCTTTGTAACAAAAGCAAAGCTTGTGGGGGATACGAATGCACCGGGGATACCTACGACTGTAGTCATCGAAGCAAAGCCGAGAACATTTATGTAGTAGTAGTTCATACCTGTATCCATACTGAATGCTGAAAGGAATTCAGTAAGAGTGAGAATCAACAACGGCTTGTTGTTGAGGATAGACTTGAAGCCCTGAAGAACACTCGGCTTCTCGTTGCGCTGAAGGATTCTTTCCTTGGTTACGAATACGAAGAAAAGTCCCATTGCGCTCGACACAGCTGTGGTAAAGACACCTGCGGAAACATACAAACTCTTCATCGGCACCTTGATAACGCCGTGGTTGATAAGGTCAATAAGAAGACCCATAAGAATTTCGGGAGCCTTTTCAACAAAGCCTGAGAGTAACTGAGCCTGAGTAATCAATCGGGTTCGTTCAATAATATTCGGCGTGATTGTTGAAAGCATACCGGTTCTTGAGATAGCGTTGATGGTTCCTATAACCTCATTTACAACGTGGAAGAGGAGGTAGAAAACCAATTTACCGACATTGTACGGGCCTGTGTTCGCAAAGATAAGCGGCAGTAGCCAGTAAATGATTGACATGAAAAATCCGGGACCGGCGGCAAAAAGAAGCCAGGGTCTGAATTTACCAAGACGGGTTCTTGTTCTGTCAACAAGCGCGGCAAGGAAAATGTCGTTGACAACATCCCATATACCGTTGACGAAGGTAACAAACGTCTGAAATTTAAGACCGACCTGAACAATATCAGTGATGAAAATGTCCTGATACTTGTTTATGTTAAAGCTCTGTGCAATATCATAAACAACGTAAGCAACGGTTTCCTTCGAACCGACATAACGGCGGTTGTTAGAAATGGTACGACCGGCCTGTTGCTCCAGCTGTTGAGCGGTAGCTGTGTTTTCAGCCATATAACCATCCTTTCAAAGAGTTTTATACATTATAACACAATGGTAATATTTTTTCAACATCAAAAAAGAATAAAACGGAGACAATTTTCATTGCCTCCGTTAATGTATTTGAGTTAATTAAGCCTCTGTGTTACCGTCAGCTATTTTGTCACCGTCAACCACTTTCATCTGGTCAACAACTGCCTGTCTGCGTTCTGAAAGCTCACGGTACATACGATCCTTCTTCTCACCTGAAAGGTCATAGAAGAATTTCGGAATAAGTCCGAAGATACCTGTAGCTGTCGGGAGCAATGTAGACATCATAAAGAGGAGGTACTCAGTCTTTGCTGACTGGTTACCGAAGCCTGCGCCTTCCTTGTAGCCAATGCTTGCCAGGATTGCTGACTTGATTGTACCGCCGAGAGTACCAACAAGCTTCTGAGCAAGGTTCTTCGCAACACCTGTCATACCTTCTGTACGGTAGCCGTTCTTCCACTCACCGTAGTCGATAGCTTCGTTACGCATTTCTTCAGGAATAACACTCTTGATACCCCAGAAGAACATCCAGATTGTTTCTCTGAGCATAAATGCAGGAATCATAACAGCAAGCTTCTTGTAGTTCTTGTTGATGGAACCTACAGCGAATACGCCAAGCATAAGAACATCACTGATATGTGAGCTTGCGATCCAGAGTGTTCTTGTTGAGAACTTCTCACGTGCCTTTGTAACAAAAGCGTAGCTTGCAGGGGATACGAAAGCACCGGGAATACCAACAATAGTACTCATTGAAGCAAAGCCGAGAACATTGATGTAGTAGTAGTTAAGTCCTGTATTCAGACCGAATGCTGAAAGGAACTCTGTAAGAGTGAGGATCAGCAAAGGCTTGTTGTTGAAGATCGACTTGAAGCCCTGAAGAACGCTCGGCTTTTCAGTACGCTGAAGAACTCTTTCCTTGGTTGAGAATACAAAGAACAGACCCATTGCACTAACGACTGCTGAAGTGAAAACACCTGCAGTAACATAAAGTGATTTCATCGGAATCTTGATTGCACCGTGATTAACAAGGTCAATAAGAAGACCCATAAGAATTTCGGGTGCCTTCTCAATGAAGCCTGAGAACAAGCTTGCCTGAGTGATAAGTCTTGTTCTTTCAATAACATTCGGTGTGATTGTGGAAAGCATACCTGTTCTTGAGATTGCGTTAAGCGAACCGTTCAGGTTGTTGATAAGCTGGAATATCATATAGAACGCCAGCTTGCCTGCGTGATACGGACTCGTTCCTGCAAAGAGAACAGGAAGAAGCCAGTAAACCAGAGAAAGTAAAAATCCGGGACCTGCAGCTACAAGAAGCCACGGTCTGAATTTACCTAATCTTGTTCTGGTTCTGTCAACAATAGCAGCAAGGAAAACGTCATTGATAACATCCCAGATACCGATTATGAATGTAACGAGAGTCTGGAAGCTCAAACCAATCTGAACAATATCCGTGATAAAAACATCCTGATACTTGTTTATGTTAAAGCTCTGAGAGATATCATAAACAACGTACGCAATCGTTTCTTTCGATCCGACATAACGTCGGCTGTTGGATATGGTGCGTCCGGCTTTAATTTCTGCCTGTTCAGTTACTGTATCCTGAACAGCAGCAGCAGTATCTGCCATTATACCGCCCCTTTCAAACATAATTTTATAAATTATACCATAGCGCTATATAAAATTCAATCTTAAAAGCTACTTTATTGTTAAAAAAAAGAATATTGTATGTTTTGCACAAATATGTTATACTTTTGTTGTGAGGTGATACAGTTGAGTAATACAACAAAATTCAGTCTGATATTTGCCGTTGTCGGCGTTATTGTCGGTGCAGTGATGTCATTTATCATTGAGGGCAACATTGTCATAGATATGATAATAGGCACCCTTGCGGGTGCCGTAACAGGTTATCTGCTTAATTCATTTGTGCTTAAGAAATAATATCTGCCAGCCTGCCGTTCACGAGTTTAATAAGTCTGTCGGGTGCAACCTCAATCTGCGCTCCGACCTTTCCTGCGCTGACAGCAACAGTCTCAAGCGAGGATACAGCCTCGTGGAATGTAGTTTTGAAAAGCTTTTTCATTCCCACGGGACTGCAACCGCCGTGGATATATCCTGTCAGCGGCAGCAGCTCATCCTGCCTGATCATTTCTATTGATTTTTCTCCCACGGCCTTTGCGGCCTTTTTCAGGTCCAGATGCTCGGCAACGGGAATAACAAAAACATAATAGTTTTTACTTGCGGAGCGTGTAACGAGCGTTTTGTAAACTGATTCAACAGCTTTACCCACAAAATTTGCAACCGTTACACCATCAGTCGGAATACCCTCGCCGTGCGGATAGAAGTGCGGAGTGTAGGGTATTTTCTTTTGCTCCAGAATACGCATAACATTTGTTTTTTCTGTTTTCTGTGTCATAATATCACTCTAAATAGTCAACGATTTTCTTTGTTTTACCGTTACGGATGTATACTCTCGGAACGCGTCGTGTAATACAGCAAAGAAATTCATAATTGAATCTGCCTGAAATTTCACCGATTTCCTCACAGGTTATACATTCGTCACCGTCTCTGCCTACAAGAGTGACGTTGTCACCTATAAGCACATCGGGGATGTCAGTAACATCAACCATAAACTGATCCATACATACTCTGCCTACAATTTTTGCACGCTTGCCGTGAATCAGTACACAGCCCTTGTTTGAAAGCTGACGGGGATAGCCGTCTGCATAGCCTACGGGAATTGTCGCAATAACAGTCGGCTTTTCAGCAACATAGGTTGAGCCGTAGCTGACTGTGTCACCCTTGTTGATGGTCTTTACATTAATAACAACGCTGTGCAGCTCCATTGCTGGCTTTACATCAAGGCTTTCCTTGTTGACCTCGTCCGAGGGGAAAAGACCGTATGTGATAATTCCGCTTCTGACCATATTGAGAAAATCGTCCTGCATATCAATTATTGCCGCGCTGTTGCAAACGTGCTTGATCGGAATATCAATACCGAGATTTTCAAGCTTGGCTACAAAATCTCTGAAACGCTCAAGCTGAGTGTTCATTGAAGTTTTGTCAGCGGAGTCAGCACAGGCAAAATGAGTGAAAATACCGTCGATTTCAATGTTTGAAAGCTCAGAAATTTTTCTTATTTCTTCCACACTTTCGTCATTCGGGATGTAACCGATTCGTCCCATACCCGTGTCAACCTTAAGGTGTATATGTGCTGTTGTTCCCATTTCGATTGCTGCCTCGTTAAGGCTTTTTGCAATACCGTACTGGAAGACAGTCAGCATAATATCGTTTCGGATAATTGTTTCGAACTGATTCGGGAAAACAAAGTCAAGAATAAGTATCGGCTTTGTGATACCTGCACGGCGTAGTGCGAGAGCTTCACCAACGGTTGCAACCGCAAAACCGTAAGTACCGATTTCGCTGAGTGCCTTTGTAACCTCAATTGCACCGTGACCGTATGCGTCTGCTTTAACAACGGGCATAACACGGGTATCGGTACCGACCTTTTTTATAATTTTCTGAACATTGGAACAGATTCTGTCCAGATCAATACGAAGATATACTCTGTTAAGATAATCAAGACTGCTCAAAGCAAGCACCTCTTAGTCAATTACTTTTATAGTTTCAATAATCGGCTGCAAATCCTTGGGGAGTGCATTTGATTCGGGCGTGTTTTCACACAGCTTGTCGATAACGTCCATACCCTCGGTGATGTGACCGAAAGCAGCATAGTTTCCGTCAAGTGAACTTGCGGTCATATCATCAAGGCAGATGAAGAACTGTGATGATGCACTGTTCGGGTCACCTGTACGTGCCATTGAAATTACACCGCGCTTATGCTTGATGTTGTTCTGAACACCGTTTGCATAAAACTCACCCTTGATGGGATTATCAGAGCCTCCGAAGCCGTCTCCGTCGGGATCGCCGCCCTGAAGAACAAAGTCCTTGTCAAGTCTGTGGAAGGGTACACCGTCATAGAATCCGTCATTTGCAAGTGCAATAAAGTTTGCAACGGTGATAGGCGCTTCGTCGGCATTGAGCTCAAGTTTAACCGTACCGTAGCCCTTAATCACCATCTCAACGTGATGAAGACCGCTTAAGGAATCAGTTGAAGCTGATGCATTTGCAGAAGTTGTGTTTGTGTCGTTTTCAGGCTTTTCCTCAGTCTTACCGCAAGCAGTAAAGCCTGTTATAACCATAAGAATACACAATAAAGCGCAAAGTATTTTTTTCATAGTTTTCCACCTCGTAAATTAATTGAAAATTATTATACCATAATACCAACTTATAGACAAGAAAATTTTTTATGCTATAATAAAAGCTGTGAGGTGAGAAAGATGTTTGTCTGCAATTCCTGTCCGAGAAAATGCAATATTGACCGTACCCGACAAAATGGTGTCTGCGGTGTGCCTGCCGACTACAAGGTTGCACGTGCCGCACTCCATTTCTGGGAAGAGCCCTGCATCAGCGGGGACAGAGGAAGCGGAACTGTTTTCTTTTCGGGTTGTTCACTAAAATGTGTTTACTGCCAGAATTATGAAATCAGTAAGGACTGCTTCGGTAAGCTTATTTCCGATGACAGACTGATTGAAATTTTCAAGGATCTCGAAAACCGGGGTGCACACAATATAAATCTTGTCAATCCCACGCATTACTCGCTTCAGCTTTTTGACACTCTGCAAAAGTATAAGCCGCATATTCCCGTTGTGTGGAATACTGGCGGATATGACGATGCTGAAACACTGAAAAAGGGTGAAGGACTTGCAGATATTTATCTTACAGATATCAAATATGTAAGTGAAGCCGTATCAAAAAAATACAGCGGTGCAGAGGATTATTTTTCGGTTGCATCAAGTGCTGTTGTTGAAATGCAGCGACAGGTTAAAGAAAATGTTTTTGACTCTGACGGTATAATGCAGAGGGGACTTATTATAAGGCATCTTGTTTTACCGGGCAATGTCAGTCAGGCAATCAAAGTCCTTGATTGGGTAAAGGCAAATCTGCCCGAGGATACAATTGTCAGTCTTATGAGTCAGTACACACCGTGCGGTAAGGCTAATAAGTATCCGACAATCAATCGTAAACTGTCTGAGCGTGAATACGACATCGTGCTTAATCACGCAGAAAAAACAGGATTGGAGAATATTTTTATTCAGGAACCTGAATCATCATCTGCCGATTATATACCGCCGTTTGATCTGAGTGGTATTTAACAATATTATGTTTGACTTTTTTGAATATAAATATTATAATAAATCACATTAAAAACAGGAGGATATTAAGAATGAGAGTATTAAAGAAAGTCACTGCACTTGCACTGTCACTTGTGATGATGATGTCTTTGTTTGCTGTAGACGGTTTTGCAGCGGATATCAAAAAAATTGAAGTTGAAAAGCTTCCGGACAAAACAGCATTTTTCCGCGGTACTGACTGGGATTACGGCTATTGGCAGTTTCCGGAGAATGAAGGTTTCGGTACTTTTGTTCCGAGAGAGGGCGTAATATCATTTATGCACCGTGGCGGTATGTTTTCACATTATCAGGACGTAGGTATGCTCGATATGAACGGCCTTGTTGTTAAGGTAACTTATACCAACGGTTCGACACGCAAAATTTCATATGCAGAAACAGTTACTTCCGACGGTGTTGTTCTGCAGAATATCTGGGGCTCTCCCAAGGGCGGATATAAAGTCGGCGAAAATACTATCGAGATTTATTTCCCCGAGAATATAAACGTTTATACGACATATAAAATCAAAATTATGTCGGAGCTCGGCGATGTTGATGCAGACGGTACAATCAACTCAACAGATGCTCTTACAGTGCTTCAGAGCACAGTTCAGCTCATCAAGCTTAATGCGGATCAGCAGCTTCTTGCAGATATTCATGCTGACGGTGCAATTAACAGCTTTGATGCACTTAAAATTCTTCGCAAGTGCGTAGGACTTGCATAAAATTTACAATCATATCAGACGGTGTGCTTTGGTACACCGTCTTTTCTTTATACGTAACATTGACTATAATTCTTAAATAATATATAATTCCAACAGTGAGGGATGCTTATGAATACCTATGCAGTGTATAAAACTGAAAATTACGATGATGAAATACTCTATTCCGCAGTAAAAAAACACTTTGAAGTGCATAATATAAAGGCGGAAATACCCGAAAATGCAAGGGTTGTTTTAAAGCCTAACCTTGTTACGGATAAGGAGGCTGCATTTTCGGTAACAACAAATCCGCGCCTTGTGTTTGCCGTGATCAGGTGTCTTCGCGATATCGGTGTTAATAATATTATTATTGCCGATTGTCCGGGTGGTGCACTTCTGCTGTTTTCTCAGATGCAGGATGTGTACAAAAAAACGGGATATGATTTTTTGTCAGAGTACGCTCACCTGAACACGGATTTTGAAAGCTCTGATATTGAAACCGCTGACGGCTTAGTAAACCGTAAGTTCAATATAATAAATATCATTAAGAATGCAGATTATATCATTAATCTGCCTAAGCTTAAAACTCATAATATCACATGCATTACTGCAGGTGTCAAAAATATTTTCGGCACAATTCCGGGTCTGCAGAAGCCTGCTTTTCACGCTAAATATCCGGGGGTCAGTGACTTTTCCAATATGCTTGTTGAGCTTGCTGCCACCGTGGACGCGGATTTTACGATAATTGATGCTGTAGATATTATGGAAGGTAACGGTCCGACGAACGGAAAAAAGAGATATCTCGGACTTACGTTTTCGGGTAAGGATGTTTTCGGACTTGATTCTTTTGTTGCCGAAATTCTGGGTGTACCGAAAAATCAGGTTCCGACAATTACCGCAGCGGAGAAAAAAGGTCTGATCACCTCAGATTTTACAGCTGTTGGTGATACGGATTTCAGACCTGATTCGCCTATTGTTTTACCTGATCTGAAAATGGCTGAAAGCACGGGCGGTAAAATTGTTGCACGCTTAAATACGCTTTTTGTTAAATTGGATTCTGCGGTTTTTATGAAATATCCGCAGATGAACAGCAAATGTATTCAGTGTAAAAAATGTGTTGTAACCTGTCCTGCAAAAGCACTTTCAGTAAAGGATAAGAAAATTGTACTTGATAAAAATAAATGTATAGGCTGTCTGTGTTGCGACGAGGTATGTCCTGAAGGTGCAGTTGATATCCGAAAAAAGATTAAAAAGAGATGATTTTTTATGAAAATATTGTTTGTACAGCCTTCCGCAGGCTTTCTGATGCGAGGAACTACATATCCTGTATGCAGAAGCATAATGGTAACCGCATCCTATATGCAATCTCTCGGACATGAAGTCCTGGTTTTTGACCGTTGCATTGATTTCAGAGATGCAGACAAGGTGGTAACAGCTTTTGGCCCCGATTTTGCAATGTTTTATATCCCGCCGACCGCTTCAATCAAAGATGCTATAGAGGTGTCAACGGTTGCAAAAAAATGCGGTGCGACAGTTGTATGGGGTGAGGTTGTTGCTGCAGCATTTTCACATCAGATTGTTGATGGAGGTTATGCTGACTTTGTAATAACAGGCGAAACGGAAACAAAGCTGAAGCGGCTGATGGAGGAGTATTGTTCAGGCAGAAATTATTCTTCCGTTAACGGGCTTACCTATAAAGAAAACGGGAAGGTATTTTCAACGGCAAATGTTAACGATTCCGAGCTTGCGACCCTGCCCGAAATCAACTGGGATCTTATCGATGTCAGAAAATGCTTCCGTCAGTTTCCGCACTGTAAACGTATGCTGTATATGTACACCTCACGCGGTTGTCCTTATAAGTGTACATACTGTTATAATACAATGTTCTACAATTCACAGCACAGAAAACGTCCGCTTAAATATGTTCTTAACGAGATTAAGTATCTCGAAGAAAAATACGGACTTGACGGTGTGAATTTTTCCGACGAGCTGCTTTTGCTTACCGATGAAGAGATTGAAGAAATAAGAGCTTTCAGAGAAGAAAATAATCTCAGCTTTTTCTGGGGAGCGGAAACAAGAGCCGACACTTACAAGGATATAAAAACGCTCAGAAGAATGTACGATTCGGGCTGCCGCTGGTTTATGCTCGGACTCGAAACGGGAAGCGCTCAGACAAGAGAAAAAATCTGTAAGCCGATGGATCATACTCTTATCCGTAATTTTGTCGATATGTGCACCCAGGTTGGCATTACCACCTTCGGCTCATTTATAATTGGTTTTCATAACGAGACACCGGAACAGCTAAGGCAGACAGTATCTCTTGCATTGAGCCTTAATGTGGATGCCTTCCTTTTCAATTATTACGTTGTTATTCCGAAAACACCGATGGGTGACGATGTTATCAGAGATAAAGGTATCGATCTTAACGATGCCTTACTGCAGTCCAGAGCATCAAGTCAGGTTCAGAGTCTGTCAAAGAATTATTCGCTCATTCCTGATAAGGATCTGCTGGTGGTCAAAAGCTGTTTTGACTGGATGACTTTCACACGAAAGAAAAAAGAAGCGTCACAGAAGAATATGTTTATAAATAAAGCTGTTGATGTGCTTACTCATTTTGCAGAAGGCGGAATCAAAAATGCCGTTTCAAATGTTACGGATGCAGGTAAAACCTTCCTTACGGTTTTGTTTTATTCCCACGCTTTTCCGAGAATCAAGAAAAAATACGGAATTATAAATGTAAATAAAAAATA
>JAFWZR010000011.1 GCA_017522225.1 Clostridia bacterium | reverse complement strand
TTGCAACTGTATATACCGCGGGATGCTTTAACACAGCAAAAACAATCGTAGCAGAGGGCTACACAATGACATCCGCAGACTACGACAGTCTCCGCAAATATGGAATTGTGTTCAAAGCCGCTTCTGCAGCTAATTAAGGAGGTACACCGAAATGGCAGAATTAAACTTTTTTGATAACTATGTCCTTATGGCGATTACAGAGGAAATCGTGCCGCAGGCTTCTTTCTTCCGCGACAGATACTTCCCCACAGGTGCCGAGGACATTTTCGCAGCCGACAAGGTACTCACTGAGTATATGAAAGGCGACAGAAAAATGGCTTGTTTCGTAGCTCCCCGTGTAGGCGACATTCCTGTTGACCGCAGAGGCTACGAGATTCACGAATACCAGCCCGCTTATATCGCACCGTCAAGACTTCTTACTCTTGATGATTTGAGAAAGCGCGGATTTGGTGAAGCTCTTTTCAACGGCAGCACACCTGCTGAAAGAGCTGCAAAGCTTCAGCTTAAAGACCTTTCCGAGCTTGATGTTCGCATTGCTCGCCGTGAGGAATGGATGGCAGTGCAGACAATGATTAACAATGGTTGTACAATTCAGGAATATCTTGATGCAAACACCGTTGGCGAATCAAGAATTATCAAGTTCTATGATAATGCAACAGAGCATACATACACCGTTGCAAATAAATGGGACACTGCAAGCGGCGACATTTTCGGTGATGTTCAGGCAATGTGTACTATGCTTTCTAATCGCGGACTTCCTGCGGCTGACCTTGTACTTGGTACAGATACAGCTTCGGCAATCCTCGACAACGAAAAGGTACAGAAATTGCTTGACAAGAACAGCGGAATCATTATCGGTGAAATCCGTCAGCAGCTCAGCCCTTATCCCGGTGTTGTTTATATGGGTACGCTTAATTTCGGTGGCTTTATGCTTAACCTTATCAGCGTAAACGAAACCTTTGTAAACGATAACAATGTTACAGAGAAATACTTCCCTGCAACATCCGCTATGGTTACCGCTCCTGGATGTGGACATATGATGTACGGACAGATTTCGCAGATTGATTACGGCGCAACAGACTATAAGACATACGCTGCAAAGCGTGTTTCTAAGTTTGTGCTTGACCAGGACAAAGACACAAGAAAGTTAAGACTTGGTGCAAGACCTCTTGCTGCTCCGAAGAACTACTGTCCTTACATTTACGCTGCCAATGTAGTAGGTTAATAGCCTAACGGCAGAGAAAGGAGTTTATTATGCTTACAGTTAAAATTATATCCGGTACATACGGATGCAAAATAAAAGGTCGCATTGTCCCGAAAGACCTTACAAGTGAGCCTTTTGAGCTTGAAGATGCCGAAGCAAAGAGATTAGTTTCTCTTGGTGTCGCAGAAATCATCACAGAGGGCGTTGCAACGGGCGGAAATGGCGAAGAAACCAACCCCCCAAGTGTAAACCCGTCTAATGAAGAAAACGGCTCTAACGGCGAAAATGAGGGTGAAAATGATATTGTCGGTCATTTGGATGCTGAACAGCTCCGCGAAATGACAAACAAGGAGCTTAAAGCTCTTGCCGAGGATATGGGAATTGACACATCCAAAATGAAAGTCAAGGACGATTATATTCAGGC
>JAFWZR010000010.1 GCA_017522225.1 Clostridia bacterium | reverse complement strand
GATCAAACTCTCTAAAAATTATATCTAAACACCTTTCCGTGTTTAAACCATTCTTAGAGCTTAATCGCTCATTCGTCATTTGCTGACGATTTTTTTATTTCGTTTCCGAAATCTCTGTAAAGTACGTTTTGCTTTTCGCAAAACTCAGAAATCTTTTCAGGGTTTTTGTTTCATCGTTGTTTAATTTTCAAGGTGCTAAACCTGCTCCCCAAGGGTTTTCCCTCGAGACAGCTTTGACATTATATCAAACACTCTCCCCTTTGTCAACACTTTTTTACAAAAATTTTTAAAGTTCTTTCAAGTTATTCAACTCTCCCGCGTGTTTCGTAAAATTCCTGCTTTTCTGACACTTTACATATTAATGTATACCTTTCGGATCTGCTGCTGTTCAAATATGTATTTTCTGTGAATTTTATTAAAAACAGTTTGACAATTCCGCCCGTTAATGTTACTATACAAGTGTGATAGCACAGGTATCACACTTGTGCGTGCGGATACCACAATAAACATGAAGGTTGGTGATACGATGTTTGAAATCGACTCCAGGAGCCGCATACCCATTTATGAGCAGATCAAAAATCAGCTTCTGCTTTTTATACGAATGGGTGTTTATAAGCCTGACGAGCAGCTGCCGTCTATAAGGTCGGTTTCGCAGCAGACAGGTATCAATGTTAACACGGTAAAGAGAGCTTTTGCTGATCTTGAAGCCGAGGGTGTTATCTATTCCCTCGTAGGCAGAGGATGTTTTGTTTCTTCAGGTGCAATCGACAACACCTCAATCGCAAAAAAGGCTCTCAAGGATATTGAGCTTGACATTCGTTCGATCAAATCAAAGGGTGTTGACAAGGCTGATTTGATTTCGCTGATTGACAGTATATATTCGGAGGATGATTGATTATGATTAAGGTTTCTAACATTACAAAAACATTTGACGAGTTTACCGCCATTGATAACCTTTCACTTGAGGTGAGCAATTCATCTATTTACGGACTCGTCGGCTATAACGGTGCAGGTAAAACTACACTTCTTAAAACTATCGCAGGTGTTTATGTGCCCGACAGCGGTACTGTTGAGATGGACGGGATTGATCTTTTTAAGCATCCTGAAAAGAAGCAGGAGCTTTTCTACGTTCCCGACGATCTTTACTTCGGACTTTCTTCTTCAATGAAGAGTATGGCCAAATACTATAAAAGCTTTTACCCTAACTTCTGTATGGATACATTCCACAAGCTTGCAGGACTCTTTGGTCTTGATATCAACAAGAAGATTATGGGCTTTTCAAAAGGTATGCAGAGACAGGCAGAAATGGTGCTCGGTCTTTCTACCCTGCCGAAGGCTATTCTTCTTGACGAATCCTTTGACGGACTTGATCCTGCAAAGAGAAATCTTACTAAAAAGCTTCTGCTTGACTATATGGCAGACAAAGAATGTTCCATTCTTATTTCTTCACATAACCTGCATGAGCTTGCAGATATGTGCGACCATATCGCGCTGATGAACGGAAAGAATATTGCAATTGACTGTGCCGTTGACGATATGAACGGCAGCCGTTGCAAATTCAGACTTGCATATACAGACAACATAGACAGTAATATCTTTAAAGGTATTGAATACAAAAACTACAAGGCAGACGGCAAGATTGTGTCTTTCACGGTTTCAAAGAACCTTGACGAGGCAGAAAGAATAATTGCCGCAACCAATCCCGTGCTTATTGAGCGTTTTCCGTTGTCTCTTGAAGAGATATTCCTTGAGGAAATGGAGGACACGGATTATGACTTTGACAAGCTTTTCTCGTAAACAGTTTCAGGGATTGTTTTTACAATCGCTAAAGGCGTCGGTGTGGATTCCTCTGTTTTTATTTGCAGAAAAAATATTTAATACTTTTTCTCATTCGGCAAATGATTTTTCAATAAACGAAATCGGCTTTTTCTGGAACTGGGAATTCAGTGTCCTTATACCCGACCTGGGACCTTTTCTGACCATACCCTTAGGCGCATTGACTGCGCTGATATTATTCAATTTTACGTGGAGTAAAAAGCAGTCAAATGTTATTTTCTCGTTCGGTATGACACGGACTGAGATATATTTTGCAAAGGTACTCGCAGGTCTTGTACCATTTGTTGGTCTGATGATTCTTGCGGCAGGCCTTGAGGTTTTTGCCTGTGCGGCTGTAGGCTACAAGATAACCGCCAGGTATCTTATCGGCGCATTGTTCATTTTTCTTAAAACGATAATGCCGTTTATATTGAGCTTCTGTATAAGCTCTGCCGTGATGTCAAATGCAGGAAGTCTTATAGAAGGATCAATCTTCTCTATAATGACAGCTTTTTCCTCGGTAGCATTAAAAACCTTTTTTATGAAGCTGTTTGACCGCTACACGCTCGGTGCGGGTGCACTCGGATTTCACGAAAAAACGACACCGGAATGGAATTGGAGTACACCTTTTTTAGACAATTCTACGGTTATTTTCGATACTTACTATGACTTAGGAGAAGCGGCACCGTATTTTTCAATTTACAGTACAGAAAAAATATCGCTTTATGACTGGTCAGGCATTATCACTGCAATTGTTTATTCCGTCATAGCCATTGTGCTTGGCTCAATTGCTTTTAACAAAAGACGCAACGAAATAACAGGTACTTTCGGAAGAGCAAGGGGGCTTAATGAAATCTGCGCCGTTATTGCAGGTATTGCCCTTTTCCCCTTCTTCAACACATCTTTTTACTACGGTGAAGGTACTGTCGGTGAATTCATCGTGTGTGTTCTTCTGTTCTGCGTTGCTTATCTGGTTTTCAAGCTTATCTTCGGGCACAAGCGCCGTCAGGAGCTTGTGAAGAGTCTGAAGCGTCTGCCTTTTTACGCTTGCGGACTGACCGCAGCTTTTCTGATTTTCTATTTCGGTGCACTCGGATATTCAAGTTACATTCCGCCTGTTTCAGAAATAGAGCTCGTCACCGTTCAGTCCCCGATGCTCGCTTACCTTGATGATCCGATTGCAGCAAAAGCTGACTTCGGATTAAAGGAACAGAACATAAGAGATAAAATAGCATTGGAACGTATGGAAGATTATTCGCTATATGAAAGGTTATTCGGCAGTGTTTACAACGGCACCTATGATTACCTTGACGAATATGAATACACTACAGACTATATATATGCCGCCGTTACGGCTGTTTTCTCAGATACTGACGAAATCAATCAGGCTATTGATATTCACCGTTCAATTATAGCGGACGGGCATATTTCCGGCACAGAAAAAGATGCGTGCGGAACTTCATTTGTTATCAAATATCAATTAAAAGACGGTACGGAAATTATCCGTTCATACTTCCGTACCACAGAAGAAACAGCAAAGAAAATGCTGTCACTTAACAACACAACAGGACTTGACAATAATATGAACCGGTATTTCGGCTCGTATTATTCTGCTGACGACAGAAACGATTATCTGTATGAATCTTTTTCTGAAAATGTAAACAAATCTTCCAACGTATCATACTCAGAGTGTCTGCTTTTCCCGACAGATATGTCACGAGGCTTTGATATAGGTATTATTTCAGAAGAGTTTTTCCACATTCTGATGTCTGATATTCTCGAGCAGAGTGCTGATGAGCATTATCATCATACAGCTGAGGATGAGATTGGTATTCTTGCTTTTAACCTGAGCACGGCTCACGGCTATTTCAGTGAAGAAAACCTGAAGCTTTCTGAGACGCTCGGTGCAGGATACGCCACCACATCGTGGAATCTTAACGCAACAGACACAAAAGCAATTGTTGTTACAAAGGATATGAAAAACACAATCAGATATCTTCAGGACAACAATCTTCTGCAGTATTTTGAAAAATCACGTACGGCAGATGATATCAGTCACGTAAAGCTGGCAACTATGGGTGAGCTTTACGGTAAAAAGCTGAAGCATCTGAACATACCTGTTTTCTACGGTGCTTACAGCATCCGACAGACACAGGCTGAGGTACATTACTTCGAAAAAATCGAAGAAAAAACAGAAAATAAAGCTGAAATTCAGGCCTTACTCGACAAGGCAGTTGTTTTCGGTTATTGTTCAAACGACAGTCAGATTATGGAAATTACATATAACGACGGTGTTGTTGCAACAATGATGATACCTGCTTCGTGATGATTTGCACAAAATCACATTTCCCTTCAGAAAGGTATAACTAACACAAAGGAGGAAATATATTATGAACATAAAAAATCCGAGTCGTAAGCAGTTTACCGCAATGTTCTGCCAGGCGATGAAGCTGACTTCAATTATGGCTGTGCTTGCGTTAGTCTGTTTTTTGTTTCTGACATTTATAGATTACGATATATACGAGCCTGATTCCTTCCGTAAGGCAGCGCATTTTTTCAACGACCTGCGTTGGAACGGCATTAAATATCCGGCAAACCTTGCGTTTATCGGTGCAGGATTGCTTAACGGTATGCTCTGCTTTAACTTTGCGTGGAGCAAAAAGCAGAGTAATGTTGTACTTTCACTAGGCATGAAGAAAAGTGACATTTACTTTGCAAAGATCCTCGGCGGAATCGTGCCCATGGCTGTCACCTTCCTGTTGGCAGGTGTAGCAGAAACTATAAGCAATGCCGCAGGCAACTTTATTGTTGACAGCCGTTTTTTTGCAATGGCGGCATTCACAATGCTTCAGTATCTTGCGATTTATATACTGTCATTCACACTCAGCTCCGCAGTTATGGCAAACACGGGCAATGTAGTTGAGGGTGTTATATTCACTTTTATTCTTGCTGTTTTCCCGATGACTGTTAAGTCATTCCTGGCACATACTTTCTGGCAGTTCACTCACGGTGCATATATCTCACCGGAAGGTCCCGGCTTTAACTGGTCAAATCCGTTTCAGGCTTTTCACAATTTAGAATATGAATTTATGCAGACCTATTTTTACAACAATTCAGCTATCCTGCCGTCATTCTCAATCACACAATGGTCAGGAACGATTATGGCATTCGTTTATGCCGCTGTTGTTGTTTTGCTCGGTTACCTCGGATTCAGAAAACGCCGCAACGAAATCTGCGGCACCTGGGGCAGAGCAAAAGGAATGAACGAAATTGCAGGTGCTTTTACGGGATTTTATTCAGCAATCCTTTTAGGTCTTATAATGTTCAACGAAAATCACGGTAATGCAAGCTTCCTTACATACCTCACCTGCTGCGGTTCTTTTGTGCTGGCATATGTTATATTCAAAATAGTTTTCGGTTACAAGCGCAAAAAGGAAGTTAAGACTGCAATCAACCGTATCCCCGTTTATGCAATCGGCTTCGCTGTTGTGTTTATGGTATTCAGCTTGGGATTTTTCAGCTACTCATCGAAGATTCCTGAGGCTTCGGAGGTAAAAAGCGTTAAGGTGAGCTCACCTTACTACAAGACATTCGACGAAGCTTTTTCAGGAAGTTCGGAATATGCACTCAAGCTTACGGTTCTCGGGTATACAAATACTCCTGACTTCGACGGTTCAATGTACATGGATGTTGCAAATTCTCCGAACATCAGTTTTTCGGAATATTCCGATATTGAAAAAGTTATAAAAATCCACGAAAGCTTTGTTCGAGAAGGAAAAATCAAAAACAACGGTGCACATTCCTGTGCAACAAATGTGATGATCACCTACACACTCAAGAATGGCAAGGAAATCACCCGTTATTATACGGAATCTACAGAAGGTACAACACTTAAGCTCCTGCAGCTCAACGACAGCAGTGAATTCAACAAGATTCTGTTTGAGTATCTCAAATACTGTACCGGCTTTGACCTTTCGCAGGAAGCTGTTCCCGAAAACGGTGAGGACGGTTATGTTGAAATAACGGATGACGGTGAATACATCGAATCTGAAGCTTACGAAAAAATCATCGAAAACTTCACATATCACAACAGTGCGTTACACTGCCTTGCCGATAAGCCATGCTATATCTTCCCGACAGATATGAGCTCAGGCTACAAGCTCGGTTACATTGAAAAGGATTTGTATACCGCAATAATCACCGACCTTAAGAATAAGACTGCAAACCAGTATTTCAACCATTCCACAGAAGATGAAGTCGGCGTTCTTTCGTTCGGTCTGAGCAACTCAAGCTATATACTGTCGGGCAGCTATGACCCTCTGGAGGGAATAATTTACCAGACAGCTGATGAAAAAGCCGTCAGCGACAGAGATATAATCACCGAAGAGGATAACCATCCTGACGGATCGTTACGCCAAACCTCGTGGAACATCAATTCCTCGGATATCAAAGCGATTGTTATTACAAAGGATATGAAAAACACGCTCGAATATCTTGAGGAGCACGACCTGATGAAGCACTTTGAGAGAACACTCAATGCACAGGATGTAAAATCCGTAAGACTTGCAACAATGGGTGAGCTGTGTGACGGCAGCTATGACAACTCAGAGATTTTCCCGATTTTCTACGGCGGCTTCTGGACGAGTCAGCAGATGAGCGAGTGGGTCAGAGAAAACAGTATACACAAATACTATAACTACTTTTTCGAAAATATCCACAATGAAATCACTGACAGAAAGCAGATAGAAAAGCTTCTTGGTCAGAGCGTTATTTTCGGATACTGCGCAAACGACAGCCGTATTATGGAGATTACATACAAGGACGGCTCGGTTGCAACGGTTATGGTAAGGGCACAGTAAGGCTGATACTGTTTAATTAAGGAGTAACACAATGAACAAAGGAAAGAAAATCGGCATCAGTTTAGCAGCGTTTGTTTTAGTCTGCCTAATGATTTACGCAATCAAACCTGTTTATTACCGTGTTTATCCTTTTAACAGATTGACAGTTACCTATGCTATAAGCTACAACGGAGAAGAAGTTAATTGCAAAGAAACGTATTATAGCTTTGAAGACAGCGACCATACACCTGCTTTGAATATCGGAAAACGCAGCTTCAAGATTCGTGGCAGTAATTACGGGATGTATGATATCGGTTTTATTGTCGATTCAAAGCTACTTTACGGTCTGACTGACTATGATGAAACCTTCCTTGCTCTTGATGATTTTGATTTCAGATTCAATTATTTCAATACAAACTGGTGGCATATAACAGATATTGACATTTATATTGAATTCGTAAAGATTGACGGTGAATGGTACGCAGAATGCAGACAGGTTATCACTGAGCCCGATATTGATGAATCCGGCAAAACTCATACAAATACGTATAAAGGCAAGGTTTTATTAAAAGAAATAAACAATTACAAATATATTCCTTTGAGTGATGTGAATGATTAAGAATAATAAAAAAAGAAAATTTCTGCGCTGTGCTTTGTTGGTTGTGGTTGTGTTTGCGGTCTCATTCCTCGTTGCTGCAAGCAGTGCGATACTGCCGAAAATCATCGACACCTCAGGCAACAAACAAACCTACGCTACTACTGAGCACGGATGGAATCTTATACTTATTAATAAGGATAACCTTATACCCGAAGACTACGAGGTAAAGCTCCTTAAGCTCTCCAACGGTGAAAGAGTGGATGAGCGCATCTATCCCGATTTGCAGAAGATGTTTGACGATGCACGTGCATCGGGGCTTGAGCTTTTTGTTGCTCAGGGCTACAGAACCGCTGACGAGCAGCAAAAGCTCCTTGAGGATAAGCAGAAGGCTTATGAAAATGAAGGCAACTCCCCTGCAGAAGCAAAGGAGCTGGCTGAGAAGTGGGTTGCCGTTCCCGGCACAAGTGAGCATCAGCTCGGAATTGCAGTTGACATCAATGCAGACGACAAAAAATGCGACCCCGACGACGTTTACAAATGGCTGGGCCGTAATGCTCACAAATACGGGTTCATCAACCGATATCCTGCCGACAAAACGGATATCACAGGTATAATATATGAACCGTGGCATTACAGATATGTCGGCACTGAAGCTGCAAAAGAAATATATGAAAAGGGCATTTGTTTAGAAGAATACATCGAACAGTTGGAAACAGAATAACAAAAACGACCGAAAGCTGCGCAGACTTTCGGTCGTTCATTTTATTTCTTCTTGTAGTTTCTCTTGATTTTAAGAGTCGTTGTCTTCGGGAATTCAGTGTCACGTACCTTTACCTTTGAGACCTGCTTGAATACAGGCATTGACTTGTTGAATTCGCGGACAGCTTTTTTGATCTGCTCTTTAGCATCGGCCTTTGAAACAGTATCAAGATAGAACTCAGCAGCAATTCCGCCGTTCTCCTCATAAACGAGAACCTCGTGAATGTAGTCGATGGTGCTTATAAGCTTTTCTTCAATCTCTTCGGGAGAAACATTTTTACCATTACTGAGAATGATAAGATTCTTCTTTCTGCCGCGAAGGAAGAGGAATCCATCCTTATCGATGTAGCCGTAGTCACCCGTCTTGAACCACTCACCGTCAAATGCCTCAGCTGTTGCTTCAGGCTCGTCATAGTAGCCCATCATAACATTTGTACCGCGAACATAAACTTCACCGATACCGTCTTCATCAGGTTCGTGAATCTTGATTTCGTTACAAGCAAGTGCTTTACCTGCGCTACCGAAGCGGAAGTCATCAAGTCTGTTAACCGTAACAACAGGTGAACACTCTGTGATACCGTAGCCGTTAACAACGTGGATACCGAGATCATAAAGTCCCTGCTCATATTTAGTATCAAGGAATGCACCGCCGCAGATGATCATCTCAAGCTCACCGCCGAGATTGTCGTGAACCTCCTTAAAGAGCTTCTTTCTGATATCGATGCCGAATTTCATAAGGAAATTACTGATTTTAAGACCCTTCTTGAGAATTTCTTCCTTACCCTGCTTTTTAGCTGTGAACCAGATTCTCTTATATACAGTCTCGACAGCAAGAGGAACTGCTGAGAAATGCTGCGGATGATATGTAGCGATATCCTTCTGAATATCCTTAAGACCTTTACAAAGGTAACCCCACTCAGAAAGAAGCGGACTTGCAATAAGAGCACTTGCCCAGGAGAATGTATGGTTAAACGGAAGGAATGCGATAGTATGGCTCGCTGTCATAGCACGGCAGGTAGCAATTGCATCAGATGAAACATTTCTGTGTGAGAGCATAACGCCCTTACTCTTACCTGTAGTACCTGATGTGTAAACGATAAATGCAAGATCGTCAGCCTTAACTTCCTCTTCAAGGAAGCTCTTGTTGCCTGCGTCAAGGCTTTCGTGACCCTTCTTTACGATTTCATCGAAATCTTCCATTTTTATGTATTCTGTAATTACAACCTTTTCAGATGCCTTCATCATCTCAATTGCTTTTGCATAATCTGCAGTATAGATAATAGCACTACATCCGCTTCTCTCCATAAGCTCTGTAAGCTCAGAATCGGTAAGCTTTGCATCAAGAGGAACACATGTAAGTCTTGACATACCGCATGCATAGTAGCAGATTGCCCAATAATAGCTGTTATCACTGAGAATTGCAACCTTCTTGCCTGCCATTCCGAGGTCATAGAGATACTGACCTATACCTGTAGCATCATAGAAGGTTTCGTTAAAGCTCTTTTCCTGAATCTTGCCTTCGAAGTTATTAAAAACAAGGTGTCTCTTTTCTCCACCATTTTTTGCACCGTAAAGCACAATTTCCTTGAGTGTGTCCATATCGGGGAAATCGGCGTAATGGGTATAGCCGACTTTAGTCTTTTTCTTCGCCATTATTCTCTCTCCTTAATGTAACTTTATATAATTATTCATTTTAAGCACATTCAAATAGAAAGTTTATATTTAAACTATTGTAAGAATATTATTTTTATATGAATAAAGTATGAACATATATTACTCTTGACTTTTCAGAAATTAAGTTATACAATAATAACAATATCAAAATCGTTGATGCAGAAGGCTGTTTCAGACAGATTTTTCAGAGAGCCGTTTATCCGGTGTAATAACGGTATTATCTGTGATTCAGTTACCACTGCGGAGAGCGTTCCGAAATAAGGAATGACGTCTTGCCACGTTACGGCAGTCAAGGTGGCGGCATTATTGCCGCAATTCGGGTGGAACCGTGGAGTTATAACTTCATCCCTTTTTTGTGAGGGATGGAGTTTTTTTATTTTTAAATTTTATTTACCGGGAGGAATATAATATGGTAAAAGTAACGCTTAAAGGTGACGTTGTAAAGGAATTTGACAACGGCATCTCCGCTGCTGAGGTTGCTAAAAATCTCGGCATGGGACTTTACAAGGCTGCATGTCTTTGTAAAATAAACGGAGAATACGCAGACCTCAGAACACAGATTAATGAAGACTGTGCTCTTGAAATTCTTACATTTGATGACGACGCAGAGGCTAAGAAGACTTTCCGTCACACTGCATCACACATCCTCGCTCAGGCTGTTAAAAGACTTTTCCCCGAGGCAAAGCTTGCTATCGGTCCTGCTATCGACAACGGCTTCTATTACGATTTTGATGTTGATAAGGCTTTCTCACCCGAAGACCTTGAGAAAATTGAAGCTGAAATGAAGAAGATAGTCAAGGAGGGACTCAGTCTTGAGCGCTTTGAGCTTGATCCTGACGAGGCTATCGCAATGATGGAAGAGAAGGGCGAAATCTACAAGGTTGAGCTTATCAGAGAGCACGCTGATAAAGGCGAGAAAATCTCCTTCTTCAAGCAGGGCGAGTTTGTTGAGCTCTGCGCAGGTCCTCACATCCCCGACACAAGCAGAGTGAAGGCTTTCAAGCTCACCTCCTGCACAGGTGCATACTGGAGAGGCGACTCAACAAAGAAGATGCTTCAGAGAATTTATGCTACGGCTTTCACAAAGAAGGACGAGATGGAAGAATATCTCGCTTCAGTAGAAGAGGCTAAAAAGCGCGACCACAACAAGCTCGGCCGCGAGCTTGAGCTTTTCACAACAAACGAGCTTATCGGTCAGGGTCTTCCGATCCTTCTTCCGAAGGGCGCAAGAATCATCCAACTTATGCAGAGATTCATCGAGGATGAGGAGCAGAGCAGAGGCTGGCAGCTTACAAAAACACCTTATATGGCAAAGAGCGACCTTTACAAGGTTTCAGGTCACTGGGATCATTATAAGGACGGCATGTTTGTACTCGGTGACGAGGATAAGGATGATGAAGTATTTGCTCTTCGTCCGATGACTTGCCCGTTCCAGTATCAGGCTTACCTCAACCGTCCGCGTTCTTACCGTGATCTTCCGCTTCGTTACAACGAGACATCAACTCTTTTCCGTAACGAGGCTTCAGGCGAAATGCACGGTCTTATCCGTGTCCGTCAGTTCACAATTTCCGAAGGTCACCTTATGTGCCGTCCCGACCAGCTTGAGGAAGAGTTCAAGGGCTGTCTTGAGCTTGCTGTTTATTGCCTTAAGACTCTCGGTCTTTATGAAGACGTTTCATACAGATTCTCACAGTGGGATCCCGCAGATACAGAAAAGTACATTGGTACTCCCGAGCAGTGGGATGAGGCTCAGGGCGTTATGAAGAAGATTCTTGACCACCTTGAAATCCCCTACAAGATCGGTGTCGGTGAGGCTGCATTCTACGGTCCGAAGCTTGACATTCAGATTAAGAATGTATTCGGCAAGGAAGATACGCTCATCACAATTCAGATTGACCAGATGCTCGCAGAGAAATTCGGTATGGAATATACAGACTCTGACGGAACAAAGAAGAATCCGTACATCATTCACCGTACATCTATCGGTTGCTACGAGAGAACACTTGCTCTTCTTATCGAAAAGTATGCAGGTGCATTCCCCGTATGGCTTGCTCCGACTCAGGTTAAGCTCCTTCCGATTGCTGACAGACATCACGACTACGCTTATGAAGTCAAGGCTAAGCTTGAAGCAGCAGGCATCCGTTGTGAGGTTGACACAAGAAGTGAAAAAATCGGATATAAGATCCGTGAGGCTCAGCTCGAGAAGATTCCGTATATGCTTCTTATGGGTGACAAGGACATCGAGGCAGGCTGCGTTTCAGTTCGTAAGCGTGGCGAGGGTGACATCGGTGCTATGGATGTTGACGAATTTGTAAACCTCGTTGTTGAGCAGACAAAGTCAAGAGTTATTTTCTAAAGTGAGGAAACAACAATGTCTATTCAGGCTGGTAAAGAATATTTAAAGCAATTCGGACTTGAGGACAAGGTGCTTGAATTTGAAGTATCAAGTGCAACCGTTGAGCTTGCCGCTCAGGCTGTAGGTGTTGAGGGCAGGAGAATTGCAAAAACACTTTCGTTCAAGGTCGGTGAGGATGCAATACTCATCCTCGCCGCAGGCGACGCAAAAATCGACAACAAAAAATACAAAGCAACCTTTTCCGCAAAGGCAAAGATGCTCTCCCCCGGTGAAGTGGTTGAGCTTATCGGCCACGCAATCGGTGGCGTTTGTCCCTTTGGCATAAAAGACGGTGTCAGAACTTATCTTGACGAGTCTCTTAAAAGATTTGATACGGTTTTCCCTGCAGTCGGAAGCTCAAACAGCGCAATTGAGCTGACAACGGATGAGCTTGAAAAATATGCTCAGAATTATGTCGGCTGGGTTGATGTTTGCAAGGGCTGGCAGGACGAGGAAGCTGAATAAAGGAGAATTTGTTATGTCAGATTTTCGTTTTGGTTTTACGAGAGGTTTCGAGGAGTCACAGCTCCTTAAAGAAATCGGTGCAGATTTCCATGAATTAAATCTCGGTAACATTGCAGGACTCACTGACGAGCAGGTCGACAGTTACATTGCCGAGGCAAAACAAAACGGCTACTCTTACGAAGCTGCAAACTGTATGATTCCCGGTGAATATAAATTTACCGTTGACAACCCTGACTATGCCGCACTTGACGCATATTTTGAAAAAGCTTTTTCAAGGGCAAAGCGTCTTGGCATCAAGGTGGTTGTTATGGGCTCTTCGGGTGCAAGAAACTTTCCCGAGGGTGTTTCGTACGATACCGCTTTTGAGAGACTTGTTTACTGTCTTAAAAACCATATAGTTCCCGTTTGCGAAAAGTATGGCATTGTATGTGCGCTTGAAAACCTTTCTTACGGTGAGAGCAACATACTCAACACAATTGATGAATCGCTAAAGGCTGTACAGGCATCAGGCAGTGAAATGATAAAAATCCTTGTTGATTTTTATCATTTCGGCTACAACAAGGACAGCTTTGATGCTATCCGTAAGGCAAAGGATCATATCGTTCACATTCACGTTGCAAGCGTGATAAACGGCAGAGTTTATCCTGCTCCTGATGACGGAGAGGATTACAAGGCTTTAACAGACCTTTTGCGTGAAATAGGATATGACAAGCGCGAAGGCCGTATCAGCTTTGAGGCACGTGTACCCGAAGGACTTGAATTTGCAGACTGCGCAAAATCGAGCCTTGAATTATTCAGAAAACTATAATTATTAAGGTGATTCCTATGAAATATGCAGTAATTTTATATGACGGAATGGCGGACTATCCCGTTCCGTGCTTTGACGGCAAAACGCCGATGATGATGGCAAACAAACCAAACTTTGACCGCCTTGCGCAAAAAGGTGAAGTAGGTCTTGTTCGTACGGTTGCAGAAGGTCTCAAGCCCGGCAGCGATGTTGCAAACTTAAGCGTTATGGGTTATGACCCGATGAAGTATTACACAGGCCGCTCCCCTCTCGAGGCTGTCAGCATCGGAGTTAAAATGGCTGATGACGATATCGCGCTTCGTTGTAATCTTGTTACACTTTCAGATGAAGAAAATTACGAAGATAAGACAATGATTGATTACTCCGCAGGTGACATTTCAAGTGCGGATGCAGCAGAAATCATAAAGACTGTTCAGGAAAGCTTTGGTGACGATGAATTTGCGTTCTACAACGGCGTCAGCTACCGTCACTGTCTTATTCATCACGGCGGTACGGTTGAGCTTGGCAATATGACTCCCCCGCATGATATTTCTGACAGGGTTGTCGGCCCGTATCTTTCAACCGCTCCGACCGCCGAAAAGCTTGTGGCACTTATGAAAAAGAGCTACGATCTTCTTAAAGACCATCCCGTAAACAAGAGAAGGATTTCAGAGGGTAAGAGACCTGCAAACTCTATCTGGCTCTGGGGTGAGGGCAAAAAGCCTATGCTTCCCCTCTTTACTGATCTTTACGGCATCAAGGGCTCTGTTATTTCTGCAGTTGACCTTCTTAAGGGTATCGGTATTGCCGCAGGTATGAACACACCCGAGGTTGAGGGTGCAACAGGCTACATCGACACAAACTTTGAGGGTAAAGCCAAGGCTGCGGTTGACGAGCTTAAAAACGGTGCAGACCTCGTTTATGTTCATATTGAGGCTCCCGATGAGTGCGGTCACAGAAATGAACCTGAAAACAAGGTGCGTGCAATTGAGCTTATTGACGAAAAGGTACTTCCCGTTATAATCAACGGCCTTGAGGAAATCGGTGAAGATTATAAGATTATGATTCTCCCCGACCATCCGACACCGATTATTACAAAGACACACGCAAGCGATCCCGTCCCCTATATGATTTACAAAAAGTCAGCAGAAAAGGACAGCGGTGTGAATTCTATTAACGAAGAAACAGCAAAGGCAACAGGTGTTTATGTTGACTTCGGCCCGTCAATGATGAAAAAATTTATTGAGGAGTAAGCTTATGAAGATGAGAATGCCATCCATACCGTTGATTACGGTTGACCCGTATTTCTCAGTATGGACATCAGATATTAATAAAAAGCCGACAACTCATTGGACAGCTGCCGAAAACAACATTTTCGGTACAGTTTTTGTTGACGGCAAGGCTTACCGTTTTATGAGTGACGACGATGACGAAGCTATGGACGTTGTAAGTGTTGATGCTGATATGTTCTCAACAACATTTGTTTTTGAGGCAGGTGGTATCCGTCTTACTGCAAAATATACCTCCCCTATGCTCGTGACTGATTTATATTATTCTTCACGTCCCGTTTCTTACCTTAAGCTTTCCTATGACAGTATTGACGGTAAGGAGCATATTGTAATAGCAAAGGTTTCCGTCAGTGAGGAGCTGGTTCTTAACAAGGTAAACGAGGGCAAGGTCTGGTCAGAAAACGTTGACATTGACGGCCTTTCCTGTGTGAAGCTCGGCAACGGCGAGCAGAATGTTCTCTGGCGAAGCGGCGACGATGTCCGTATCGACTGGGGATACTGCTATCTTGCTGTTGACGGCAATGCAAAAACAGGCAACGAGGTTCACGAAAATCTTTATTGTGTATATTGCGAAAAAGAGCTTGCTAACGAAGCTTTCTTCCTCTTCGCTTATGACGATATTGACAGTATGGTTTATTTCGGAGAGAATCTTAAAGCATACTGGAAGAATGACGGCAAGACAATTATCGAAGCTATTAAGGAGGCTTATGATGAATACGACACACTCCTTGCAAAATGCAACAGCTTTTCTGACAAGGTAATCGCAGAGGCTACAGAAAAGGGCGGAGAAAAATACGCAGAGCTTCTGGCACTGGCTTACCGTCAGGTTATGGCCGCGCACAAGCTTGTTGTTGATAAAGACGGCAACAACCTGTACATTTCCAAGGAATGCTTCTCAAACGGCTGTGCCGCTACGGTTGACGTTACATATCCGAGTGCACCGATGTATCTTCTTTATAACACTGAGCTTCTTAAAGGTATGCTTCGTCCGATTTTCCGCTACGCAGGCTCTGAAGAGTGGAAATATGACTTTGCTCCACACGATGCAGGTCAGTATCCCCTTGTTAACGGTCAGGTTTACGGCAATAACGAGCTCAAGTGGCAGATGCCCGTTGAGGAATGCGGAAATATGATCATTCTTGTTTCTGCTATCTGTAAGGCAGACGGCAACTATTCATTTGCTGAAGAAAACTTTGAAGCACTTGAAAAGTGGAGCAAATATCTTGTTAAATACGGCAAAGATCCTGCGCACCAGCTGTGTACGGATGACTTTGCAGGTCACCTTGCACACAACTGCAACCTTTCGCTCAAGGCAATTATGGGTATGACAGGCTTTGCGGATATTCTCGATAAGCTCGGCAAAAAGGATGAAAGCGAAAAGCTCCTGGCAACTGCAAAGGAATATGCAGACGCATTTATTCAGAATGCTGAAAATTCTGACGGCAGCTACCGTCTTGCTTATGACAGAGAAGGCACTTTCAGCCTTAAGTATAACTCTGTGTGGGATAAAATCTGGAAGACGGGTCTTTTCCCCGAAAAATTCTACACAAACGAAATCAAGCGTTACAAAAAAGAGGCACTCCATTACGGAGTACCCCTTGATTCAAGAGAAAAATATACAAAATCTGACTGGCTGTTATGGGTTGCCTGTCTTGCAGAAGATAAGGAGGATTTTGAATTCTTCACCGATCTTCTCTGGAAGGCGTACAGCACAATGCGTACAAGAGTACCGATGACAGACTGGTACTACACCGACACCTCGGAAATGGTAGGCTTCCGCCACCGTACCGTACAGGGCGGGCTCTTTATCAGACTTATGCTTGATTAAAATAACCAATTAACCGCGTACTTTACAAAGCTGTAAGGTACGCGGTTTTTATTT
>JAFWZR010000009.1 GCA_017522225.1 Clostridia bacterium | reverse complement strand
GAACCTCAAAATCGTATGACACGGCATATGTCACACCCTGTATAAAGAGGTCTTCATACGGACCGAAGTCGTTAAGATATGATTCACTGCCGTAGCTGTCTGCCGGTTCAGCAATTACAGTAATTGAGTTTTCAAAAATATCGTATGTTGCATTTTCCTGAGTCTTAGAATAAGCGAACAATGTATCAAAGTCGATGATATTACCGAAGAGAACCTCGGAGTTGTAAATCCAGATCGCGTAGAGTGTAAACTCTGCATCATGCTCTGTTGTAAGGTTAACTACTTCCTGTCCGGGTTTGAAGAATGTACCTGAGCCGTCAGCTTCGGTGTTCCAACCGAAGAATCTGTGACCTTCGTACTTGTATCCGCATTCAAGAATATTACCTGACACATTATATGTCATAGCCTGCGGACCTGTTGAGCCTGACATTTCATAGCTGAGGCCTTCAAAAGGATTAGCATTGTATACGATCTCGTACTCATTCGGTGCCCAGACTGAATATACAGTCTTTGAGCCTGTTGTATTGAGCTTGACCTTATCCAATACAGGAGCCTGGCCGCAGCCGTCAGGACCAAGAGTTTCACTCCAACCAAGGAGATGGAAGCCCGTTCTGGTCACTGTCGGGAAGAGAGTTGCGCTTAACTCCTCGCCCGGTGCACCCTCAAGTGAAAGATCTGTCGGTACACTGACATCGTCGGACTCACCCAAAGGATTAAATGTGTCGTAAACATAAATATTGCTGAACTTACCTGTTGCAGCATTCGGATAATTGCCGTCAGCATCCTTAATATTATCTACGTCAAGACGGACAAAGGCATATTTTTTCTTAGCTACAAATTCGCCTGTGTGAGTATGTTCTTCTGTATATTTGTCGTGTGTGCTCAGAGTACCTGAGGTGTAATGCCCCTCATCCGTTCCGCCCGGGATGTTTGATGCATCGTCTGAGAACCACAAGTGGTACTGGCCTGCAGATGCACCGCTTACGGGTGTATAAGTATATACAAACTTGTACGTATGGCCGACAGTAAGCTCCATCGGTCCAAATGTGCTTGTGTATTCCTCGCTGTCATTTGCTTCAACTGAGAACTGCAAGGTGTTGGTTTCAAGGTTTGCATCAATTGCATCATCAGTGTTGTATCTGAAGAAGCCGTCAAAGTCGAAAACGTTACCAAACATCAACTCAAGCTTCGGTGACCACTGAGCATAGAGGGTTGTGTAACCGCTCGGTGCAAGATTTTCAACAACAGCACCGTCAGCATAAACCTTACCTGTACCGTTAGCTTTTGTGTTCCATCCAATAAAGAATTTCGTAGGATGAGTGAACCGGTTATTCATAGGCATAAGTGTCTCAGACCTATCATAAGTCAAAGTCTGTTCATACTGTGTGCCTGTGCCGCCGTTGGGATCGAACTTTACTTTATATGTGTTAGTAGTCCAGGTTGAGTAAACCTTCTTATTCTTGTCGCGGTTACCTGTTACGGTGTCATTGACCGTACCGGTACCGAGACCTGTGGTTGTATCCTGCTGTTCTGCCCAACCCTTGAAGGTATATCCTGTTCTTTCAACAAACGGGGCAGTCGCAAGACCTGTTACTCTTCCGTTGACGGTGTGTTTGTATAACACATCGGGAGTATAGATGGTTTCGTTATACTCTTCGTTACAATCAGTTACATCGCAGATATAAATATCCTTGAATATACCTGTAGTAGCAGAACCTGTTACGTTATCAATATCAAACGCGATTGAAGCATAGGTTCTGTCAGACGGAACGGTAAATGTTCCTGTGAATCTGTAAGTATTGCCATCTACCTGAGTACCGGTAGAAGCTTCAATATAGCTGTATCTTCCGGCGGTAGTAGCCTGCTGATTTCTTTCGCTTTCATTGTTGTGGAAGATATGGGCCTGACTTTTTACAGAACCGGCACCCGCGCTGAATTCAACCTTGTATTCAACCTTATACTTATGGCCGGGAAGAAGCAGCATATCGTCGAAAACTGCACGGGCGTCGCTTGTATTTGCAGCAGCAGAGATCTGGAATGTATTGTTGTTATAATCAACATTTGCTGCAGCGCCTGTGGTCTTAACCATACCGTCAAAGTCAAATTCATTGCCGAAAAGGACTTCAACTCTTACCAATGCGTTGTATGCATTGAGGAGTTGCTCTGTAGAAATAGCAGTTGCTGTGGGGTTACCGAGGCTTGAAGCAGCTTCACGCGCTGCAGTTATAAAGTTATTCCATGAGGCTGAGGTATAGTCGATTGAGTTAATAGATGATACAATACCAAGATAATTACGAAGAGTGCTCTTATCTGTACCTGTGACCTTGATATCTACGAAAATATTGTTCCAGGAAGTTGTTGTAATCGCAGCACTATAGTAACTTTTGAGAGCCGCCTTGATTCGGAAATCCCCTGACCCGGATATCGCTTTATTCCAAGTACCGTTGTAACGAGGTACACCCACGCCATTACCTGAAGCTTGATAGAACTTGGTTCCTATGAAATTTGCATCCTGAAACTCAGTGGTAAACTGACCTGAGCCACGGTCAGTAGTTGTTCCGTAACCGTTAGTATTGCCAGTGTAATCTGAAACCCAGTGTGCACAATCTTTTGATGTGGTCTTATCCTGGTCAGTAATCATATAACCTATTTTGAAGTTAGGAATCTGATTGAAATTATTGTAACGACTGGTATCGACCGTGAGCTTAGCTGTAGGGCTGACAGTGTTTACGCGAATATGATAATATCCTGAACCAATGTTACCAGTGGAGTAAGCGTTGTAAGCCATAGTGGGATCCAACCCGTTGTTGCTGTCCTGAATCCAGAATGACGGTGGTCTATCGCCAGTAGGTGTATGAATTACACCAAGCATCGGATTAAAATAAGTTGTCTGGATATAATGGGTACTGCCCCTGTTACCATTCTCATAACCGTGTACACCCGACACCCAGAGCATTGAACCCGCACAAGTATCGCGATAACCAGCATCGCCATGTGCTGCTGCGCCGACAGGCAGATAATACGGTGTATAGAGGGTTGAATAGGCGTAATGTACACGCGTTGTACCGTCAGACATTGTGAAGGTAAACACCCACTCAGCAAGAGCAGTCTGACCCGGAGCGATGCCTGTACCGCTAATGTACAAACCTGCAGTAGTATAGTTTAAAAAGCCGGTTGCATCAATACGAGAAGCTAACGATGAATTTTCATGACTACCTGTTGCAGAGCCTGCCTCTGTAAATACAATGTCACCAATACCGCTGGTAACCGTGTTGACACTGATTTTAACATCTTTAGCACCGGGCATATAAAAGCTGACTACTGCACTTGTGTCAGCTGCTTCGGCTTCAGTTGTAAGTGTTGCCTTGCCGTCAGCAACAGAAATAGTATTATTAACATAATACTGACCTACTGTTGAAGTTGCCATTGACGGTGTCATATACACCGTTTCAGGCACGGCAATCATAGGTTCGTTTTCGCCAAAGGTGAATGTCTGAGCCCACGATGAAAAGCCCACCGCGAGTGTTGTGAAAATGACTGCAAGACACAGCAGCACACTCAGACTCCTTTTCGTTAATTGTTTGAGTTTTTTCATTTATACCACCCCAAAATAATATAAATATTTATACATATATATAATACAATATTAATGATAACAATTCAAGATGCAATTTAATTTTTGTAAAAATAGCATAAATACAAGTTAAATAATCAAGATAGAATAACACATTTTTACAAAATGACAATATAGATAAACGAGCAGAAACGAACAGAATGTAAAAAAAAAGCAGGATTCTTTGAGAATCCTGCGTGAAATCAGTTTTCAACCTCAACAAGACTTCCGTCCTCGTTTATTCTGTAAACACGGTTACAGTAGCGAAGCATACTCGGTCTGTGTGTTGTGATGACACATGTTCTGTTGGGGTATGTTTTCATAATATTTGCCAGAACCGTTTCTTCGGTTTTTGCGTCCAGCGCACTTGTTGCCTCGTCCATTACAATGACGGGCGAATTTCTCAGCAATGCTCTTGCAATCGAAATTCGCTGAACCTGTCCTTCGGAGAAATTGACTCCCTTTTCGTTAATCTGAGTCTTAATTCCGTCGGGAAGCTTCTGTATAAAGCTCCACGCATCTGCCGCCTGTAACGCTTCGATAAGCTCGGCATCGGTTGCATCGGGCTTTACCAGACGAAGATTATCCGAAACGCTTCCCGCAAAGACATTGTTTTCCTGCGGAACATAGGAGCAGAAGCGACGCGTGCTTTCCGAAACATTAATCTGCTGACCGTCAACGGTTGACATTGTCATATTGCCTGACTGAGGTCTGATGAGTCCGAGAATAAGGCGGAGGATTGTTGTTTTACCCTCACCCGAAGGGCCGATAAGTGCTATCGTCTCCCCCGGTCTGACGAAGAATGAAATATCACTTACAACCGCTGTCTGTGAGCTTTTATAAGAATATGTAAGCTTGTCGCAGGTAAGGATTATTCCGTCCTTGCGTGCAGAGGCTTCCATTTTTTCCGCTTTGTCATTGTCAATATAGCTTTCTTCGGGAAGGTTTGTTATCTCCATAATTCTGCCTGCCGCCGTTGCGATTGAAATTGAAGTCGGCAAAAGCGAAACGATTGAAGAAAAGGTTGAGCTGAGAGTTCCCGACAGCTGAAGGAACAATGTCATTGTGCCGTAGGTGATTACCCCCTGCCACAATCGCCATACTCCCCAACCGTAGCATAAATAGGAAACGAGCAGTCCGATTACCGACAGAGAAGCCGTCATAATCAAAGAAAACTTACCATGGTCCAGGCGCATTTTTCTGTAAATCAGAAGATAGTTTTTTAACTGATCGACGTAATTCTTCGTTATTCCGAAGGCTTTGATGATCTGAATATTCTGAATGGATTCGGAATAGAAGGAGAAGATTTTGCCGTTCATCTTTCTGCTTTCTTCATTATATTTACGCATCATTTTGGCAGACACCCTTGACGAAACCACAAGGAAAGGTGCGCTTAAAAAAGCAAAAACTGCCATTATCGGGTCGAAGTACAAAACAACAACCAGACAGCCGACAAACTGCGTTACACGCGTAAATATGCTCGGTATAAAAGAAAGCACACTGCTTGCAAGTGCAGAGACATCGCCTTCAATACGGTTGAGAAGGTCGCCCGAATGATATTTGCTTATGTCCTCCCAAGCAGAATAGACAATATGCTCGTAGACATTCTCACGGATTTCGTTACTGACCTTTGTTCCGATTACAGATGAAAAACGGGATGTCACAGTGTTGACTACAATCTGCAACAAGCCAAGTGAAACAGCAACAACCGCACTTGTAACAATTGTTTCGGTGTTATGAGTAACAACCGCATCAATCAGATATTTGGTTGCAACGGTAGAGCCAAGGCCCATCACCGTGCTGACAATACCGATGACTACATAGAAAAAAATCTGGAGACGATAACGCGAAACATAACCGAGAAGCCACTTCCACTCCTTGCCCAAGGAACGGAACAGAGCTGCATATTCGCCCGGTTTTTTCATGCTATCACCTCCTGTCAGATGTTAATTATTTTTTTCTTTTGCTTTTTCGCTTTGAGCTGTATGAGTGGCCTGATGAATAGCCGTAATTATATGAATAGCCGTAACGGTAGTTTTTGTAATATCCGCCATAACGGTAATAGCCTGAATATCCGCCGAGACCGCTTGCCGCACCGTTGAGAATACAGCCGAGGAATTCAGCCTCAGTCTCAAGCATTGAGTTGATACCTGCACGGATAGTCTTCTGGATAACCGCATCCTCACGGATTACATAAAGGATTGAATCAACTGCCTGAGAAATGACTGTCGCATCAGAAATAATTCCGCACGGCGGTGTATCAACAAAAATAATATCGTAGCTGTCCTTAAGACTCGCAAACTTCCTTTTAAGCTCGCTGTCGTGTGTGATTCTCTGAACACTGTCAACACGCGGTTTTAATGTAAGCAGGTTAAAGCCGAGTGCATCAATGAGCTCGATTTTATAATACTTATTGTCTTCAACCTTAGTTTTGGTAATTGTATCCTTACCCAACAGCTCCTGAATGCCTGAATCACGAAGGTCCGCATCAAGCAACAAGACTTTCTTGTTATCCTTGGCAAAGATTGATGCAAGGTTAACGGAAACAACGGTTTTGCCCTCTGACGGAGCGGTACTGGTAATCATCACCGTGTTTCTGCCGTCTTTAATGAGCGTCTGAATCGAGCTTCGCAGAAGTCGTAGTGATTCAAGGAAATCATTGCCGACAAGAGGATTGGAAAGCAGTATGCTCTTGTCAATCTCACGACGGTACTTTTTGAAAACAACCATCGGCAAGACACCGACACAACGCTGATTGAGTACAGTGCGGATATCTTCCTTTGTTCTGATTGTTTTTCTGATTACAGCATAGGCAATAATCCATGCAACACCAAGTACAACGCCAATAAGTGCAGCGCGCACAACTGCTGTTGTCCATGCGCCCGCATTCGCAGGAGTCTTCGGCACCTCAGGTTCATTGATCATAACCAATTTCGTACGGCCGATGATGTAATCGGCTACGGCGGGATAATTTTCAATAACCGAAAGCAAGGTGTCATAGGTCAGCTGAGGATCCTTACCCGATGCAGTCAGCGTTATCATATTGGTACCTGTTACGCAGGATGCGCTGACGCTTGCAGGCATACTCTCGACACCAAGGTCGGAGCAAACCTTATTCTTAACGATTTTATTGCCAACAATATGCGGAAAAACAGTCGCAAGCTGGTCAGCGGTTTCTCTGTCGTAGTAATAAGAATATGCGGCAATTCCGTTGTCACCCGTGAGAACCTTATTCTCCGTATGTACAGTAAATGTTGCCGTAACTCTGTACGAAGGTATAAAGGCGACATAACTGCGGTAAAACTGAACACCGCCAAGAAGGATGGCAAGAACTAAGGGAATCCAACCGAATTTGACTATTCCGCGCCAGATATCACTCATAAGTATTCTTATTTCGACAGTTGATCCATTATTTTCATTGTTAATTGTATTATTATTCATAATCTATCAACCCTATTCGTTGCTGTTTAAACTATTCAGCGAGTCAGCAGAGAAGCTTTCACCCTCCTGCTTTTCATCAACAGACGACTGCTTACCCGATTTAGCATAGTTATAATAATTGCTCTGACCGTAATAGCCTCTTTCGTCAGCACCCATCTGACCGAACAAGGTAAACGGCTTATAAACATTATTCAGGATACAGCCTTCAAGGTTTGCTCCCGATTCGGTAAGATTGAGAATGGCATCGTTAATATCCTCAACCGGAACACAGTCAGTTCTGACAATGAGAATTGTTGAATCAGAAACCTCAGCAATTGATATTGCATCGGCAGAAACTGAAATCGGCGGTGTATCGATAATAACAAAATCAGCTTTTGCTTTCAGCTCAGTCAGGACTTCACCGAGAATCTGATTGTTGATAAGCAATTCGTTGCTTGTATCGTGAACACTCTTGTTGAAAGCAATTGTAAGCTTGCTTTTTCTGTAGCGGTAGAAGTTAAAGTTTGAAAGCTCGATTTTCTTTGAAAGAACATCCGAAAAATCTGATTCAATTGCATCGTGGAAATCAAAAATCTTATAAATTGAAGGCTTGCGTACGTCAAGGTCAAGAAGAACAACGTTATAGCCTCTGTCTGACAAAGCGAGTGCAATGTTAGCTGCTACGGTTGACTTACCTTCGTTTTCAGCAACACTTGATATAGCAAAGGTTTTCTTCTGCTGATGTCTGTACATATACTCAAATTTTGTACACAGCTTCTTATAATCTTCGGTAAACTGCAAACTCGAATATGCGTCATTAATAAGCAAGGCTCGCTTCTTTTTCTTAAAGCGCTCCTTTTTTGACAAGTGCGGACGCTCATGCGAAACAATACCGATAAGCTTGGAATCAACCTTATCCGAAAAGCCTTTTTCCTCTTTAACGGTTCCTCTGAACAGCGAGAACAGGACTATAAGACCGCCTTCTGCCAGCATCGAGAGAAAAATGATTTCATTTCTGTAAACCATAAGTCTTGAGTTTGACGGAGTTGTCGGCATCTTGGGTTCAGAAACGATATCAATAATTGAATCGGTGAACACAGCCTCAGTTACTTCGGGATACACTTCAAGAATCGACTGCAAGAGCAAAAATGCCATCTCAGGATCCTTGGCTTTAACAGAAACATTCAGAAGGTTTGTTGATTCTGTCAGGCTGGTTGTGATTGTACCGTCAAAGGTCTCGTAGCCAAGATTTTCGGCAGCAAGCTTTTTAAGTGAATTCTGCTTAAAAACCTCGGTAAATATATTTGCCATTTCTACCGATGCGGTAAGACTACTGAATGCACCCGATGTACCGACTCTTGAACGGACAACAAGAACAGCAGTGCTTGTATATGTAGGTGTATAGATGCTCTTTTCGACAACCTGAATGCCCATAAGTGTAATCAAAGCGATAAGTACAATTGCCCACAAGCCGCGGATAACGTCCTTTATCAGGCTGTTCCATTCAAAGTTGAATGTTAACGCTGCATTTTTACTTTTCACTCCTCATCACTCCTCTACAACAACCGTAAGAATTGAATGGCCCTCATAGCCGGCTTCGGTTGAAATATAATAATGAACATTGTATGTTCCTTCGTTGTCGGGATCATAGTTTGTTGAAATAAGCAATTGAATATCCTCAGGCTTCATAAGAACACCGTTTACGGTGACATCACCGAGATAATCCTCAAAGACGGGTGTTTCGCCCTTCTTGACATAGATCAGGCTTTTCTTAAGCTGAATCTCAGGTGCCATTGTCTCATTACCTTCAACATGTACGGTAACATCAAGATAAATCGTGTCACCCTTACTGTTTGAAACCTGAAGTGAAACGGTAAACACACCCGCAGTGTTTCTTATATAGTCAGTAGTAAGGATTGCTACCCTCTCACTGATATCGCCGTCAATGCAGTCCCTTGCGCCAACAGCGCTTCTGATGTCAAGTGCTTCATCAACACCGTAGACCAATGCTCGCTTCATATAGAATTCAGGCTTAGTGTAGTCAGTGTATTTAAGAGTACGTGTCTTTTTGACAACATGCTTATCTGAATCAACAACAGCATAGGTAACTGTACACACACCCGGTTCAATAAACTGAGATACGGATTCAATACGCACTTTTTCAGAGAGGTCACCGTCTTTTTCGTCGTACGCAGTAACGCCCTGAAGAAGCAATTCCTCCTTATCCTTAACGCTTAATTCAATGGTGTCTGTTTCAATTGTGATTGTTGGTATTGTAGTATCAGTTTTTACCTTTTCAACAACTGTAAAAATCACAAACGCAGCAGACATAAATATAAAGAGTATTAGAGTAAGTCTTTTTAACAATTTAACCATAACTCATCACCGTATTTCCAAATTATTTATCGCATTAAAAGGATTGACACTAAAAATCTGATCCGCATAATCATAGGAACAGAATCTGCACACAAACTCGTGAGCTTCTGACAAATCAGGCGTACGCGAATATTGACTGTGTGCATCACTGGCTACAAAGTCAGCAAAACCGTTTTCCAGAACAAAACGAGAAACAGTCTTAGGATAAAAGCCGATCCTTCCAATTATGCTTTCGGCATTAAGCTGAATAAGAGCCCCCATCTTTTTAAGGTTCACAATCACATCCGGATTATTTCGGGTGTAATCACATCTCTCGGGATGCGCAACTACAGGTACATATCCTTCATTTAAAAGCTTATAGACAAACGGGTAAACATCATTTTCTGCCGCGCCAAAATCAAACTCTGTTAAAACATAGCGAGACTTGTTAAGGCCGATGATTTTTCCGCTTTTCATCAGCGGAATAACTTCGCCGTAAGCATATACTTCCTGACCCGGATAAACTGTAACAGGAATATTTTGTTCCATTAAAGCAGCATTCAATGTGTTTATTCTTTCACTAAAATCATTATTGTAAAAATTTTCATACATTCGTGGAATGTTACAGTGCGGTGTTGCAACAATGCCTTCAGTTCCGGATTCAGAAGCAAGCTTAGCCATCTCAATCGAATCATTAAGACTGCCTGAGCCATCATCTATACCGGGTAAAATATGACAATGAATATCGTACACCTTTTCACCAGCTTTTAAAAGATTTAAACAGCAAACACTTCTGCTTATATTTAAATGATTATATCACATATAACAGAGGAATACAACAAAATTTGATTTTATTTTCAAAGAAAAAACAACCCATCATTTCTGATGAGTTGTTTTTGATTTTTATTTTCAGAAAGCGAAATATTTAAGCTCGCCTGCGGTGATCCACTCGTTATTAACTCTTACCTTTACGGTAATTACGTTATCTCCGCTGTGGTTCATCCATGCATATCCGGTATAGGTAAGCTTTCCGTCTGCT
>JAFWZR010000008.1 GCA_017522225.1 Clostridia bacterium | reverse complement strand
GCAGAAAAACTGCTATGGGCAAAACAAGGTGGTATGAAACCGTAATAGGCCACGTGCTGAAAAACACATTCTACTGCGGAATCATAACCTATCACAAGGAGTATACTCCCGATTATCTCACACAGAAAAAGATTAAGAATTACGGTGAGGTTGAACTGATACAAGTAAAAGGGAGACACGAGCCGATTATATCTGAAGAAGACTTTGAAAGGGTGCAATTAATTATGGCAAGTAAAACAGCTCAGATGAAAAATCTTAACACAGGCAGAAGAAGTACAACAGGCAAAAGACCGAGAACAACGGTATGGGGAAAGCTCCTTATCTGCGAATGCGGTCACAGATTCAACACGAAGCTTTGGAGAAAAGAGGGAGATAAATCCATTATCGGTTATCAGTGCTATGACTCGGTGCGTACCGGGTCTTATGAAAGCCGAAAGAAAAAGGGTTTACCACTTGAGGGCATTTGCCGTGTGCCTATGATTCCCGAGTGGAAGCTGCAGATGATGGCAAACTATATTTTCCGCAATTATCTTTCTGAAAAGGACAAGGTGCTGGCTCTTGCAAACTCAATGCTTGAAGCTCACATTGACGATAAAGAGGATGATGTTGATTATGAGGCTATCATAGAGAAAAAGTGCAGAGAGGTTGAAAGACACAGAACAAAGCTCAGTAATTTTATTGATATGAGGGCAGAGGGGGAAATCGATAAAGAATCCTACACAAAGAAAACTGCCGAGGTGAAAGAAGAGATTGCAAAGCTGACTGCCGAAATCGAGGAGCTTCAGCTGAAGCTTAACAAAGAGCCTGTAATTACAGATTACAAGGACAAGCTGACGGTGCTTCAGTATGCTCTCGAGCAGTACACAAATGCGGATGAAAAAGACATCCCCGAAAGTGTGATTGAGGCCTTCGTTGTGAAAATTGTGGTAAAGAGAGACGGCTTCGACTGGTATCTTCGCTTTGACGGAGACCCCAATGACCCTCTTCACATGAAAACCGAGGGTAAAAGAAGAAAAAACAGTTCTGTTTCTGTGGTTGGCGGTAAACTGCCAACCAAGCAGAATTGCGACACAGGCAGCTATCGCTGAGATGAAATAAGAGATTGATCTTAACTCATTCTAAATAAACAATCAATCCCCTTGGAGAAATCCAAGGGGATTTTTGTGTCTACGCAGAGTAGGTTGCAGTCTTTCTGACAAAGCTTTATAATTGTTTTCAAAGAGGTGAACACTATGGATAATTATATAACGGGTGCGACAATCAAAACCCTGCGCGAGAAAAAAAGATTTACACAAACACAATTGGCGGATATGCTGGGTGTCAGCAGTAAGGCTGTTTCAAAGTGGGAAACGGCAAAAGGATTGCCTGACATATCTTTGATTGAGCCTTTGTCAAAGATTCTGGGCGTGTCGGTGATGGAACTGATGTCGGGCAATACGGTCACAAACAAGAATGTATCTTCAAATATTCTGCGTTCAAAATTTTATGTTTGCCCGTTGTGCGGTAATATTGTCCGCAGTATGGGCGATGTTGCGGTCAGCTGCTGCGGAATTACTTTGCCTGCACTTGAAGCTGAAGAAGCAGATAACGAACATCGGATTACTGTTGAAAAAGTAGAGGACGAGCATTTTATAACCGTTAATCACGAGATGACCAAGAGCCACTATATTTCATTTATTGCATATCTGACGACAGACAGAGTACAGTTTGTTAAGCTTTATCCGGAAGGTAATGCCGACACGCGTATTCAGCTGCGCGGCAGGGGAGTGTTGTACATTTATTGTAACAAGCACGGCTTGATGAAAAAGAAAATATAACGCTTGATTTTAATCTTTCTTGGTAGACTCACTTTTTCGCAAGGATTGATTATGAAGGTTTTGTTTATTAATCCGTCAACTGCTAAATACACAAGATCTGTTACGGCTCCGTTAGGTTTACTTTCAATTGCTTCGTATCTTGAAAGTAAGGGGCATATTGTGAAAATTTATGACCGTACAGTTGATAAAACAAAATAGGAGGATATTGTTAATGATTTTAATCCGGGTGTTGTGAGCATTTCGATGATTTCGTATAAATCTGTCTCGGATACTATATTCCTGGGTGAAGAACTGAAAAAGAAAGATATTACAGTTGTTGTAGGTGGACCGCTTGCATCGGCTATCAGCGTGGCTGTTATGGATTATTCTTGCTTTGATGCGGTTTCTGTCGGTGAGGGTGAAGAAACCTGGCTTGAAATTGTGGAGTGTCTTGAAAATAATGAATCTGAGCTTTCTGCAGTCAAGGGCCTCGTTGTCAGAAGTAATGATAATAAGCTGTTTTTTACCGGAGAAAGGGATTTTATTGATCTTGCAGCATTGCCCCCGATTAATTGGGAGTTAATAGACACTCCGAAATATTTTCAAAGCTCGTACGGCTGTACGAAAATGTTGTATCTGTATTCAGCAAAAGGCTGTCCGCACAGTTGTACTTTTTGCTATAACAAAGATTTTCATAAGTGTACATACAGAAAAAGACCATTGAGCGTATTGCTTGATGAAATCAAGCATTTAGTGACTGCATATGGGATGGATGGCGTATATTTTGCAGATGAGCTATGGTGCCGAAACAAGGCGGAAATGAGAGAAATCTGTACCCAACTTAAGAATCTGAACTTGGATTTTGTCTGGGGTTGTCAGACAAGGGTTGGTTTGTTTGATAAAGACGACTTTGCTTATATGTATGAATGCGGTTGCCGATGGATATTCTTCGGGATTGAAAGTGGTTCTGTCAATATTTTGGAAAAAATCAACAAAAAAATTAAATATGATAGAATTATTGATACTTTCAGCGCTTGTAAGGAAGCGGATATTGCCTGCGTAGGTTCTTTTATTGTAGGATTTCCCGGTGAGACGACGGATGATCTTAAGAAAACAGTTGAACTTATAAGCAGGCTGGATACAAAACTGATTAACCTGAATTACCTTGTTGTGGTTCCCGGATCTGATTTGTATAAGTCTTTGGTAGCAAGCGGAAGATACGCTGAAGTGAAACATCTCGAAGAAATCTTAAAAACCAGTCCGATGGAAAAGCTGGAGTATAATTATTCCGAGATTCCTGATATCGATATAAAGGTGATAAGGGCATATTTTATGTGGAGAAGTTTCTTAGCTGATGATGTTCCGGGAACAAAGAAATTTGGCTTTGCAAGAAAAGTTATTACAGATGCAGTTAAATCCGTCAAGACAGGGGAGCTAATCTCTTTTGTAGTGTCATTTTATTCAGCCGGTATCGAGTTCCTCAAAACAGCATATTATGCAAATTTCTTTCCTGCAATTAAGAAGAAATATATTAAAAAATAATAAAATGCGGAAGTATCACATATCTTTGTCCGGTAATTCCGCATATCCAAAACCCGCAGAGTAAAATGCTGGCGAGATATTGAAGTAAAACTTTATATTTAAAATGAACTCCTCATCGAGAAATCGGTGAGGAGTTTTTGTCGTTGGTGGTAGTGAGATGTTCAAGTATTACTGCTTTTTTATAGGTGCTTTACTGTGGAAGCAGAAGTCTAACAAGAAAGAAGAACCAAGGTTAGAAAAGCATTCTGTTCTTTCTGTTTTGTCAATAAGGTCAAGGCTTTTTATTTAAAACATCTTCTTTGATCATTCTTAAGCGCTCGATCAGTTCTAGAATCTGTGCTTTTTCAAATATTCCACTTTGAAATGAAGTTCTTATGCTTAGCGGATTTTTGCACCGTATCATTAAATCTCTCGTAAAATTATCATCGTTTTCGATATATCTTTTTAAGTCTTCATCCTCTCCCGTCATCATATCTAATGCCTGCTCAGTTGATTTTGCTATCGACATATTATCTGAACAAATATATAAAGCTAATTCATAAAAGAATCCTCTAACAAAACCATATTCAATTAAATAATTAACATATTCAATATCCGAATTATTATTTTTATCTATTAAGTTGATTACAGCGTGTTCTGATAAACCGGTATATTCACAAACAGCACGTAATGTTGTTTGAAGAGAAGCTACATCAGAATTTCCAACAAGATAATCGAGCGAAACACCAAAAACTTTCGCAACTTCATTTAACCCTTCAATTTTAGGTTCAGTTCGTTTACCATTTTTGTCTCCCTTTATCCATGCGGTTAATGTGCTTTCTGATACATTAGTACACTTATCGGATAACTCCTTTTGTGTCATGTGATATTTATTTAGTAATAAAGCTATTCTTTTTGAATACATCGGTGCATTTTCATCTACTTCGATAAATTTATTATATACCATCTTATACCTCCAAGTTCAGCAAACTGAATTTTGTTGTTAAAAAATTCAGTTTATTCGTCTTGCTGCGATATTGTGACAAAATCCCATTGTTATGATAATATTCAGTAAATAGAATTTTTTGATTATAAATTCTATTTACTGAATTGTAATTTGTTTTTTATAGGCTGTCAAGTCTATATTGAAAATTAGTTTAAAGGGTGGTAAAATATGCTTAGTTTGTTTTATGATGGTTTCAATTCAAAGTTGATTGAAACCGCCTTTTTTGAGGGTTTTCTTGAAATTCCTGTCTTGGAAGCTCCCAAAGAAATCGTTATACCTTCGGTTGCCATTCCTTTTTCAAAAAGAAAGGCAATCACCAATCCTTCGGAAGAAATGCTTGTGTTTTATGAGCAAGATCCCGAATTTAGAGAGTTCGTCAGCATACCGCAGAATTACATTGACGAACTGAAAGATGTTCAAATAATCTCCACGCCCGATTGCTCTCTTTACCGAGATATGCCGCTTTGGGAACAAATCGCAAATATCGGTGTGAGCCGTTCCGTAGGATATTATTTGCAACAGCAAGGAAAGTATGTTATTCCTAATGCCCGTTGGGGCGACGAAAGAACATACACAAAGGGTATTTTTGATTACATACCCGCATTTTCGGGCATACCGAAAAACAGCATTGTGTCAATCGGCACTTATGGGTGCAGTAAAAGCAAAGAGGATAAATACTACCTTGAAGCAGGACTTGAGGCAATGCTAACCGAATTAGCACCGCAGGATGTTATCGTGTACGGCTCGTATAATCCCAAAATCTTTGGTAAGTATGAGCGCTATACCCGTTTTCATCATCTGCCCGATTGGACTACCTACGTCCACAAAGGGAAGAAGGTGGTTTGATATGGGTACAAGCAAAAACGGGCGTTATCTCAACACCAAAGGCTCAGGACGAAGTGTTAGCGATTTTGCCCTCGTACATTCAAGTGAAGGTGCATTTACCCGTAGCCAAACCCGTGTCAACGGAGAAATGGTAATAAAACTGCGACTTAATAACGGAGGACACAGCCAAAAAGGTATGGAATTACTTGATAAATACGGAATCAAGTATAATATCGTTAAAACCTATCCCAACGGCGTTCGTGTTGGTAATATTCCAAATCATATGCAAAGGAACAAGAAAAGAAACACAGGACAATCGTGGTTTCCTAAGTCGTGGACGGAAAAAGACATTCGTCGTGCTGGTGAACACGTAGCAGGGTTAAAATCTAATCGTAGAGTATCTGATGGTGTACGAGTTTACGGCGTATATAAAGGGGTACGAGTCGGGGTGATTCGTACTAACGGTAAAATCGCAACAGTTTTTCCAGATAGTGACCAAAGTTCTGTATTAAGGAGGAAAAAGAAATTATGACAGAAAAAATTAGGGAAGCTATTGAAAAAAGAACATCAATAGATGATGAATGGGATTATGGAGTACAGCAAAGCTGGAAAGCTGTATTGTCAATTATATCTGAAAATTTTGATGGAGTTGTCGATTTTATTGAAAATGATTGTACCGCTGATGAGTTTTCGTGGTTAAGTGAAATATACAATGAAATTATTGACATATTTCCGTCAGAGAGAATTATTGAAGCACTTCGAAAAACAGCTGAAAAGTACCCGAAAGAAGTCGAGCAATATAATCTTATTTATTGCATTGACGAAGCCGAAGAGCATCTTAGTTTTATTAAGGGTGCTCGCAATGAATAATCGGGTACTGTGTTACCCGATGCTGGCCAAAGTTCAGTATTGAAGAAACGGAGGAAATAATATGAATATCGAACAACTTAGAGGGGTTAATAAAAGCTGTTTTGAAAAACTGTTGTAAAAAATAATATAAAATCCGCACATTCGACAAAACACTAACCTCCTTGTAAAATGGTATTACCAAATACAAGGAGGTCATTTTTATATTCATTACACATAAATCAAGAGTCTGTTCACAAAATAAGACCTTATCAAATTAGGACTTGAATGATATAATCATATCAGAAGCTTCGAGAATAATAAAAAAAGGTGAATGACATGAACAGTATATTTAGTTACAATCTCAAAAAATTCCGTCTTGCAAAAGGCTTGACCCAAGAGCAGGTTGCAGAAAAACTGAATGTTAATTCTCAGACAGTCTCTCGTTGGGAATGTGGAACAACTCTACCCGATGTTTTGACATTGCCTGAACTCGCAAGACTCTATGAAGTAACTGTTGATGATTTCTACAAAAAGAGCACCGTTGCTTATGACAACTACGCACAGCGTCTTGCTTCTGTTTATGAGAAATCCCGTGACCCCGAGGACTTTATGCGTTGCCGTATCGAATACGAAAAGCTTATGAAAAACGGTGAGCTGTCAACCGAGGATAAGTGGCTCTACGCCTGGATTCATATGTATATGATGAATTATTGCAGGGACATTGCAGTTGAATGGTATGACAAAGCAGTCAGCGATGACCCGAACGATGACCCCGAAAATTATCAGCTTGCCTGCATGCAGAGAATATGGATGTTCTTTCTTTTGAAAAAAGAAGATGAAATTATTTCCGAACTCCGAGAAAAAGTAAAATTAAATCCCGATAATCCGAGAGAAACAGACAACCTCCTGATTGCCCTTATCTGGGCAGAAAAATTTGATGATGCCTATAATCTTTTCAGAGATGCAATCAAAAAATTCCCCGATGATTGGCGGATATATATTCACGGCGGTGACATCGCAAAGGAACTCAAAAAATATGATGAGGCACTGGAATACTACAACAAAGCAGGCGAAATCGGAACTTACTTCTGTGATGAAATGGATTGCAAAGTCGGTCTGTATGAAGAAATAGGAGAATATGAAAAGGCTTATAATGAATGCATGAAAATGGCAGATATCTACCGTAGCAGAGGCTACGATGTTGAGGCTGATATAGCAGAAAAGAGAGCAGAAGAAATCAAAAGAAAAAATTAAAAATAAGATATAAAAAGCTATAACAAAAAACGAACTCCGTTTATAAATCTAAATATAATCCCATACATTCGACAAAACACAGACCTCCTTGTAAAATGGTATTATCAAATACAAAGAGCTTTTTATATTTATCACATTAGAGTGAAATGTTAGTGAGATATTGAAGTAAAACTCTATATTTAAACTGAACTGCCCCAATTTGTACAGACATTACAAATTGGGGCAGTTCTTATAGAGAGTGTTTTAATATTAAATGTGTTCGGGATAAGAATCAGGATTTCCTACGGTATTTCATAATAACAGTACCGTTTTTTGTTTCGAAACTGATAACCTCGCAGCCTGAAAATTTACTGTCGGTAAAGAGCGGTTTGTCATCCTTTTCGGCAATGAGGGGAGCAACAACGAGGCTTAATTCATCAATTGCATCAGCCCGTTGGAAAAATCCGTTGACTATACTTCCGCCCTCTAAAAGCAAAGTGTCGCATCCGAAACTGCCTTTAAGCTTGTAAAGTGCCAGATTTACGTCAATTTCATCTTTTCCTGCAAAAATATACGGAATTCCCATGCTTTTAAGGTAGCCGAGATACCGTGCATCTGCTTGCTCGGTCAGCACTTCAACAATCTGCGCTCCGTCATATCCGGGGTCACCGTCAGGGTCAATGATTTTTTCTGATTTCCAACCAAGCTTGCCCTTTGGGTCAAATGCAACCGCATAAAAGCCTGTCTTACAGTCGGGGATAAAATCAACACAGTCATTCACAGTCTCATACTCGGATAAATCCGGGTAATATCCGCCGGTAAAGCTTCCTTCCATTGTAACCCGACCGCAGATAAATCCGTCCGATTCTAATTTTCTGTTGATGTCATAATAGATTTCACAGGCGTTTGCACATTCCGGGGAAGACAAAAACTTGCCTGTAACCTTGCCGTCAAGAGACGTTACCATATGGCAAATAATATACGGTCTGTTCATTAATTCACCTCAACCGATTATTGCTTTGCTGATCAATATCTGTTTGCTACGATGAATATCATTCTTTCCTGGATTGTCGGTCCGCCGTGACCTGTGCCGAATCCACCGTGGTCGGATGTGATGATGATAAGCCAATCCTCACTTTCAAAAGTATCTCTTTCTTCAATTGTGCGAATTGTGTCGTAAGCAAAATTTTCGTTATGTCTGAAGCCTGCCTTGTAATACGGATTGTTAATTGAAAATCCGAGATTGTGGCCGTTACTGTCAGTGCCTTCATAAATTGCCATTGTGAAATCAGGGCAGTCAGCTTCTTTAAGCTCTTGTGCAGCTTTAATCATACTGCCTTCGTTGCCGGAAGTTTTGTTAAAAGCAACGTTGAGACCTTTTTCTTCACAATACTTCTTTTCGTTAATATAAGTAGAGTCACTCTTTGAAAAATGACCGCCCCATTTTGTGATGAAAGAAGCAGACTCGATTGTACCGTCTTCAACAAGCTCTGTCATAAGTGTCTTGTACTCAAGGGACTTGGGCTGACCGTTACCGTAAACACCGTTTTTGTCTGCCCACACGCCTGTAAGAACGGAGCACCAGCCGGGTGCCGTTGATGTATCCTGTGTGTTTTCACCGTCAGGATAGTTCACACCACCGCAGTATGCGAGGTTGAGTGAAGCACCGTCATCAAGTAACTTCTGAATACCGCTGTACTTACCGCCGATAAGTGAGAGTGCGTCTGCACGGCAACCGTCATAACCGATGATAATAGCCTTCTTCTCTGTTTTTCCTTCGGGCAATTCAGATCTGAAATGCTCAGTTACCATATTGTAGAGCTCTGTCTGCGGAATAGCTGTTTGAATTGTATTTTCGTAACCGACACTTTCAACAGCCTTAAGAAATGCTGCTTCAGTATCATCTGCATCAGTCATATAAAGACCGAAAAGTGCAGGGATAAAAAGAATGATACTCATTAGTTTTGCAAGGAAACTCATAATATCTACTCCTTTGTTTTGTAGTATCTTAATAATATCACTCGTTTTAAATTTAGTCAATTGAAGTTTTGTGCGGGTTGAAATTTATTCGGTTTGAGTATATAATATCCGTTAGAATTATCCACACAAGCTGTCGGAGGAAATTGCTTTGAACGTAAAACCAAAATTATCTGAAAAAGATATGTTCATATATGCTCTGATGGGCTGCACAGGGGTACTTATCACTGCTACGGGAATTTACTTCAATCAGAGCTTTCTTCGCATTTTACCGCTGTACAACTCACTTGTGATTGCATCTCTGCAGTCACGCGTAAACAGGTACAGCAATCTGCTCGGCAGTATAAACTCTCTGCTTTATACTGCGGTATATGTCTATTATAATCTCTATGCTTCAGCACTGTCTGCTTTGCTGTTTTCTTTCCCGATGCAGATGATTACATTCATCCGCTGGAATAAGAACAAATGGAAGCAATCAACCGTTCTGCGAAAAATGTCGTGGAAGCACAGGGCAATTGTTACCGTCGGTTATTTTGCCGTACTTGGTGCAATGTGGGCATTGCTGCCGCTGATAGGTGCGGAGTATGTTTTCCTTGACAGCGCAACAACGCTTCTGGGCATACTTGTACTGTTCCTTACAATGTTTGCCTTTGTGGAGTATACCTTCTGTATGATTATCAACGGTATTCTGAGCATAGGCTTGTATATAGCGATGCTGGGAGATTCTCCCGAGACTGTACCGTTTCTGATTTTCTCCGTTTATTCGTTTATCTGCATTGTTTTTGCATTTTTCGAGGCGAAGAGGCTTTATGCAAATCAGCATAATGAAAGTAAAGAGAAGCCTGTCGGGGTTTGATACCTTAATTTTTATAATCGGTGAAGAATATGTTAAAAAATGTTTATCTGGCTCAGATCAATTATCTGCACGGCAACTCAACCTTTTTACCTTATGCCGTAGGTACCTTGATCGCAAATGCAAAATCGAATATCGAAATTGATGGGTTTTATTCTTTCAAAGAGCCCATCTTTATCCGTGAGCCTGTAAACAAGGTGTTTGAGCGAATTAAAGACGAGCCATACTTTTTCGGCTTTTCAAATTATATCTGGAATCACGAATACAACAAGGTCCTTGCCAAAAAGATAAAAGAAAAATATCCCGATTGCTTTATTTTCTTCGGCGGACATCAGATTTCTACGGATGCCTCCTTACTTGAAGAGGAAGAGTATATCGACTGTCTGTGCTACGGAGAGGGCGAGGAAGTTTTCGCCAAGCTTTTGATTGCACTGAAAAACAACACAAGCCTTTATGATGTTCCGAACATTGCCTACCGTGAGAACGGAAAGGTAATGATGAGTAGGGCACAGAAAATCGAAAGAATTGATTATCCGTCTCCGTATCTTACGGGAGTATTCGATTCGATTCTTGAAAATTATCCGCATATAGACTTTCATACAATCATTGAAACCAACAGAGGATGTCCTTACAGATGCGCATACTGTGACTGGGGAAACCTCAACAGCCGTATAAGATTTTTCCCTGAGGAAAAGGTTATGCAGGAAATAAAGTGGCTTTCCGATCACAATATCCGCGGCTTCGGCTGTGCCGATTCAAACTTCGGCATGTTTGAGCGTGATGAAAAATTTGTTGATGAAATGGTGCGTCTGCATAACGAAGAGGGGGTACTCTCCCGTTTTCAGGTATCAAGTGCAAAGAACAGTAATGACCGCGTGTTCCGTATTTCTAAGAAACTCAACGAGTGCGGTATGGATAAGGGCGCAACTCTTTCCTTCCAGTCAATGAGTGACGAGGTGCTTCAGAACATTCACCGAAAGAATATCCCCGTTGAATCCTTTGCTTCGCTTCTGAATATGTATAACGAAGCGGGTATTGCGACTTATTCCGAGCTTATTCTCGGCTTGCCGGGTGAAACATACGACAGCTTTGTTGACGGTGTTGATGTTCTTCTGAATGCAGGTCAGCACGGCTCAATTTACATTCACAACTGCGAGTGGCTGCCGTTCTCGACTATGGGCAATCCTGAATATATGAAAAAGCACGGCATCGAATATGTGCGTATCCCGTTGAGTGAGCCGCACACGATTGTTGACACAAGCGAAGAAATTCAGGAGTATTCAAGACTCATTGTAAAGACGAATACAATGTCGCACGAGGACTGGATAAAAATGAATCTTTATGCTGCAACCGTTCAGTGCTTCCACCACGACGGACTGCTTATTCATTTTGCACTTTACTTAAGACACGAGAAGGGGATAGAATACTCTGATTTTTACAGCAGGTTTATGGATTATATGACATCAAATCCGGATTCAGTCTGCGGCAGAGTTTTTTATGAATTGAAAACCAGGTTTGAAGATGTTGTCAAGGGCAAGTGCAGTACGGTCTGGGTTGATAAGCGGTTCGGCGATGTCGGCTGGCTGCCTGAGGAATTTGCGTTCCTGAATACAGCCTATGAGTTTGACAAATTCTATGATGAGATCAAAGCCTTTCTGCACGGATTTTTTGACAATGATGAGATGTTTGAAAATCTGCTCAGGTATCAGAAAAATGTTGTAAAGCTTCCCTTCTGCCAAGAGATAGAGTTTGACTGCGAATATGATTTCAAGGATTATTTTACGGATATTTTATGCGGTAATGATGCATCCGTAAGAAAAGTCAGATGTCATAACAGAATTGAAAAAACAGTCAGGTATGACAACTGGAAGGATTATGCACGGTATGTTCTGTGGTACAGTAGAAAAGACAGCCGCAATATCTATCTTGATGAAATTGAAGTAACAACTGAATAAAAGCAAAAAAGAAATCGGCGGTAAGCCGATTTCTTTTTTATACTTTTCGCTTGTATTCCAGACGGTAATCCTTAACATAATCGCGTCCGTATTTTACAAGATACAGAAGAATAGAGTCGCTTTCCGTAAATGAGTGTGCAAAAAGGCGGTCGCGTGTATCTTCCAGATATTTCTTCTCAAAGTTGTTACGCTTGGTTTTAACCTCTTCCATTGTCTGTGTTTCGGAAAGGTACTTGTAAGAAATATGGAAATCACCGTTATCGGTAAAATTCGTTATACCGACATCCTCGGTGTGATCCTTGAGTATAGCGTTTTTCTTAAGTGCGAAGTTTGACGGAGTACAGGTGTTAACGAGCTCATGGTCATAAATCACATCGATTGTAGACTGAAGCTCTTCCCACGTCTCTGTCGGATAACCAAGAAGAAACGTGCAAAGGTTCCACAAGCCTGCATCCTTTGCGTCACGCAGAATCCTTTTTCTGTGGTTCAGGTCGATGCCCTTGTTTATCAGCTGCATTACTCTCTCAGACTCTGCCTCATAGCCCCACATAAAGAAGCGTGCACCTGAGTCATAAAGATTCTGTAAAACTTCAGCGGTAAAGGTCTTTTCAAGTCGTACAAAAGAGTAATAGTAAATTTCAAGCTTTCTTCTTTTAACTTCCTTTGCAAACTCATTGTAAAACTTTGGCGGTACGGCCTCGTCAACAAAATTAAAGAGCTTGCTGTTATATTTCTTAGAAAGGTACTCAACCTCGTCAACTGCACGGATGACACTCTTCATATCAAACTTCTGCTGACCTGTGTAGAAGTCACAGAATGTGCATTTACCCCAATAGCAACCCTTGCCGAGCTGTACGGGGATGACTGTCTCAGGTGAGAAATACTTAGAAAAATCATAACAGTCAAAGTCGGGATATGCTACGGAATCGAGCTTCAGACACGGCGCCTTCGGAGTGGAGCAGACCTGAAGATTTTCGTCACGGTAAACCAGAGAATGAACATCGTTTATGTCGCGCTTACCTGTCATATATTCGGCAATCTCAACCGATGTTGCTTCACCGTCTCCGATTTGAAGAAAGTCGCAGTATTCTTCAAAAATCTGCGGGAACTTCTTAAGATCATCTGCAATTTTAAAAATAAAATTACCGCCGAAAGAAATCTTTGCGTTAGTGTATTTTTTCAGAAGTCTTGCAAGTGTAAAGCCGGGAACAATCTGACTTAGGTCTGTAATTGAAAGTCCGATAAAACCGTATTCGGATAAATCCATTTCCTTAAGCTTGTTTTCAAAATACGGCAAAAACATATTAACACAAGCGTTTTTACACTGAAAGTCAACATCATTAAAGTCATAAGTGAAAACAGGGTTTGCAATGTAATTGTCAAGCATAATTCTTGACGGAAGATACGGTGCGGAAACGATGTCGAGTGCTGTTGTGATTGTATCCTTTGCTCTGTAAAGCTTTTCAGGGTCGTAAAAGCCCTCCTTGGTTTTATAAACCTTTACTGCATCGTCAATGCTTTCGAGTGCATTGCTGACCGCTTCACTATTATATTTCAGGTATTTTTCGATTTCTTTTTTTCTTATCCCGAAGGATTTTTTTATTTTATCTGCAAAAATACCATAAGACTCATCAACCGTTTCGCTGTATGTGTCAGAAACGATTTCACTTGCCTTTTTATAGCATTCTTTTACATAATCGCTTTTAAGGATATCATTAAAGAAGTCAATATTGAAATCGTAAGAATCTGCCTGAAAACCTGCATTCCTCAACTGTCCGACAAGCAGAGCACCTGCCAGATACGGACTTATCGGATACCATTGAGGTACTGAAGCAAAAAGAAATTTCATTTTTATGACTCCTTTGTAAGCTTGGATTTTTTTGTAAAACGCACTCTCAGAGCGGTTTTTAAATACAGTGCAGTCTGTAGTGCTGAGTTACGGGAAAAGCCTTCTTCGCGTTCATGGCAGCTGACAGGTATTTCCTCAAACCTGTATCCCAGTCGCAAGGGGACAAGCACCATCTCGAGTAAAAACGGAAAGTTAAGCTCCTGCCACGCGGATTCTCTGTACGCCTGTGTGGGTGCTGTCTGCACGGGACTTGTGAAGTCCGTAAGCCTGGTTGAATACAGAATCCGTAAAAAAATCTGTGCCGCCCTGTTAAGGACTTTTCTTGACGGATTGTAATCGTGAAAGCTGTCTTTGTTAAGCCATCTTGAGGTTTTGGAAATAACCTCAGGCTTTTCCTTGACTGCCTGTATCATACGGCTGACGCAATCAAGACTTATTGCAAGGTCAGACGGTAAAAGCATCGTATGGGACGAGGTTACCGTGTCAAAGCCGTCCCTGATTGCACCGCCGACAAACGGCCGTGTCTGCTCAAGAGAGTAAACCTTGCCTTGATATTTTTCCTCAAGCAGGGCAATTGCACTGTTGCAATTGTCGGATGCGTCCTTGGATTTAACAAGCAGAATTTTATCAATGTCGTCGGCATTACAGGTATCCATAATGGTGTTTACCGTTGTAATAAGGGATTCCTTTTCATTGGTAGTGCCTACGATTATTGTAACTGAAGTAAATTTCATTTTATCTTACCTGAATTCGGGGCAGATTTTTTTGTCCGAACGGTATGAGCTTACATAGTCACAGCCGTATCTGGACAGATATAATAACAAATGGTCAAAGTCTGAGAAAACAACTGACCAAAGGGAGTGTGCATTTTCCTCTAAAAAAGAGAACTGGAAGCTTCTTCGCAATTCACGGCGGTCAAGCTGTGAAATTCCGTCAATAACATCCTTGTAGACGGTATAGAATTCACCCGCAGTTGAAAATCCGTCAACACCGTTTTCACCGATATTTTCGACTAATTTTGCATTTTTCTTAAGCGCAAAGTTAGACAGTGTACAGCTCGGAACAATTCTTCTGTTGCGTCTTATGAAATCCATTGTCTGTTTCGTTTCTTCAAGGGTTTCTGTCGGATATCCGAACATAAACAGTCCGTTGTTCCATATTCCCGCATTGCGTGCATCGGTCAGTATTTCCTCACGCTTGCTGACATCAATACCCTTGTTCATCAGAGCCATAACTCTCTCAGAGTAGCACTCGTAACCCCAGAGGAAAAGCCGTGCGCCTGCATCATAAAGGTTTTTCAGTACCTCGGGCGTGTAGCCTGTCTCAAGACGGGCAAAGGAATAGAAGTTGATTTTCATACCTGAACGGATAATGGCGAGTGCAAGCTGATTGTAGAATTTAGGCGGAATAGCCTCATCTGCAAACATAAACTTTGAAGCACCATATGTGTCGATATGATACTGTATTTCATCAATGATACGGTCAATCTGTTTCGGGCAGTAGTCCTGCTGACCGAAGGGATAATCACAAAAGCTGCACTTACCCCAATAGCAGCCCTTGGAAAGCTGAATCGGGTAGGTGGGGTCGGGAGTGAAATACTCGGTCATATCGTAGTCAGAAAAATCAGGATAAGCAAGCTCATCCATATTGATTTTTTTGCAGGAAAGTCCTGTTGACTCCACGACGTTGTTTTCACCGAGCCGAACGACATTTGATGTTTCGGAGAAGTCACACTTACCGTCAAGATAACTGCTTAGGCTGACAATAGCCGTTTCACCGTCACCGATTAAAAGATAGTCTATGTAGTCGGTAAAAATCTCCGTATATTCCATCATACGGTCATAAATCTGCGTTGCATAATTACCGCCGAGCACGATTTTTGCACCCGTGCTTGCCTTGAGCATCTTTGTCAGCGTAAAAACAGAAACAAGCTGACTCAGGTCTGTCATCGAAATTGCGATAATGTCAAAGTCCTCATCCTTGACGGATGAAACGAATTCTTCAAAATAGTCACAGAACATATTGACCGACGGATCCTCAACCTGAAGCTTTATGTTCTTCCAGTCAAGGTTAACAATCGGATTGGAAAAATAATTGTCAAAATCAATTTCGTTCGGTGCATAGGGCATCGAAACAAGGCGCAAAGCAAGCTTAATTATATGCTTTGCCCACGTAAGCTTTTCAGGGATGTAGAAGTCGTTTTTATCCCTTGTAATACGCACTGCATCTTCAACAGAATTGATAAGGTCGGGGATTTCGTCACCGTATTCCTCATAAAACTGCTTTATCGTAAGATACTTAAGGCAACGCGTTTTTTCGACATAGCTGCCGTGTTCCTTTATTTTACCGATATCTGCATTGCAATATTCAGGCTCAAGCTCACACAGTATTCTGCGGCTTTTTTCGTCACAGAGTGCTGCGTGTTCTTTAGTTAATATACGGTTGTAGAATTTTACATTCAGGTCATACGCACGCGCATCAAAGCCTGCTTTTTTTAACTGTCCGTTAAGAAGCGGAACAGCAAGATAAGGGGAAACAGGATACCATTGAGGCGGTTGTATAAGAAGAATTTTTGACATTCTTATTCCTCCGAATATTCAATCTCTTCTCTCGGGTTTATGAGAAGTGTTGCGCTGTATCGTTTGCCGAACCAGATGATTTCACGTGCATATTCTGCCCATGATGAAATGTGCTTGTGCGCCTTGACACGCAGTGTACAGCTTACATTCTTCAATTCAGCATCGATGTTCTCATCAATCGCTTCAAAATATTTGTAGAAGTTATAATGCGATTTTATCTCAATTTCTTCCACATCGGGAAGACGGACGAGATTTTTCTGATAAACAAAAAGCTCTTCAAACAGATTATCATTGATATCAAATTTCTTAAGGAACGGCAGAATTTCCTGCCAGAAAACATCAGAATGATAAACCATTTCAAGGAAAGCTCCCTCCTCAAAATACCAGCCTGTTGTACCGAAAATATCACGGCTGTATGTCCAGTCGGCTTTTTCGGTGTCAGCCTTACGCTCATAGAGGTCCTTGAAGAAGGAATGGATGTATCCGTCACTTTCTTTATAGATAAAATCATAAAGACTGTTGTAAAAATCGTAGTAGGAAATATTCTTTTCTTTATGAAGATAAAGAGCAAAATATCTCAGCAGACCGAGGTGGTGGAAGGTCTGCAAAACGGCATTGAACATGCAAGCCTTTACCCAGTCGCTTTTCGGCATGGAGGCGGTTTCGGTGATGATTTCAAAATACTCACCGACTCCGTTGAATTCGGGGTTATAGTGAATACCCAGAAGCGGAATTTTTGATGTTTTAATTCCGAATTTTTTCTGATACTCGGGGTCGCCTATACGTGCATTCGGATAAACCTGACACTCATATACCGTCATCGAGTTGTTCTGACCCGATTCGAGCAGCTCACATATACCCTTGCAGAAGCTCTCGTATGTCTCACCGGGAAGGCCAAGAATAAGCTCGGTGTAGGTCGGGATACCTGCCTCGGTGTAACGGGAATAAAGACTGGAAAAATGCTCAAGTGTAAGATTTTTTCTGCCTATGTTGCTGAGTGTATCAGGGTCAAGTGACTGGTAGGCAAGAGTAACGCCCTTGTCTATATGGTTTTTATTAAGCAGATAGCCTGCCTTAAAGACTGTGTCATCACTCTCTTTAGCATAGCAGGGCTTGAAAACATCAGGATAGCCGTAACGCTTCTTCTGCTCAACAACATATTCCGCAATCTCAACATCACGCTCAAGAATACCGAAGTTGGCGTCTGCGCAGTAGCAATAGCGAATCTGATTTTTTGCAATCCATTCGATTTCCTTCCTGATGCGTTCCATCGGGAAGGGACGAACCTTTCTGGTAAAGCACCATTCACAGTATGTGCATCCATACGGGCATCCGCGGTTGGTTTCCAGTGTAGCGTGGAATTCAACTGTCGGAAATTCTTTCATTATGTTGTCAAAAACGCCCTCGAGATAAGGGGAGGGGTAACCTGAAAGGTCACAGGGGTGGCGGAATTCAGTTGTGACGCTGCCGTCTGCCGTTCTGTAAGAAATGTTTGGAACAGCCGAAAGCTCATCACCGTGCAATTGTGCCTCAAGGAAGAGTGCAGTTGTCTCTTCGCCCTCGTTGTGCATAAGATAATCAATGAACGGGTACTCGTCAAGGAAGGAGCTGTCTGACGGTACACTGTGACCGCCGAATATAATTTTTACATCAGGGAAAAGCTTTTTTAATTCCTGTGCAAGCACCTTGTTATATTCAATGTTCCATGTGTAGCAGGAAAAAGCCACATAGGACGGATTGTCAAAGCGCTTGATAATATCGGGTATCTTTTCGCGCATAACAAGTATATCGGGGATGTCATAGTTTGACATAATTTCAGGCTTGTTTTTAAGGTACGCTACTATACAACCCACAGAATACGGCAGGAAGCAAGGCGACTGATATGATACGCCTATCTGCACAAAATAAACCTTTTGTTTCATCTGCTTTCCTCCTGCTTATTTTTCAGTGACATCATCCTTATACGATGACCAGCCCATTCTGCCGTACCATACGACGAATTTGCCGAATTTTTCCCAGTCAGAGATGTGGTCACTGTCTTTCATAACGAGCGTGTGTGTACGCTTTTCTAAATTCTGATAGTTATTTACGTAAATGTTTTTAAGGTAAGAATGAATGTCGTAATTCATCTCAACCGTTTTTTCTTCGTTCAGCGGTGTTCGCATAATGCTGCGCTGATAGTTCAGCAAATCTTCAAAAATATCTTTGCTGATACCGAAGCCTTCGAGATAAGGCAGAATCTCATCGTAGAATCTGTCAAGCTGTGCCAATACCTGAAGCACAACATATTCGTGGTCATCCCATACAATGTCACCGCACGGCTTGAATAAAAGCTTACGGTTAGTTGTACCGAGTGAAAGCTCGTTTGCCTTTTCCTTAAGGTCATAGTAAAGCTTTGTTATAAAAAGATCGGGATTGTTTTCAAAATACTCAATAATTCCGTCATAAAAACGCTCGTACGGTATGCCCATCTCGTAGAAAAGATAAATAGCAAAAGCACGTACAAGTCCGTTACCGTGAAGAGCCTTGACCATATAGTAAAATGCAGTTGATTTAACCCACATCTCACGGCTCATTGTGTTTGTTTCAACAATAATGGTGTTGTATTCAGGCACGGTAAAAGCATCGTCGTTAAAATGCGGACGGATAATTTCCGAGCGTACGGTTTTGATTCCGTGCTCTTCAATGTAATCCTTCTGTCCCATTGCGGCATTCGGCAGCAGGATACAGCCGTAAACCTCAAAAACAAAGTGCTGACCGATTTCAAAAAGAGTGCCGATTCCCTTGATAAAGCTTTCATAGGTTTCACCGGGAAGACCGAGAATAAGCTCGGAATATGTCTTCATATTCTTTTTGTTATATTCGGTAAGAAGGTTTTTATAAAAATCAAGTGAAGAATTAACGCGCTTGATGTTCTTGAGCACTACAGGGGAAAGGCTTTGGAACGAGAGGGTTGCGCCGATACGGTCAAACTCGCATTCCTTGAACTTTTCTACAATCGCAAAGACGTTTTTATAATTGTTCTTTGCGTAGTTCATTCTCATTCTTTCGGGATAGCCGTACTTTTTCTTTGCTGCTACCAGCTCGTCGGCAATTTCAAGGTCACGCTCAAAAAGACCGAAGTTTGCATCAGCACCCCAGACAAAAGCGATTTTATGCTCAGCCATCCAACGGATTTCTTCACGGATTCGCTCTAACGGGAACATTCTTGTTTTTGCCTTAAGCAGTCCCCAGTCGCAATATGCACACTGGTTCGGACATCCGCGGCTTGTTTCAAGAATTGCGTTGAAAATTATATCAGGGTTGTTATCGACAATCTCGTCAAACCAACCTTCAAGATACGGGGAAGGGTAGTCAAGGGTGGTTTGCTGCTTTGACTGTGTTCTTATATTTTTACCGTTACTGTCGCGGAAAGAAATGTTGCACACATCACTCAGATCTCCGCTTGTGCAATACGCTTCAAGAAGCTCTCTGATTGTATCTTCACCCTCACCATGGCAAAGCACGTCGATGAACTTATAATCGTTGAGCATATCAAAGTTATCGGGGATATCGTGACCGCCGAAAACAATAAGACAGTCGGGATATTTTTCTTTTATCTTACTTGCGAGAAGCTTGTTGTATTCTGTGCTCCAGCAATAGCTCGAAAAGCCGACAAATGACGGATTTTTAAGGCGGGAAACAACTTCGTCTGCGTCCTCGCGCATAAAAATAAATTCCTTGAATTCACAGTTCTGCCTTACGGTTTCACTTGTGAAAGCGGACGCAACAAGAATACCGGCAGTATACGGTAAATATGCATTCTGAGAGTTTGAGCTTGATGAAACATCAACCTGTACAAAATAAATATTCTTCATATACTAAACCTCCCCATTTTAAGCTTCTTATTCGAATAATTATACCACTGCAGTGTATTATTGTCAACCAAACTGACCTTGCCGAAGTACCGTAAATGTTTTACAATATTGAAAAAAAGAATGGTTCGTGATATAATCCAGAAAGAACAAACAGGAGGTTAAAATATGAATGGAATGACAAGACGCGAAAGACAGGTTACGGATATTAACGAAATAATAAAAATACTCGACAATTCCAAGGTGCTCCACCTCGGAATGATAGACGGTGATGAGCCTTATGTTGTGCCGATGAATTACGGCTATACACTTGACGGAGAGAAGCTGACACTCTGGCTTCACGGTGCAAGACAAGGCAGAAAGATTGATGCAATGAAGGCAAATCCGAAGGTGTTTTTTGAAATGGAATACGGAATCGAGCCCTTTGAGGGCGATGTTGCCTGTAAATACGGCATAACATATTCTTCTCTTATGGGCAGAGGTGTTGCCGAGGTTATCGAGGATGTCGAAACAAAAAAGGCTGCGCTTTCATTTCTTATGAAAACGCAGACAGGCAAGGATTTTGAATTTGAGGACAAGATGGCGTCCGTTGTCGGTGTGATACGCATTGACGTGCTTGAGTACACCGCAAAGTGCCGTCCTTTGCCAAAGAAATAGGGGGATTTTATGCGCACATTCAGAAGCTTTTTATCACTTATGCTGGTCTTGTCCCTGCTTACAGGCTTGTTGTCATTTTCATCAGGTGCAGTCAGCACCTTTGAGGATTGGCAGACAGGGTGGGAGGATATCAAAGCCTCATCAGGATACATAACCCTTACACCGGGTGAGGATGAAACACAGATGAATTTCTCTTGGCAATCGTCATTTTCAGCTATGGACGGACATATTGTTATCGGCACATCGTCAGATCTGAGTGATGCCGAAACACTCAGAGTAAAGCGTGAGCTTAATATATTCGGCTTTGAGTGGACATACAATGCAACTGCAACTGATCTCAGGGCTGATACGACCTACTATTATCAGTACACTGCAGACAATCAGGTGAGTGAGATTTACTCCTTCACAACAGGCTCCTATGACAGCACAACCGTTCTTTTTGTAACGGATTCACAGATAGGACGTTCGAGCGGAACTCAGGAAGAAATCTATTTGAACGATACCTACGGCTGGACAAAGACGCTTGAAACCGCTTTTGAAAATAACGATATTGATTTCATTCTTTCAAGCGGTGATCAGGTCGAGGATTCCTTCTCTGAGGAGCAGTACACTTACTTCGAATCTCCGTCACTTCTTCGTTCAGCTCCCGTTGCTGCGGCAATCGGCAACCACGATTTCTATACTCCTAATTATTCGCATCATTTCAATAACCCGAACAACAAAACCTTTACGCTCTTCCGTTGGCCTGCAGGTCAGGGCTATTATTTCTGCTATAACGATATTCTTTTGATTGTTGTGGATTCAAATAACTTTATGCCCACTGCAAACAGAAGGATAATCAAAAATGCGTGCAAGGCTTATCCCGACGCAAAATGGCGTGTGCTTATGATGCATCACAGTCCGTTCGATGCGCGCGGTGCGGATGACATCGGCAACAAGTTTGCACGGCATACGGTTGTACCTTCCATTGATGAGTTTGATATTGATATCTGCCTTAGCGGACACGATCATTACTACAGCCGTTCTCATATAATCAAGGACGGAAAGGTTACGGCAGACACCTGTCAGAATTCAGTATACAGCAATCCTGACGGAACACTGTATCTTACGCAGAATTCTTCTTCGGGAAGCAATTACAGCGGAATAGGGGACGCGATTTCGGAATTCTGCAGCTTTGCTTTGCAGGAAAACCGTGCAACATATTCAATCATTGATGTAGTGGGTCATTCACTTACCGTCAAGAGCTATCATACAGACACAAACGAGCTGTTTGATACGGTAACAATTGTAAAAGACTGAAAAAAGGACTGCCGAGGCAGTCCTTTTGATTTATATCTCTGTTCTTTTTCCTACTGCATACTGAAGAATTACAAGTGCGTCAGACGAGTTTACATATCCGTCACGGGTTGTATCTGCGGCAAACAGTGCATATCCGCTGAGCTTTTTCTTGCCAACCGAATGCTGGAGGATCATCAGGGCATCCGATGAGTTGATTTCCTTGTCACCGTTAATGTCGCCGAGACCTGTGCTGATTTTATGATTACCGTCGCAAAGCTTAAAGCTCAAAGCGTTTTTGTCAGCGTATTCCTTAGCATAAGAATCATATGATTTGCTGCAGAGTGTAAGATTCTTTGTTGAGGCATAGAACACGTTTTGCTTGATGTCTGAAAGATTCATCGGAAGGTGAACTGTTGTTAATGAAGCGCAGTTCATAAAGGTTTCTGCACCGATTGTCAGCTTTTTACTGCCTTCTGCAAACAAAACCTTTTCGAGCTTTGAGCAGTTTTCAAATGCACCCGTAAAAGCAGTGTTTGCCGCACCGATATTTGTAAGTGTGGAGGGCAGGGTAACGCTTTTAAGCTTGTAGGAATTTGCAAAAGCACCGTAGCTGATGGTGGTAACGCCTTCGGGAATCTCAAGCTCTTCTACCGCCGAGCCTGCAAAAGCATTCGCTTCAATAGCCTTTAATGTTGTCGGCAGAGAGATTCTTTTAAGTGAAGGACAGTCGCGGAAAGCGTTGTTCTCAATCACCTGATTTGCGTAGCCGTAATCGGATTTATTAAGAGTGACGGATTGTAATGATGAACAACCCGAAAAAGCATTTTCACGGATGGTTGTATAGTTGCCGGGGATAGAAACGGACTGCAACGATCTGCAGTTCATAAATGTTTCCGAGCCGAGAACAGCATCAGATACACCTGAACGGAATGTTACCTTCTGCAGCTTAGGGCAGTTTTCAAATGCACCCGTAAAAGCCACGTTTGTTGCACCGACGCTTGTAAGCGTAGTAGGGAGTGTAACCTCAGTAAGGTTGGGTAACTCAGCAAAAGCACCGTAGCTGACTGTTTCAACACCTTCGGGAAGCTTGATTATTTCTATAGCTGTGCCGTAAAAAGCATAAGCGCCGATGGATGTAAGTGTTGTAGGTAAGGTTATGTCCGAAAGTGCTGTACAACCGCGGAAAGCACCTGCTTCAATAATCTGGTTCGCATAAGCGTAGTCAGATTTTCTCAGCGTAACGGATTCAAGTGCAGTGCAGCCGAGGAATGCGTTTTCACTGATTACCGCATAGTTACCCGGGATTACGATTGACTGAAGGGATTTGCAGTTCATAAATGTTTCTGGACCGAGAACAGCATCAAATGTACCTGTTCGCATAACAACGGTTTTAAGCTTCGGACAGTTTTCAAAAACACCCTTGAAGGCAGTGCTTGAGGCACCGATGGTTATCAATGTCTCGGGTAGCATAACAAATTCAATAAAGGCTTTGTCAGCAAAGACACCCTGATCAATTGTTGTAACGGTATAACCGTCGAGTTCTGAGGGGATGATAATTGAGGATGAATCACCCTTATATCCGACAATTGCAGCAAACGAATCACGGATTTCGTATGCATAATCACCTGATGTAAGCGCAGTTGCCTTCACGTCAAGGTCTGACAAAAGTCTGATTCCTGACAGCGTGCTCGCGGGTGAAACAGAGAGAATAATTAACGCTATCAATACGGATACCAGGATTTTTTTGAAAATATTTTTCATAACAGTCGCTCCTTTTATTTATAGCATTTCTCGATTCGGTTTTATATTTTTCCGATTTCCTCTGCACACTTACGGCAGATTTTCTGTCCATTGAACTCAACAAGGTCATTTTCCTCGTGACAGAAAATGCAGGACGGTGCATATTTACGCAACAGTATCTCATTACCTCTTGCGATAATTTCGAGCTTGCTGCCTTCTTGCATAAGGTCAAGCTCTTTTCGGATTTCGATGGGGAGAACAATTCTTCCCGCAAGGTCAATTGTTCTTACTATGCCGACCTGTTTCATTTTTACATCTCCTTTGTCTGTAGTGTTCTTATGTAAATAATATACCACTTTTTGGTTATTTCCGTCAATATTTCTTTTAACAAATCATAAAGCAGAAGACATTGCTGTTTAGTGCAATATACCGTCATACTTTTGCCACGTTTTTAATAATATGTCGGTATTTGTCGGATATAATAAAAAGAACCGATGCGGTTTGCTCCGCATCGGTTCTTTTGGGTTTAAGTTCAATTATGCGATGAGACCCTTAACCATCTCGATAACGCTGTCGAGGATAGCCTGGAAGTCAATCTGTGCAAGAAGGTCTGTTACATAAGTGATGATTGCGTCGAAATCGATGCTCTCAAGAATTGCATTAAAATCCATGGTAGTTCTCCTTTCATTAAGTAGCGATATTCCTATCGCCCATTGTCATACATATATTAACATTTGTATAGTTTGTTGTCAATACTTTTTTTAAAAAATAAGCAGCCGCCGAAGCGACTGCTTAAATCTTAATTAAATTATGCAATGAAACCTGCTACGAGATTAGCAATAGCATCAAGAACCTGCTGGAAATCGATCTGAACGATGAGGTCTGTGAGCTTAGTCATAACTGTGTCAAGAATTGCATCCCAATCAATGCCTTCAAAGAGTGCTGTAATCTGATCCATGATGAATCTCCTTTCATTTTTGAGCGAAAAAATCCGCCCTATTTGCATATATTTTAACACCGTTGTATTTTTTTGTCAATACCTCAATCGTGTTCAATGTGTTGATTATCACAATTTACGGCTGAAAAGGCACGTGCTTTTCCTGACTTTCAAGCTCGAAAGAGAGGATATTGTTCCTGGTGTAATAATTGAATCGCATATCAAAAGCCTTGCATATTCCGTCAACAGGGACATAAAGCTGGTCGCGGTGCAGACGGACAACCTTGCCGTTCATCTTATATTCGCCCCTGTCGGTAACAGCTATGTCACTTCCCAAAGTGAATTTTACATTGTGGCGGTAAGCCTCGATATAAACTGTTCCTTCACCGAGCTCAGCCTCAGCACCTATACAACGGAAGAGAATTGCGGCGGGTACATACCAGACACCGTCAATGCTTTCACCGGGAGTTGTTCTTGCGCACAGACCGAGGTCTGCACCCTTGAACATTATTCTCGGCTCGTGGTAAAGGGGCGCAAGTGCTATCGGCTCAATGCAGTCATTTTCCTTGTCTATAACGCATCTGTCAGCAATTCTGCCGTCCTCAAGGTAAGAGGTGAGTGTCAGCTTGTTCTTCTCGACGTGTGCAATCGCATACATTGAAAGCTCTTCCTCGTGCGGGTACCACGCTGTGTTCCATAATTTGGGAATCGCAAGCATTCTCGAGGGATTTCTGTTACTGCTTCCCAGGTTATAGAATACAGTTCCCTCCGACGGCTTGTCGTACAAGTTTTCGTTTCTTCTGGGGAAGCTTCTCGAGAAGCAATGCTCGTGACCGCTGAACATAATGTCAAATTTTTCCATACCCTCCATCATCATCGGGTATGCATCGTCACAGGAGAGGTCGCTGCCTGTATAGCAGACAGGGAAGTGGTATGAGCCGAATTTCCATGTTTTGTCACTGGCATCAGTGTCACGGATAAGCCATTCGTTAACGTCCTCGGGACCGCTGATTCCGATTGCCGTAAAATGTGCGTTACCGAAATCAAAGGAATAGTTTGCGGTTTTCCACTCCTCGGGACCGTTATCAGCATAAGTTCCGCGGAACTGGTTGCTGAAAAATTCAGCTTTTTCAGAATAATACTTTCCTTCGAAGGTAAAGTAATTTCTGAATCCCATATCGTCGTGGTTACCCATAGACATCATAAGAGGGATATGCTCCATAACGCCCTTGTAACCTTCAAGTGAACCTGTCCACTGTATGTCGGTCTGTCCGCAGTTTGTGTTGTCACCTGCAGTCAGGATAAAACGCACATCGGGATGCTTCCTGAGAGTCTCTTTTAAAAACGAGTTGAAGCCTGAATAATCGGCAGGGGGTATCGGACCGCCTGTCTGAACATCCGAAAAGCAGATAAATTCAAAATCCTCAAGGTTTTCGGGCACGGTTGAAAAATCGTAGCATTCACTTCGGTATTCATCGTTACCCACATTATATTCATACCTTGTGTCGGGTTTCAGCCCTGTCATATCTGCCCAGAAAATATGACTTGAGTCCATATCGGATTCAAATTCACCCATAACAGCATCAAAACGAATCCACTTGTCAGTGCCTGCCTCACGGCAGAGTGCATAACCGCAGTCAATCTCTGTACAGGTGCGCCAGGTAACCGTCATTGATGTTTCGGGATTTCCTTTGATTGAAAGCATTATATGGTCAGGATTCTTTTGTGAGCCTCTTATAGATTTCCACTCTTCTCTGCTTATCATAAAAAACACCTCTTTCGAAGAAATTGTAGCACAAAGCAATCTGTAAATCAACGATTTTTCTTGACTATAAACCTGATATATATTAAAATATAAGGATAAAAAGAGGATTATTTTTACAGCAAGGACGGTTAGTATGACAAAGAGAGATTCAATCAGGAATGTTGCTATAATTGCTCACGTTGACCACGGTAAAACAACCATGGTTGATGAGATGCTCAAGCAAAGCGGTATCTTCCGTGAAAACGAGCAGGTACAGGACAGAGTTATGGACTCTAACGACCTCGAGCGTGAGCGTGGCATCACAATTCTTTCAAAAAACACTTCGGTGCATTATAAAGATACAAAGATCAATATCGTTGACACCCCGGGCCACGCAGATTTCGGCGGTGAGGTTGAGCGTATTCTGATGATGGTTGACGGCGTGCTTCTTCTCGTTGATGCGTTTGAGGGCTGTATGCCACAGACACGTTTCGTTCTCAAAAAAGCACTCAATCTTAAGAAGAAGGTGCTTGTTGTTGTCAACAAAATTGACAGACCGGGTGCAAGACCGACCGAGGTTATTGACGAGGTTCTTGACTTGTTTATCGAGCTTGGTGCTGATGACGATCAGATCGAATTCCCCGTTGTTTACGCTTCGGCAAGAGAAGGCTATTCATCACTCGATCCCGATGTGCGTGAGGGTGATATGCGTCCGCTTCTTGATTCAATTCTTGAAAACATCCAGCCTCCGTCAGGCGAGATTGATGCACCGCTTCAGATTCTTTTCTCAAGCCTTGATTATGACGATTACATCGGCCGTATCGGTGTCGGCAGAGTGGAAAGAGGACAGATAAAGCGCGGCGACAGTGTTGTGCTCTGCAAACAGGATGGCGAGACACAGAATGTGAAAATTTCCCGACTCTACCAGTTCGAAGGACTCAGACGAGTTGAGGTCGAATCGGCAATGATGGGTGACATCGTCTGCGTTTCAGGTATTGTTGACCTTAATATCGGTGAAACGGCCTGCGCACCCGATTGCATTGAGCCGTTACCCTTTGTTAAAATTGACGAGCCGACAATTTCAATGAACTTTATTGTCAACGACAGTCCGTTTGCGGGCCGTGAGGGTAAGTTTGTAACATCAAGAAATATCCGTGACCGTCTTTTCAAGGAGGTCGAAACAAACGTAAGTATGCGTGTTGAAGAGACAGATTCAACCGATACCTTCAAGGTTTCGGGCAGAGGCGAGCTTCATCTTTCAATTCTTATTGAAACAATGCGCCGTCAGGGCTACGAGTTCCAGGTTTCACGTCCCGAGGTTATTTATAAAACAATCAACGGTGAGCTTTGTGAGCCGATGGAGCTTCTTATTGTTGAGGTACCTGAGCAGTACGTCGGTGCAGTTATTGAAAAACTCGGTTCACGCAAGGGTGAGCTTGAGAATATGGGCTCTCGTGACGGCGGTGCAACACACCTTGAATTTAAAATTCCTTCAAGAGGTCTTATCGGTTACCGTTCAGAGTTTATGACAGATACCAACGGCAACGGTATTATGAATCAGCTTTTTGCAGGTTATGAGCCTTATAAGGGCGATATGATTACGCGTGAGCGTGGCTCAATCGTTGTTCACGAAACAGGCACAAGCACAGGCTACGGCCTTTTCAATACTCAGGACAGAGGCCGTCTGTTCATCGGACCGGGACTTGAGGTGTACGAGGGTATGATTGTCGGCGAATGCTCAAGAAACGAAGATGTTGTCTGCAACGTATGCAAGAAAAAGCAGATGACCAACACCCGTGCGGCAGGCAGTGACGATGCTCTTCGCCTTGTTCCGCCTACAACTCTCAGCCTTGAGCAGTCAATGGAATTTATCAAGGATGACGAGCTTCTTGAGGTTACTCCGCAGTCACTGCGTCTTCGTAAGCGCGTTCTTTCAAAGGAGCTTCGTATGAAGCAGATGTTCAAAAAGAAATAAGGAGAGGTTACTATGATTAAGAAAATATTATCCGTTGTTTTGTGTATCGCAATGATGTTTATGGTGTGCGTACCTGCTTTTGCGGCAGATACTGCAGAGCTTCCGTACGAAAACAGCCGTTTCTTCACATACGGCGATTACGAGCTTCACTACCGCTTTACACCGCACGAGGGACTTTATAAGGGCAGAATTATGTTTATTCACGGCTTCGGTCAGTCAAGCTATTCGTGGGAAAATATGGCTGCCGAAATGAGTGCTAAGGGTTATGACTGTTACTGTGTTGACCTTCCGAATTTCGGTTACAGCACACGCGAAAATGCAGATATGGAGCTTGTCGACCGTGAAACACTTGTTGAAAAGCTTATGCTCAGCATCGCACCCGCCTTTACATGGACACTTGCAGGTCACTCAATGGGCGGCGCAGTTGCAATCAATGTTGCTCAGCAGGTAAGTGTGCAGAAGCTTATGCTCTTCTGTGCAGCACCCGTTGCAGATATGGGTAAAATGGGCGGTATGGCTTCTTCACCGATTCTGAGTGGAATGGTTGATTTTGTTTTCAAGTATCTTACAAAAATTGATGTTCTTATGCGTCTTGTTGTTTATATGGCAACAGCAAACCTTGAATATACCAAGAATTATAACCTTGAGGGTGTAACCAAGCCTCTCCAGCTTGACGGTACAGGTGAAGGACTTTGTATGCTTATGCAGACAATGCGACCGACAGACCTTGAGGGTGCGGCAGATATTACTTGCCCCGTGCTCATAGTCAATGCAAGCAAGGATATGATTATCAACGACTCTATGAAGCAGCAGATTTCAGACGCTTTCCCGTCAGCAGAGCATTATCTTGTTGAGGGTGGCGGACACATCTGCATTGAAGACAGAGCAGAGGAGCTCTCAGGTGTAGCATACGATTTCCTTAATAAATAATCTGGTGTGATTTTATGACCGACGAAAAACTGAATAACGGCACTGCGGTTGCCCTCGGTAATTTCGACGGTATTCATCTCGGACACTCGGCAGTGCTTGAAAAAACTGTTGAGATGAGTAAAGACACACTGACGGCAACGGTTATGCTTTTTGACGAGCACAGTCTTAAAGCCGTATCGGGTGAAGCGCCGCCGATGCTGATGACGGATTCAGAAAGACTTGAGTTTTTAACGCAAAAGGGCCTGCGGGTAAGAACTGTGAGCTTTGCAGATATCAGAAGCCTCAGTCCCGAGGATTTTGTTAAAAATATTCTTGTTGATCGCCTCAACGCAAAGGCGGTTGTCTGCGGATTCAACTACCGCTTCGGTAAAGGTGCATCGGGTGATGCAAAGCTTCTTAAAAAGCTCTGCAAAGCCGAAAATATTGAATGTATAACCGTCGATGAGGTTCTTTGTGATTCTTTGCCCGTCAGCTCGACGGCAATCCGTAAGGCGATTGAAAACGGTGATATCGTCCTCGCCAACAATATGCTCGGCAGAGCCTTCGGCTTTGGTGCAGTTGTTGTTGACGGAGAAAAAAGGGGACGCACCTGGGGATTCCCGACAATTAATCAGCACCTGCCCGACGGGCTTGTTGTGCCGCGGTTCGGTGTATACGAATCACGCGTAACGATCGACGGTAAGGAATATAAAGGTGTAACAAATATCGGAAAGCGTCCTACTGTAGGAACAGATACCGTACTTAGTGAAACTCATATTATTGATTTCAGCGGTGATTTGTACGGAAGAGATGTTTTTGTAAGTCTTATCCGCTTTATCCGACCAGAAAAAAAGTTCAGCTCTTTTGATAAACTGGCTTTGCAGATAAAAAATGACTGTCTTACAGTGAAGGGTGGTGTATGACCTTTGTACAATACATGGGAAGAATTAAAGGCTGATTGCTCCGGTTGTCAGAAATGTCTTCTCGGTGCCACAAGAACAAATCTTGTTTTCGGTGTGGGTAACGAGAATGCTGAGGTTCTTTTTATCGGTGAGGGACCGGGTGAGCAGGAGGACCTGAAGGGTGAACCCTTCGTAGGCAGAAGCGGACAGCTTCTTGATAAATATATGGACGCAATCGGACTTGATCGCAAGAAGAATATTTACATTGCCAATATGGTCAAGTGCAGACCGCCTCACAACCGTGATCCTCAGCAGGATGAGCAGGAAGCGTGTCTTGATTGGTTGCGTGAGCAGGTAAGACTGATGAAACCTAAAATCATCGTCTGTGTCGGCAGAATTGCGGCACAAAAGCTTATCGGTGCTGACTTCAAGGTAACGCAGCAGCATGGTGAGTTTATTGAAAAGAACGGGGTTCTTATGATGGGAACATTCCATCCGGCTGCTCTTTTGAGAAACCCCAATAACAAGCCTCAGGCGCTTGAGGATTTCCTTAAGCTCAGAGATAAAATCAAAGAAGTGTGCGATCACACTTACTAAAAACGGAGGTACATTTATGAAAAAGATTCTTTCAGTTGTCCTTTGCGTTCTGATTCTTGCCATGACACTCTGCTGTGGCGTTTCAGCTAAGAAGGACATCAGCAGACTTCAGTTCAACGATGACGGCAATTTCAGAATTATGCAGGTTGCTGACCTTCAGGACAATATGCAGCTCAACGGTGCTGTAAAGGCATTCCTCAGAGAGGCTGTCAAGCGAGAGGCTCCCGACCTTATTGTTCTTACAGGCGACAACATTTCGGGCGGTTCCTGCCGTACAGATTTTCTGAAGTCCTGGGACTACAACAGATGCGAAAGAGCAATTGATGAGTTTATGTCAATCTTTGAAGAGAGCGGAATCCCCGTAGCAGCAGTTTTCGGTAACCACGATGACGAAAACGCACTCTCAAAGGAAGAGCTGTTCGATATTTACGAAACATACGATTGCTTCATCGGTACAGATGAGGGCGAGGCTCTTTACGGTTGCGGCACATACAACCTTCCTGTTTATTCATCAAAGAATCCTTACAAGATGGCTTATAACCTCTGGATGTTCGACTCAAATACATACGATGAAGAGCTTGGCGGTTATGACTATGTTCACGATGATCAGGTAGAATGGTATATTGCTGAATCAAACAAGCTTAAGGCAGCAAACGGCGGTGTGGCTGTTCCTTCAATGGCTTTCCAGCACATCATTGTAAAGGAAATCTTTGACCTTATTGAGTCAGGCGAAAACATCGAGGGTGCACTCCTTCATCAGGACGGCCGTGACTATGTTTTCAAGGAAGGCGTTCTCAAGGCAGGCTATCTCAAGGAGTATCCTTGCCCCGGCACACGTCCGTCAAAGCAGTTCCCCGCAATGGTTGAACAGGGTGATGTTGTTGCAATGTTCTTCGGCCACGACCACAACAACTCATTCGAGGTAACTCACAGCGGTATTGACCTTGTTGCTACACCGGGCTTTACATTCAACAGCTACGGTAACGAGGACAGAGGTATCCGTATTATCAACATCAACGAAGAAGATACTTCAACATACGAAACACATCTCGTACAGTTTGACGATTACTTCGCAGACAATAAGATGGCTATGGCTAACTACAATATGAACTGCGATTATCTTCCTCTCTGGGACAGAATCAAGGCAGGTCTTCTCTTTGCTGTAACATTACCGATCAAGGCTTTCTTCGGTTATGCATTCTGATTTAATTTAAACAGCATATAAAAATCCCCGTTTTCATAACGAAAACGGGGATTAATTTATTTGCTTTTATTCAGCGGGAGCAGTTTTCGGAGCCATACTGTCTGCGATAGCATCCTTGATAAGTCCCATAAGGAATTCAAACACCTTTTTCAAAGCCTCAAAGAAGTCGGGGTTATATCTCTGTGTTGTGTCCATATTCTCGGGAACCATCGGATAAATTTCGGATGTCTCATCGTTATAAACAAGGTACTGAGGATACTCAGCGTCACTGAACACATTGAAATCTTCAATGTTGATAATTCTGTCGAAAAGACGGTTTATTGACTCGGGGAAGTTTGCGTGAGCCATATTCTTTATAAACCATGTCGTATCAGGCAAAACACAGGTTGAAGCATCAATCTGCTTGTCGGGAGAGATGTATCTGTCTGTACCGTTTGCCTGTGCTGCAGCAATATGATCGTCAGAAAGAACTGTGTCGATTGTTGATGTTGTAGCACCGAGAGAAGCCTTCTTGACTGTACAGAAATCTTCACCCAATACATCAGCATTTTTAACTACAGGCAATACCTGGTAACCATACTTTGTAACGTTAGACATGTTGATGCCTCTTGCTTCAAATCCCTTCCACAATTCGGGAAGCTTAACCTGAACATTGTAATGGTAGTTATCAATAACCTTGATAAAGTTTGCGTATTGCTCTGTATCTGTACCATAGAAAACAGTTTCTTTTGCTTTCTCGTAATCCTCATCAGAAACCATTGCCCAATAAGCAGGGAAGTTAGCGTACATGCTTCTGAGAAGTCTCGGAACGATTTTCAGATAAATGTCGGGATAGACATTGTTTACAGACCATGCGAGGAAATCCAAGCCGTATGTTTCGTTAAGGACTGTTACAAACGCCTGAATAATCTCGTTTATGTTGTTACCGGTTGCAAGCTCGAGGTCATAGACATATCTTTCAATTCCGTCTGCATCAAGATAAATCTCACCGCAGAAAGCCTTCGAGCAGAACTCAGCGCCATTTACTGCGCTTGCATAAGAAATATAATCAGCAACATATTGTCCGTCATATTTTTCCATATAAGCGGCAGCGATACAGTCACCGAGGCAACGGCCGAGAAGCGCAACCTCTGTTTCACCGGTAGCGGCAAGAACAGCTTCGATATACTCGTGAAGCTTCTCAGCAGTAACATACGGGTCAACACGCCAGTCATATGCAAATTTGAATTGCTCTGTGCCGTACTTACCGTTTGTCTTTGTCGGATTGATTCTGTCAAGGTTTGCGATATCGGTACGGCTGTTGTCACGCGGATTACCGTTTTCGTCAAGCATAAGGTCAGCATAAAGCGGAGCTATGGTGTCATAAAGAACATCACAGAATTCATCCCACTGCTGTGTTATAACAGCCTTGGCAAAAATACCGATATTTGCTTCAACCGTATCCATAATAAAGTTTTCAGGCAATACCAACGGGAAAATCTTTCTGGTTGTTCCGTCGGGGTTGTCAGCTATAATATGACCGCCTGTACCGACAACATAGATAAGTGGGATATCCGTGCCGACACCCTCAGCGGATGCAGTTGTATGTAAGGAAACAGAAAATGTGCCGAGAATAAACGCGATACAGAGAACAACAGATAAAATCTTTTTCATCATATATACTCCTGTAATTATTTCTGTGAATTCTTCCACTCGTCAAGAGTTGAAGATTCAGCAGTCTCAACGTGTGAGAAGAAGAAGTTCTTTCTTTCCTCACTATTAATAACTGTTACGGGCTTAATCTGGTTAAGAACAATACCCTTTGCACGAAGCATTTCTCTGTAATCCCAGTATGTCTTCGGCTTGAGGATAAGAATTTCAGGTCTGTTGAGCATACCCCAACGTCTGTACTTGGCAAACTTTTCGTTAACCTCGCTGAATTCTTCATCAAGGATGTCGATCATCTTCTGTCTGTCTTCCTCAGTTACCGGGTTCTTCGGCTCAACGAGCATACAGTAACGCGGCGGCTTTGTTGAGAAGTCAGGATAGTAGCTGAAGCCTGTGAATTCGTTATCCATTCTCTTTGATGTGTTCTTTGCAACGAAGTCACACATCTGAGTGGTTGTCTTTTCGTTAGCAACATTCATATCAAGATTCTTTCTGTAAAGAAGCTCGATTCTCGGTGTGTTGTTATACATCTTTGTAACCTGAACAACGTCCTCAATGCGGTATCTGTAAAGACCTGAGTAGTTTGTTACAACGATCTCATACTTCTTGCCGACTTCAAGCTCATCAATAAGAAGAGTCTTCGGGTTTTCACTATCTGTTTCGTCCTCAACGTCATCGTTGATAGGAATAAACTCGAAGAAGATACAGTGCGGAAGAAGAACACCGTCGTGAACATCAAGCTCTGTAGGCATAGCAAAGAAGCCTTCAGCAGCAGCATAACCCATATTGTGGAGGGGAAGATCGCCGATTGACTTACGGAGCTTGTCAACATAAACCTTAAGGTTTGAGCCTACCATACCGTGAGCCCATGTGAGCTTCGGCCAGATGCGCGGAGCGATGGGAGTATCAAAACCCTTTTCAAATTCCTTGCGGAGCTCGGCTGCACGCTTCGGATTGGGCTTAAACTTCTTTGAATATTCTTCACGGAGCTCGGGAGTGATTCTGATATTCGGGTTGATGATACCTTTTTCAATATCGTCGCAAAGCATCTCCCAGTTTTCCTCAAGATAGTCAAACATTGTTGTAAGAAGAGTTACAACGATAGATTCAAGGTAAGAAACGTTTCTTTCTTCAAGGGCGAATCTGAGCTGAAGATAAGATGTATCAAGCAACTCCTCGTGTTCAGGAATAAGAAGAGACACGGGTGATGTTGAGAAAGTGCGGAGAAGGGGCTTGAGGTAAAGAAGGGGAACCTGACCTGCACCGTTACACTGCTTACCGTCTTCAAGCTTGTGGCCTGTGAGGATAAGAACGAGGGGACCCTTCTGTGCGGGCATTCTTACTCCCTTTACATCCTTAAGGTAGTGATATGCTGTAGCAACGGAAGCGGAAAAGCCGATACACTGCATGTGCCAGAGGTCGATGATGGACTTCGGAAGGATTTTCGGCTTACCAACACTGCCTGATGATGAACAGTAACGCACATTCAGGCCTGTATACATAAGGTTTTTCTCTTTATTCTGGATCATACGGTCAACATAGCCTTCGTAATCAGCGTATGTTGTGAGGGGAACCTTTGCACGGAAATCATCAATAGTTTTGATGTCCTTGAAGTTCATCTTCTTACCGTATTCGCAGTTTTTGCTTTTGCTGAGGATTTTTTTAAGTGTTCTGCGCTGTGCTCTCATCGGATTCTTGGTATGGAAGTCGATTTCACGCAAAGTGAAGTCGCCAAGATATACACCGAAATCTGAAAAATGCATTTAATTCACTCCTTGATTTTCAGGCATAATGCCTCATATTGTCATATATTATAAAACACATCAAGTCAAAAGTCAAACATCATTAAACAACAAAGTGTCGATTTTGTATTGATTTCAGGCAAAATCCGTATACATTTTATAATATATATAATATAAGGCATCAGAATTGATGACTGTAACGGTTCAGAAACAGTGGCGAAAAATAATTTTAAAAATTTTTAAATTTTTTTAAAAAAAGTATTGATTTATGTATTGATTTATGATATTATTCTAAAGCACGCTAAGTTAGTATGTAGCGAAGTGCGTAGATATGCGTTGATGTGAGAGGTGGCGGCCCATCGAGGTCGGGAATTCTCGCGGAGTATGTCCGATTTAAAACCGGGCGATCGAATAACCTACAGACCGGGTCCGCGGCCCTTTTGCGGATCTGTGTATGTATGTGCGTTTAAAACCTTTAAATGCACTTTCCCGGAAACTAACCCATTTCCGGTTTTTAAATGTGGCGGGTGGGAACACCCGGTCGCGTTGCAAAAATAGGTTTTAGACGTTGCCCGCCAAATTTATAAGGAGGCAGAATCATGGCAGTAAAGGGTAAGATCAGAATCAGATTGAAGGGTTATGACCACAACCTTGTTGACAAGGCAGCGGAAAAGATTGTTGAGACTGCAAAGCGTACAGGCGCTCAGGTTTCAGGTCCCGTTCCTCTCCCGACAGAAAAGGAAGTAGTTACAATTCTTCGTGCTGTTCATAAGTACAAGGACTCCAGAGAGCAGTTCGAACAGCGCACACACAAAAGGCTTATCGACATCATCAGACCGTCAGCTAAAACAGTTGATGCTTTGAGAGGTCTTGAGCTTCCTGCAGGCGTAGAGATTGAAATCAAGCTTTAATCCACGCTGACAGGTCAAGTTGGCGCAGTGGCCAACCAATAACCTAATAAGGAGGAAAACATAATGAAAAAAGGTCTTATCGGAAAGAAAATCGGTATGACACAGATCTTCGACGAAAAAGGTAATGTAGTACCCGTAACAGTCGTTGAAGCAGGTCCGAACGTGATCGTTCAGAAGAAAACAATCGAGAATGACGGCTACGAGGCTGTTCAGGTTGGTTTCGGCGATCAGAAGGTAGCAAGAGTCAACAAGCCCATGAAGGGTCACTTTGACAAGAACGGCGTTGCTCCCAAGAAGGTACTCAAGGAGTTCCGTCTCGAGAACATTGCAGACATCAATGTTGGTGACATCCTCAAGGCAGACATTTTTGAAGCCGGTGAAAAAGTTGACGTTATCGGCACAAGCAAAGGTCACGGTACAGCAGGCGTAATCAAGCGCTGGAACTTTGCAAGACTCAGAGAGTCTCACGGTACTGGTCCTGTTGCAAGACACGGTGGTTCACTCGGTGTTATCGACCCCGCCAGAATCTTCAAAGGAAAGAAGATGGCAGGTCACTACGGTGTAGACCGCGTTACAGTTCAGAATTTAACTATTGCTAAGGTTGATGTTGAGAACAACCTCATCGCTGTTAAGGGCGCAATTCCCGGTCCTAAGGGCGGCATCGTTGTTATCGCTAATGCCAAGAAAGCGTAATGGAAGGAGAGTTTAAGTATGCCTAATGTATCAGTATTCGATATGAACGGTAAAAAGGTTTCCGACCTTGCTCTTGCAGAGTCAGTTTTCGGAATCGAGCCGAATGCATCTGCTATGCACCTTTGCGTAGTAAACTATTTGGCAAATCAGCGTCAGGGCACACAGTCAACCCTTACACGCGCAGAGGTTAGCGGCGGCGGCAAGAAGCCTTGGCGTCAGAAGGGTACAGGCCGTGCTCGTCAGGGTTCAATCAGAGCTCCTCAGTGGACACACGGTGGTATTTCTCACGGCCCGAAGCCGAGAGAGTACGGATTCACAATCAACAAGAAGGTAAAGAGACTCGCTATGAAGTCAGCTTTCTCTTCAAAGGTTGCTGCAGAAGAACTCGTTGTACTCGATTCATTCAAGCTTGACGCTATCAAGACAAAGGAAGTTGTTAAGGTTCTTTCAGCTCTCGAAACAGGCAAGAAAGTTCTCCTTGTTCTTCCTGAGAACGACAACGTTCTTTACAGAAGCGCAAGAAACATTGCAGGCGTAAAGGTTGCAACTGTTAACACATTGAATGTTTATGACATTCTTAACTGCGATACAATGCTCGTTCTTAAGGACGGCATCGCAAAGATTGAGGAGGTATATGCATGAGTAAATTAGCACAGGACATCATCCTCCGTCCGATTATCACAGAAGAAAGCATGCTTGGCACAGCTGAAAAGAAGTACACATTCTCAGTTGCTAAGACTGCTAACAAGATTGAGATTGCTAAAGCTGTTGAAGAGCTTTTCGGCGTAAAGGTAGCAAAGGTTAACACAATCAACTGCCTCGGCAAGCTTCGCAGACAGGGTATGCACCAGGGCTACACAGCTTCTTGGAAGAAGGCAATCGTTACTCTTACAGAAGATTCAAAGACCATCGAGTTCTTCGATGGCATGATGTAATCATCCGAGAATAATCTAAAATCTAAATTCCGGCGGTAATGTATGGAGTTCGACATACTCCGCGAAGCCGCTTATTAAGGAGTGTGATTTAAATGTCGATCAAAATCTACAAGCCGACAACAAACGCACGCAGAGGCATGTCGGTTACAGATTATTCAGAGCTTTCAAAGGTTGCTCCTGAGAAGAGCCTTCTCGAGCCTCTGAAGAATAAGTCAGGTCGTAACAGCTATGGTAGAATCACAGTTCGTCACCGCGGTGGCGCTAACCGTAGAAAGTACCGTGTTATCGACTTCAAGCGTACAAAGTTCGATGTAGCAGCAGAAGTTGCAACAATCGAGTACGACCCGAACCGCTCAGCTCACATTGCTCTCATCAAGTATGAAGACGGTGTTAAGAGCTACATCCTTGCACCTGCTGGTCTTAAGGTTGGCGATAAGGTTATGGCTGGTCCGAATGCTGATATCAAGCCGGGCAACGCTCTTCCTCTCATTAACATCCCCACAGGTACATTCATTCATAACGTTGAGCTTTATCCCGGCCGCGGCGGTCAGCTTGCAAGAGCAGCAGGTAATGCAGCTCAGTTGATGGCTAAGGAAGGCGACTACGCTCTTCTCAGACTTCCTTCAGGCGAACTTCGTAAGGTTCCTGTTGGTTGTATGGCTACAATCGGCCAGGTTGGTAATGTTGACCACGAAAACGTTAAGATCGGTAAAGCTGGTAGAAAACGTCACATGGGTTGGAGACCTACAGTCCGCGGTTCTGTTATGAACCCGAACGATCACCCCCACGGTGGTGGTGAAGGTAAGTCACCCATCGGCCGTCCGGGTCCTGTTACACCTTGGGGCAAGCCTGCTCTCGGTTACAAGACTCGTAACACAAAGAAGGCATCAAACAAGCTTATCGTTAGACGTCGTAACGGCAAATAAGTCGAAAGGAGATAAAGATAATGGGCAGAAGCATAAAGAAAGGCCCCTTCGTGCAGCCTAAGTTACTTGCAAGAGTACTTGAAATGAACGAAAAGGGCGAAAAAATCGTTCTCAAAACTTGGAGCCGCAGCTCCACAATCTTCCCTGACTTTGTCGGCCACACATTTGCTGTTCATGATGGACGCAAACATGTTCCCGTATATGTAACTGAGGACATGGTTGGTCATAAGTTAGGCGAATTTGCACCTACAAGAACCTTCAGAGGTCATGCAGGTTCAAAGACATCAAACAATGGTAAATAAGCCGAAGGGAGTGTGTAACAATGGAAGCAACAGCTAAAGTAACCTACGTGCGTATCGCACCCAGAAAGGTTCAGATTGTGCTTGACCTTATCAGAAACAAGCCTTGTAATGAAGCAATGGCAATTCTTAAACACACGCCGAAGGCTGCGTGTGAACCGCTTGCAAAGCTCCTCAAGTCAGCTATGGCAAATGCGGAAAACAAAGATATGGATGTTTCTCGTCTTTATGTTGCAGCTTGCAACGTTGGACCGGGTCCCATCCTTAAGCGCATCAGACCCAGAGCACAGGGCCGCGCATTCAGAATAAACAAGAGAACTTCTCACATCACAATAGTTCTCAAAGAAGCAGAATAAGGAAGAAGGAGGGTAAACAAATGGGCCAGAAAATAAATCCTACCGGTCTTAGAATCGGTGTTATTAAGAATTGGGAATCCCGCTGGTACGCTGATAAGAAAGATTTCGGCGCTAACCTTGTTGAGGATTACGAGCTTCGTGAATACCTTCTTTCTACACTTGCTCCTGCTGGTGTACCCAAGGTTGAGATTGAGCGTGACGCAAAGCGTGTTTACATCAACATTCATTGCGCAAAGCCCGGCATGGTAATCGGCCGCGGCGGCTCAGAGATTGAGAAGCTTAAGGAAATTTGTAAGAAAAAGCTTGGCGGCGAAAAGGAAGTTTCAATCAACATCATTGAGATTAAGCAGCCCGACCTCGACGCACAGCTTGTTGCTGAGAACATCGCAGCTCAGCTCGAAAGACGTGTATCCTTCCGTCGTGCTATGAAGCAGTGCATCGGTCGCACAATGAAGCTCGGCGCAAGAGGTATCAAAATTCAGGTTTCAGGTCGTTTAGGCGGTGCAGAAATCGCTCGTAGCGAAACTTACCACGAAGGTACAATTCCTCTTCAGACAATCCGTGCAGACATTGACTACGGTTTTGCAGAGGCTAAGACAACTTATGGTCGTATCGGCGTTAAGGTTTGGCTTTACAAGGGCGAGGTTCTTCACGAATCAAGCAATCGCAGACCGCGCCGTAAGGAGGGTTCTAGATAATGCTTTTACCTAAGAGAGTTAAATATCGTCGTGTTCAGAGAGGCCGTTTGAAGGGTAAGGCTATGCGTGGTAACAAGGTTACTAACGGTGATTTTGGTCTTCAGGCAACAGAACCGGCATGGATCACATCAAACCAGATCGAGGCAGCTCGTATCGCTATGACACGTTACATCAAGCGTAACGGTAAGGTTTGGATCAAGATTTTCCCTGATAAGCCGATCACAGAGAAGCCGGCTGAAACACGAATGGGTTCCGGTAAAGGTTCACCCGAGTATTGGGTAGCAGTAGTTAAGCCGGGCAGAGTTATGTTTGAAATTGCAGGTGTTGATGAGGAACTTGCTCGTGAGGCTCTTCGCCTTGCAGCTAACAAGCTTCCTATCAAGTGCAAGTTTGTTACTAAAGAAGAAACGGGTGGTGAGCAGTAATGAAAGCAAGTGAAATCAGAAAGATGTCAGCTAAGGATCTTGATAAGAAGCTCCTTGAGTTGAAGGATGAGCTTTTCAAGCTTCGTTTCCAGCAGGCCATTAACCAGCTCGACAACCCGATGCGTATTAACGCCGTTAAGAAGGATATCGCAAGAATCAAGACAGTTCAGCGCGACATCGAGCTCCACGGCGCTAACTCGTAAGGAAAGGGAGGTTAACTGTTATGAGCGAAAGAAACCTCAGAAAGACTCGCGTAGGCGTAGTCAGCAGTGACAAGATGGACAAGACAGTCGTTGTTACTGTTAGAGATAAGGTAAAGCATCCGCTTTACAAGAAGATCGTTAACCGTACAATCAAGTTCAAGGCTCACGACGAGAACAACGAGTGCGGTATCGGCGACAGAGTATTGATCATGGAAACACGTCCTCTTTCAAAAGATAAGAGATGGCGCGTTGTTGAGATCATCGAGAAAGCTAAATAATTTCGAAGGTGTAAGGAGGCACAATTATGATTCAACAGGAAAGTAATCTTAAAGTAGCCGACAACACCGGAGCAAAGGAGATCAGATGTATCCGAGTTCTCGGTGGTACCGGCAGAAGATATGCCAACATCGGCGACGTCATCGTTGCTTCTGTTAAGAAAGCAGCACCCGGCGGCGTTGTTAAGAAGGGCGAAGTTGTTAAGGCAGTTGTTGTTCGTTCAGCAAGCGGTGTTCGTCGTAACGACGGCACATACATTCGTTTCGACGAGAATGCAGCTGTTATCATTAAGGAAGATAAAAACCCAAAGGGCACACGTATTTTTGGACCTGTGGCAAGAGAGCTTCGTGACAAAGACTTCATGAAGATCCTTTCACTCGCTCCCGAAGTGCTTTAATCAGGGGGTGCAACTATGAGTAATAAAGTACACGTTAAGACAGGTGACGAGGTCATCGTAATCAACGGTAAGTACCGTGGCCACAAGGGCAAGGTTCTCCAGGTTGCTCCGGCTGAGGGTAAGGTTATCGTTGAAGGCGCTAACATCGTAACAAAGCATGTTAAGCCGAGAAAGATGGGTGAGCCCGGCGGCCTTATCAAGGCTGAGAGCGCACTCTATGCTGACAAGGTTCAGCTCGTTTGCCCGAAGTGCGGCAGACCGACTCGTGTTGGTCACGCAGTAAAGGCTGACGGTCAGAAAGATAAGAAGCGCATTTGCAAAAAGTGCAACGCGGAATTTTAATAGGGAGGTACATGACACATGGCAAGATTAAAAGAAGCCTATGTAAACGAAGTCGCACCGGCTTTGATGAAGAAATTCGAATACAAGAGCGTCATGCAGATCCCTAAGCTTGATAAGATTGTTATCAACGTTGGCTGCGGCGAAGCAAAGGATAACCCGAAGGCTATCGACGCTATCGTTAGCGACCTTCAGCAGATTACAGGCCAGAAGCCGTATCTCTGTAAGGCTAAGAAGTCAGTTGCTAACTTCAAGCTCCGTGAGGGCATGACAATCGGTGTTAAGGTCACACTCCGTGGCGAGAGAATGTACGAGTTCCTCGACAGATTCTTCAATCTCGCTCTTCCGAGAGTTCGTGACTTCAGAGGAATCAATCCTGACGCATTTGATGGCCGTGGTAACTACAACATGGGTATCAAAGAGCAGTTGATTTTCCCCGAAATCGATTACGATAAGGTAGATAAAGTTCGTGGTATGGACATTTGCTTCGTTACCACAGCACAGACAGACGAAGAAGCTAGAGAGCTGCTTACACTTATGGGCGCTCCGTTTGCGAAATAAGGAGGGGTTATTGTGGCAAAGACATCTATGAAGGTTAAGCAGGCCAGAACTGCTAAGTTTTCAACAAGAGCATACAACAGATGTAAAATCTGTGGCAGACCACATGCCTATCTCCGTAAGTACGGAGTTTGCCGTATCTGCTTCAGAGAGCTTGCACACGCAGGACAGATTCCCGGCGTGAAGAAAGCAAGCTGGTAAGCGAGCAATTGCATTAAGGAGGTTGACGGTATGCAAGTTACAGATTCAATCGCAGATATGTTGACCAGAATTCGCAACGCAAGTTCTGCAAAACATGATTCTGTCAAAATCCCCGCATCTAACATGAAGAAGGCAATTGCTCAGATTCTTGTTGATGAGGGCTATATCAAAGGCTTTAAGGTTGAGGATGACGGTAAGCAGGGCGTAATCGAAATCGCTCTTAAGTACGGTCAGAACAAGACTGCAGCTATCACAGGTTTACGTAGAGTTTCTAAGCCCGGCTTACGTATCTATTCAGGTTGTGAGGATATGCCTAAGGTTATGAAAGGCCTTGGCATCGCAATCGTTTCAACATCAAAGGGCATTATGACTGACAAGGACGCACGCAAGGCTAACGTCGGCGGTGAAGTTCTTGCATTCATCTGGTAAGGAGGTGCTGTAAGGATGTCACGTATAGGTAAATTACCCGTAGCTATTCCTGCAGGCGTTGAAGTTAACGTTGAAGGCAGCACTGTTACTGTAAAGGGTCCCCAGGGTACTCTTACCAGAACAATGAATAGCAATATGATCATTAAGATGGAAGGCAACACAGTTGTTGTTGAGCGTCCTAATGACAACAAAGAAAACAAATCTCTTCACGGCCTTACAAGAACACTCATCGCTAACATGGTTGAGGGTGTAAATACAGGCTATAAGAAGGAGCTCGAGATCAACGGTATCGGTTACCGTGCAGCAATGGCTGGTAATGCTCTTGAGATGAACATCGGTTTCTCTCACAAAGTTATTATGGAACAGCCTGAGGGAATCAAGATCGAAGTTCCCAATCCGAACAAAATCATTATTTCCGGTCCTGACAAACAGAAGGTAGGTCAGTTTGCCGCTGAAGTACGCGAGAAGCGTCCTCCGGAGCCTTATAAGGGTAAGGGTATCAAGTATGCAGACGAACATATCCGCCGTAAGGAAGGTAAAGCCGGTAAGGGTGGCAAATAATCTTAATGAAGGAGTGAAAAACTTATGGTTAACAGACCAGACAGTAAAAAGGCAAGACTTGCTCGTCATGCTAGAGTTCGTAAGAAGATCTCCGGTACAGCAGCTTGTCCCCGCCTTGATGTATTCCGCTCATTACAGCACATCTACGCTCAGTTAATAGACGACGAGGCAGGCGTAACACTTGTCAGCGCTTCTACTGTTGAGAAGGATTTCGTGGAATATGGCGGAAATAAAACCGCAGCCCGTAAAGTGGGCGAAACGCTCGCACAGCGTGCCAAGGACAAAGGCATTGAAGAATGCGTATTTGACCGCGGCGGCTATATCTATCACGGCCGTGTTCAGGAACTGGCCGAAGGCGCCCGTGAGGGTGGCCTCAAGTTCTAAGTAAGGAGGAATTACTTTTGGCTAAGATTGATGCATCGGCTATGGAGCTTCAGGAACGCGTTGTTACTATCAACCGTGTTTCTAAGACAGTTAAAGGTGGCCGTATCTTCAAGTTCGCTGCACTTGTTGTTGTTGGCGATGGTAACGGAACAGTAGGTTTCGGTATCGGTAAGTCAGGCGAAGTTCCTGATGCTATCCGTAAGGGTATTGAAGATGCAAAGAAAAACCTTATTAAAGTATCTCTCAGAGGAACAACAATTCCTCACGAGATTATTGGTAAATATGACGCAGGCGTTGTTCTTCTTAAGCCCGCTGCACCTGGTACAGGTGTTATCGCAGGCGGTCCGGTTCGTGCCGTTCTCGAAGCAGTTGGTATTAAGGATATCCGTTCAAAGGCACTGCGTTCAAACAATCCGTGCAATGTAGTAAGAGCTACAATTGACGGTCTCTCAAAACTCCGTACTGTTGACGAGGTTGCTGAAATTCGCGGCAAGTCAGCAAAGGAAATTTTAGGTTAAGGAGGGCGGTTCAAAATGGCAGATGTTAAGGTAAAGCTCATTAAGAGCTTAATCGGAAGCAAGAAGGACCAGATTGCCACCGCTCATGCACTTGGTCTTCATAAGATCGGGGATGTATCTGTTCAGCCGAACAATCCCCAGACTCTCGGTAAGGTGAAGAAAATTTCACACCTTCTCGAAGTAACTGAAGCATAAGCAAGGAGGTGCGAATTATGAAGTTGCACGAACTTTCACCGGCAGCTGGCTCAACAAAGGAGCGTAAGCGTATCGGTAGAGGTGCAGGTTCCGGTCAGGGTAAAACTGCAGGTAAAGGTCATAAAGGTCAGAAGGCTAGAGCAGGTCGCGGTATGCGCGCAGGCTTCGAAGGTGGCCAGATGCCTTTACAGAGACGTCTTCCCAAGAGAGGTTTCAACAACATTTTCCGCAAGGAGATCGTTGCAGTTAATGTAGCTGATCTTAATGCGAGATTTGAGGACGGTGCTGTTGTTGACGTTGAGTCACTCATTCAGGCTGGTCTCGTAAAGAATTCTTTTGATGGTATCAAAATCCTCGGCAATGGCGAGCTTACAAAGAAGCTTACTGTAAAAGCTGATGCTTTCTCAGAATCTGCAAAGCAGAAGATTGAGGCAGCAGGCGGAAATGCAGAGGTGATCTGACATGTTGAAGACACTTGCGAACGCATGGAAAATTCCTGATCTTCGTAAGAAGATTTTGTTCACAGCATTGATTCTTCTCATTTTCCGTATCGGTGCAGCTATTCCTGTACCGTTTGTAAACGCCGGTATTGACGGTATCTTTAATGATGCACAGATGTCCGGTACATTTATGGAATACCTGAACATGATGACAGGTAACGCTTTCAGCTACGGTACGATTTTCGCAATGTCAATCACACCGTACATCAACAGCTCAATTATCATTCAGTTGTTGACAGTTGCTATCCCTGCTCTTGAGCGTCTTGCAAAGGACGGCGAAGAGGGACGTAAGAAGATCGCAACAATCACTCGTTACGTAACTGTTGTTCTCGGTATTATGCAGTCAACTGCATACTACTTCTACCTTCGCGGTAACGGCTTCCTCCTTGAGGCAGCTGACGGCAAGCCCTTCACAGGCTTTGCAGCAGTATTCCAGGCACTCGTTATTATCCTCTGCTTCACTGCAGGTACAGCACTTATCATGTGGCTCGGTGAACAGATTAACGAAAAGGGTATCGGTAACGGTATTTCGCTCATCCTTTTTGCAGGTATCGTTGCTCGCGTTCCCACAATCATTGCTTCACTCTTCAGCCCCGACGGCGGTTACTTCTCATTCGGCGGTGCATACTCAGTTCTTTCAGTTGCAGTTGCACTCTGCCTTATCCTTATGATTGCTTACATCGTATGGATGGACAACTCTGAGCGTCGTATCCCTGTTCAGTATGCTAAGAGAGTTGTAGGTCGTAAGATGTACGGTGGCCAGAGCACACATATTCCTATCAAGGTTAATATGTCAGGTGTTATGCCCGTTATCTTCGCAAGCTCCATCCTTTCACTCCCGCCGACAATCAACCTTTTCGTTGGTGCTGAGGCAGGCGAAGGCTGGTACGACCACTTCTTCAAGTACTTCCAGAGTTCAAGCTGGGTATATGCAATCCTGTATTTTGTTCTCATTATCTTCTTTGCATATTTCTATGCTTCAATTCAGTACAATCCCATTGAAATGGCTAACAATATCCGTAAGAACAGCGGTGCTATCCCGGGTATCCGTCCCGGTAAGCCGACATCTGATTATATTCAGAGAGTTTTGTCAAGAATCACATTACTCGGCGCTCTTCTTCTTTCAGTTGTTGCATTGTTCCCGATTTTGTTCCAGTTGATCACAACTGCATGCAAGATTCCGATGCAGATTTCACTCGGCGGTACATCAATCATCATTCTTGTTGGTGTTGCTCTTGAAACTGTTAAACAGCTTGAATCACAGATGATGATGCGTCACTACAAGGGATTCCTTGACTGATAAAGGAGATTACGTTATGAAGTTAATTCTTCTCGGAGCTCCCGGTGCGGGTAAGGGCACACAGGCAGAGGTAATCTGCGATGCTCTTAAAATTCCTGCAATTTCAACGGGCAACATCATCCGTGATGCTCTTGCAAAGGGCACGGAGATGGGACTTAAAGCTAAGTCTTATATAGACGCAGGTAAGCTTGTTCCCGATGAGGTCGTTATCGGCATCATCAAGGACAGACTTGCAAAGGATGACTGTGCAAACGGTTTCATCCTTGACGGTTTCCCGCGCACAATCCCTCAGGCAGAAGCACTTGATGCTATGGGCATCGAAATCGACAGAGTTGTTGATATCGAAGTTCCTGATGAGAAGATTGCAGCGAGAATGTCGGGCAGACGCGTATGTAAAGCATGCGGTGCTTCCTACCACTTGGAGTACAAAGCCCCTAAGCAGGAAGGCGTTTGTGATGCTTGCGGTGCTGAACTCATTCAGCGTAAGGACGATCATCCCGACACAGTACTTGAAAGACTCGAGATCTACCACGAGCGGACGGAGCCTCTCAAGGATTACTACTCAGCAAAGGGCATCCTTAGAGTAGTTGAAGGCCAGGAGGAGGTTGCTGACACATCAGCACTCACACTCAAGGCATTGGAGGATTAAGCATGATAGTGCTCAAAACGAACAGAGAGCTGGCTCTCATGAGAGAAGCCTGCATCATTTCGGCAGGAGCATTAAAGTTAGCAGGAGAGGCTGTCCAGCCGGGTGTAACAACCGCTGAGATAGACAAAATAGCCTACGATTACATTAAGAAATGCGGTGCAGAACCTAACTTCCTTAATTACAACGGCTATCCTGCTACGGCATGCATTTCCATAAACGATGAGGTTATTCATGGAATACCCGCAAAGAACCGTGTGATTAAAGAGGGCGACATCGTCAGCATAGACCTTGGCGCAAGACTTAACGGATTCAACGGCGATAATGCTGCTACTTTCGCTGCAGGAGCGATAAGCTCTGAGGCGAAGCGGCTGTGCGACACCACAAGAGAAAGCCTTTATGTAGGTATTCAGAAGGCTGTCGCAGGCGGCAGAGTCGGTGATATCGGGTCAGCGATCGCACAGTACTGTGAGTCAAGAGGCTTTTCGGTTGTCCGCGAATTCGTCGGACACGGAATCGGTAAGGCTCTCCATGAAGACCCAAGTGTACCGAATTTCGGAACACCCGGTAGGGGAGTTCGCCTGCTGCCGGGTATGACAATCGCGATTGAACCTATGATAAATATGGGTGCTGCGGGAGTCAAAACATTACCCGACGGCTGGACAGTGAAAACCAGAGACGGTAAGCTGTCAGCACACTTCGAACACACTGTGGCAATAACACCAAGTGGACCGAAGATACTAACTCTGCTCTAAGGAGGTTCAGTCAATGTCAAAGCAGGATATGCTCGAACTTGAGGGCGTTGTAGTTGAGGCTCTGCCCAATGCAACATTCCAGGTTGAGCTCGAAAACGGACACCAGATTTTAGCACACATTTCGGGAAAGCTCAGAATGAATTACATCAGAATTCTTCCCGGAGACAAGGTGACGGTCGAAGTTTCGCCATACGACCTCACCCGTGGACGTATAACATGGCGATCAAAATAAGCTAAAGGCTAATTTTTCAAGGAGGGCATTCAAATGAAAGTCAGACCTTCTGTAAAGAAAATTTGCGAGAAGTGCAAGATTATTAAGCGCAAGGGAAAGATCATGGTTATCTGTGAGAAT
>JAFWZR010000007.1 GCA_017522225.1 Clostridia bacterium | reverse complement strand
TGAAGCCCTCCGCCATCCGGGAAATCTTCAAGTCTCTGACCGACCCCACCATCATCAGCTTCGCCGGCGGCAACCCCAATCCCCTGTCCTTCCCCGTGGATGACATGGCCCGTCTGTCCGCTGACATTTTTGCAAACGATGCAGCCAAGGCTCTGCAGTACGGGATCACCGAAGGGTATGTTCCCCTGCGTGAAGCCGTTGCTGCCAGAATCAAGGAAAAATTTAGTGTCGGCACCGAAGACGATACCACCATCATCACCACCGGCGGTCAGCAGGGTCTGGAACTGGCCTGCAAGGCTCTGTGCAACGAAGGCGATGCCGTAATCTGCGAAGAACCCAGCTTTATCGGCGCTCTGAACGGTTTCCGTTCCAACGGTGCCAGAACCCTGGGTGTACCGCTGAAGGCTGACGGCATTGATACGGAAGCTCTGGAAGCACTGCTGCAGACCGAAAAGCGTGCGAAAATTCTGTATGTCATCCCCACCTTCCAGAATCCCACCGGCATTACCTCCACCCTGGAAAACCGGAAAGCCGTCTACGCCATTGCTCAGAAATATAATCTGATCATTCTGGAAGACAACCCCTACGGAGAACTGCGTTTCGCCGGAGAGGATGTTCCCACATACAAGTCCTTTGATACCGACGGACGGGTACTGTACTGCTCCTCTTCGGTAAGACCGAGAGCATGAAACAAACTGCGATGCGGTGCGTTTTGCACACCGTCAACTACATTTTCTTTTGGCATAATTTATCTCCTTTCATTTACTTTCAGGACTTTCTGCGCTTATTGAAAAAGTCCGTCAGTTATTGATGAGTTTATCCTCATCGCTCCAGCTATAAAGCTTGCGGATATCCGCTCCGACTATCTCGGAGGGATGCTCAGAAGCACGCTTTCTCATAGCGTTGAAGTGAACCTGTGCACCTGCCGAAGACATATCAAGAAGGAATTCCTTTGCAAATGTACCGTCCTGAATGTCAGAAAGTATCTGTTTCATAGTCTTCTTCGTCTCTTCTGTGATAATTTTCGGGCCTGTTACATAATCACCGTATTCAGCCGTATTGGAAACCGAATATCTCATACCTGCAAAACCGCTCTGATAAATAAGGTCAACGATGAGCTTCATTTCGTGGATACACTCGAAATATGCATTCCTCGGATCATAGCCTGCTTCAACGAGAGTTTCATATCCTGCCTGCATCAATGCGCAGACACCGCCGCAAAGAACTGCCTGTTCACCGAAAAGGTCGGTTTCCGTTTCTGTTCGGAAAGTCGTTTCAAGAACACCCGCTCTTGCACCTCCGATACCGAGAGCGTAAGCAAGTCCGAGATCCCACGCATCTCCGGTTGCATCCTGCTCAACAGCGATAAGGCACGGAACACCTTTTCCTGCCTGGTATTCTGAACGGACTGTATGACCGGGGCCCTTGGGTGCAATCATAATTACATTTACATTCTTCGGTGGCTTGATGCAACCGTAATGGATATTGAAGCCGTGAGCAAAAGCAAGGGTCTTGCCTTTGGTAAGATTCGGCTCGATGCTCTCTTTATAAAGAGCTGCCTGCTTCTCGTCGTTAATAAGTATCATAATGATATCGGCAACCTTTGCCGCCTCGGCAGATGTCATAACCTTGAGTCCCTGTGCTTCTGCTTTTGCCCAACTTTTTGATCCCTCGTAAAGACCGATAACAACATTTACACCGCTGTCTTTAAGGTTGAGGGCGTGGGCGTGTCCCTGTGAGCCATAACCGATAATTGCAACGGTTTTACCGCTAAGCTTCTGTAAATCGCAATCCTGCTGATAAAAAATTCTGTTTGCCATAATAACTACCTCTTTCTTTTTTATAAATTTATTGTATGACGAATTGTTGTACTGCCTTTTTCGAGGGAGGCTGTACCCGTTCTGCATATTTCTAAAATAGTAAAATCCCGCATAAGCGAAATGAAATCGTCCATTTTCATACTGTTTCCGATTACTCTTAATACAATCGATTCACGCGAATAATCAACAACTTCTGCCTTGAATGCTTCCGCCGCAGAATGAATTTCTTCCCTTGCGGCAGGGTCATTTTTCATTTTTATAAGCATCAATTCACAGTTTAATGAATTTTCACTTGTCAGCTCTTTAATCGAGCATACATCAGGCAATTTATATAGCTGATTGATAAGCTGTTGTTTCCCGTTATCGTCACCGTCAAAGCTGAATGTGATTCTCGAATATTCGGCAGTTTCCGTTTCGCTTGCGGTAATAGAGCTGATATTAAACTGTCTTCTGCGAAACATACTTGTCAGCCGATTTAAAACACCAAATTGATTACGGACCAGAACCGCTATTGTGTATCGGTTCATAATTCCACCTCCAATTTTGTAATGATGTCATCCATACTTCCGTTTGGGGGAAGCATCGGAAGAACGAATTCATCCTTGTCTATCTTGCAATCGATAATATACGGTCCGTCTCTGCTGAATGCACGGCCAAGTGCCGAGTCAAGCTCTTCGGGCGTAGTAACAGCTTCACCGTCAGCACCGAACGCCTTTGCAAAAGCCACAAAATCGGTTTTGCGATTCAGTACAGTATTGGAGTAATGCTTGTTATAAAACAATGTCTGCCACTGACGCACCATTCCGAGAACGCCGTTGTTTATAACAAGAATCACAATCGGGATATTATATCTCACAGCAGTTGCAAGCTCATTGAGATTCATTCCGAAGCTTCCGTCACCCGTTACCAGAACACTGCGTTCTCCCGTGCCGAAGGCTGCACCGATTGCCGCACCGAAGCCGAATCCCATTGTGCCGAGACCTCCGCTTGAAATAAAACGGCGTGAGGTTTTAAAACTGAGATTCTGTGCCGACCACATCTGATGCTGACCGACGTCTGTTGCAACCGCCGTGTTTTCACCAAGATGCTTATTAAGTGTAAGAATAGCTTTTCGAGGTGTAAGCCCCTCGCGGTTATCAAGATAGGATTCTTCATTCCGTCTGAACTCATTAATTTTTTCTGTCCACTCGGGCTTTTTGTTTTCAATCAACATCGGCAGAATCTTTCTGAGTGTAAGTTTAACATCACCGCGAAGACCGCAAACAGCATTAACAGTTTTATTAAGTTCAGAGCCATCTACATCTATATGAATAAGTCTTGCACCTGTTGCAAATTTCTGTCGGTTGCCTGTTACGCGGTCGTTAAAACGGACGCCAAGCGAAACAATAACATCGGCATTGTGCATTGCCATTGATGAAGCGTAGTGACCGTGCATACCCTGCATACCGAGGAACCTCGGATGGTCGGTAGGAATTGCCGAAAGCCCCATAAGAGAACAACCGAGCGGAGCATCAATTTTTTCTGCAAGTGCAAGCATTTCGTCCTGTGCCTCTGCCGTAATCAGACCGCCGCCAAAATAGATAAACGGTCGCTTGGCGGAATTGATTATTTTTGCTGCCTCTTCAATACGCACATCCTTTGCGGCGTATGGCTCTTCTTTTTTTACGGGCGGCATCGGCTCATACTCGCATTCGGCAATCTGAACATCCTTAGGAACATCTATAAGTACGGGTCCCGGTCTGCCCGATTTTGCAAGAACAAAGGCTTCACGGATAGTGTCTGCCAGATCTTCAACTCTGCCTACAAAGTAGTTGTGTTTTGTTATCGGAAGTGTCACGCCTGTGATATCAATTTCCTGAAAGCTGTCCGAACCGATTTGTGTTGTAGGAACATTACCGCAGATTGCAACCATAGGAATTGAGTCGAGATATGCCGTTGCAATTCCCGTTACAAGATTTGTAGCACCCGGGCCCGATGTTGATATAACAACACCGACCTTACCGGTTGTTCGTGCATAGCCGTCCGCGGCGTGTGCCGCACCCTGCTCGTGTGCGGTCAATATATGATTTAATTTATCCTGATGAGTATAAAGACTATCATAAACATTAAGAATCTGTCCGCCGGGATAGCCGAAAATGGTATCACAGCCCTGCTCAATCAGTGTTTTAACTAAGATATCTGAGCCTGAAAGAAGCATATAATCACTCCTTTTCTGCAATCACTTCGACCTCGACCAAAGCATTCTTCGGAAGAGTTTTGACTGCCACGCAAGAGCGTGCAGGTTTTTCCGTAAAATATTCGGAATACACCTCATTAAAAGCCGTGAAATCTGCCATATCATCAAGAAAACAGGTTGTTTTAACAGCATTTTCAAGCGATGCTCCTACCGCCTCAAGCACGGCCTTTAAATTTTTGCAGACTCTGTGTGTCTGCTCTGTGATGTTATTACCCTCAATCAATCCTGTCTCGGGGTTTAGCGGAATTTGTCCGGAAGTAAAAATGAGATTACCCACAACCATTGCCTGTGAGTAAGGTCCGATTGCCGCCGGAGCCTTGTTTGTTTGTACTTTACTGCTCATAAATATTCTCCTTTCAAAATCACACTATTTTAAAACCTTCATCACGCAGGGATTGCATAATGAGTTTAACGTGTTCGTAATCTCGCGTTTCCATTTCAATTCGAAGGAAACATCCGTTAACGCTCTCGGTGTTGCCCTTTTCGTAGTGAACACCTGTTACATTTCCGCCACAGTCTGCAATAATACGCGAAATATCTTTCAGCTGACCGGGTTTATCTATAAGCTCAATCAGCAAGCTTGATGAACGGCCTGAATTAAGAAGACCTCTGTCAATAACTCTTGAAAGGCTTGTAACATCGATGTTTCCGCCCGATACAACTGCGACCACACGCTTGCCCTTGAGATCAAATTTATCAAACATTACCGCCGCAACTGCTGTTGCTCCCGCACCCTCAGCAATCATCTTCTGCTTTTCAATAAGAGCAAGAATCGCACTTGCAACCTCATCATCCGTAACAAGAGCAATTTCATCCACATACTCGCTGACAAGAGTGTATGTGTTTTCGCCCGGTTGTTTGACTGCTATACCGTCTGCAATCGTCTGCACGGAATCAAGACAATCAATCCTCCCGTCCTTCACCGAATTATACATACTCGGCGCTCCTGCGACCTGCACGCCGTAAACCTTGACAGAAGGTCTTATCTGCTTTGCCGTATAAGCAATTCCCGAAATCAGACCGCCACCGCCGATCGGCACAACGATTGCATCAATATTGTCAAGGTCATTCAATATTTCAAGGGCTATAGTTCCCTGACCTGCGATTACGTTTTCGTCATCAAAGGGATGAACAAAGGTGTAACCTTCGCTCTCTTTTAGCTCGAGCGCCTTCTTGTAAGCATCATCATAACAGCCCTCTACGAGGCAAATATCAGCACCGAAGCCTTTTGTCGCTTCTACCTTTGAAATCGGAGCTGTGTCGGGCAGACAGATCAAAGACTTGATTCCGTTTTTTGTTGCCGCAAGTGCAACGCCCTGTGCATGGTTACCTGCCGAACAGGCGATAACTCCGTTTTTCTTCTCCTCTTCACTCAAACACGCAATTTTATACGCAGAACCTCTTACCTTGAACGAGCCCGTAATCTGCAGATTTTCAGGCTTGAGATACAGCTCACAATCAGGAGCAATTCCGTAAGCTCTGACCACATTTGTTTCACGAATAATGTTTTTGAGCACCGTCTGTGCATCGAATACTTTACTTAGCTATAGCATTTTCATTCCGCCTTTCATAAATTAATATGCGTTTCTTTCGGCTTTAAGGCAAAACAAAAACCCGCCTCAAAGCTTTTAATTGCTTTGAGACGGGTGTAAATCTAATTTGCACTCGCGGTACCACTCAAATTGCGGATATAACAATCCGCCACCTCTTCGAAGTCCAACAACTCCTATGCACTAACGCAGCATACACGGGAAACGCCTACTAGGTGCTTACACCTTTGGGGCTTCCGGCTCAGAAGGGATGGGAAATCTACAGTCCTTTGTCGGGATCACACCATCCCCGACTCTCTGAAAAATTCGTTGCAGTTTCCGTCTTCATCGACGCCTTTGATTTCATCGAAGTCCAACAACCTCTATGCACTAACGTAGCATACACGGGCTCCCCTATCTTGATTATGTTCAGGTCACCGGCTCAGAAGGGAGTAGTCTCGAATTGATCCATACCGATTCACATCACCCATCGGCTTTCTGTAATGTTTCGCATCAGACGCTCTTCGTCACAGCCTTTAGCTTATTAAATTGACCACAGTTTACTCCTTTAAAGTGCTGATGTCAAGAGTTTTTTGAAAAGATTTTTAAAATTACCGGAAATTTTTTGATTTATTTCTTAATAGCACTCATATAAAAAACAACAAATCCGAACACATCGTAGTAAACAGATGGGTTCGGATTAATGTTGTATGGCGCCTCAAACAGGGCTCGAACCTGTGACACCGCGGTTAACAGCCGCGTGCTCTGCCAGCTGAGCTATTGAGGCATATTAAAAAATGTGTCGGCGTCGCCTTATCTTCCCGGGCGGCTGCCCGCCAAGTATTTTCAGCACTGAAGAGCTTAACTACCGTGTTCGGTATGGGAACGGGTGGACCCTCTTCGCTATCGACACCGACTTCTATCCAAAATACG
>JAFWZR010000006.1 GCA_017522225.1 Clostridia bacterium | reverse complement strand
CCACCCCCAAACGCTATACAAGCGGACGGCAAGGGCGCACCGCCACAGACGGCACACCCCACCCCCAAACGCTATACAAGCGGACGGCAAGGGCGCACCCAACGAACACCGCCCAAAGTTTTTGAAAGGCTGAACTAATCAACCTTATCCCAAAGGCTATATGCCTTAAACTCGTACCCGACCGGAGTAGCGGTCAGGGGCATATGCGCAGGCATAAGGGAACCTTATCCCAAATCATAAGGCGTCGGTTGAGATCTGAGGAATTAAGCCCAGATAACGGATAGTGAAAACCTCAACAGGTATTCGGCTAAACCTAAACACGGCTTGCGCAACTGTCGATAAGCGTAGAGTTTTTTCGGACTTTATCGAACTGAGGTTATTTCTCATAAAGCCTAAACCTAATGGCTATCAATGATAGTCAATATGGGGCAGAGTGAGTTGAGCTGAAAGTTTCCAACGGAAGCGGAAAGTTGTTACTGAGGATCGGTATAGCGAGGACTAACAAAGCGTGATATGAGTAACGAAATTTCAGGCGGAGAGTTATGAACTCCGCCTTTGTATAAACCTATAAATCAAGCACACCAACCGGTAGTTATGAGATGCCCGTTGGTGTGTTTTCTTATAGGCTTATGCCTGTAAAAAAAATCATTCAAAGTGAGGTAATGAAAATGGCTGATATCAAGAAAATCATCAGTGATAACCGTGAGAACATCGTCAAGAAAATCGGCGAGTACAACGAAGCACTGAAAGCAAACGATCTCGCCAAAGCTGCCCACGCTGAGCAGGAACTCAAAGAGGCTGAAGCTGCCTATGCTGAGGCTAAGTGTATCGAGGTGTTCGGCGAGTTGGCAAAGTCCGAAAATCCGGTAAAGGCTGCCGTTGCGATGCACTCGTATCTGGTAGTGTCCCACCGCGCTATGCGTGAGGAAGGGGTCGTAACAGGTTTTGAAATCGTAGAGGATAAGGTTCGCCAGATCGACCTTGTGAAGTTCTGCGAGTTCTGCAAGCTCCCGACTATGTGGAAGTATGCGGTTGAGAAGTTCAACCAGCTCCTCGCTATGAGGACTGCGACTGAGCTGAAAATGACTAAGGCTCAGATCAAGAAAATCTGCGACAGCTTCTATATGAGCGACCTCGCCCGTCAGGTTGAAATGGGCGGCACTCCCGACAGCAATACGGCGATCTGTAAGCAGCTCCAGCAGGTTATCGACGGCATTATGTTCGAGGATAACGGAAAGGGCAAAAATGTTCATCGTGTGAACAACCACGATGTTGCCTACCTGCTTATGTGCTACACCAAACGCGGAAAGAAAACCCTCTCCGTTGCGGTTGCCAAAAATGCATACATTCACCGCCTTGTGCTTGATGTTATGCACAGAGTTGTTACCGGCAAGGCGTATGACCTTGAATACCGTATGGTTTCCGCTGATAAGGCGAAAAAGGTCGGCGACACAAAGGTAAAGGCTGAGGCTAAGGCTGAGCCTGCCGCTGAGGTTGAAACGGTTGTGGTTGAGAAGTCCGCGTAAAGCGGGCTTTTCGCCAATCCATAAAGTTTTTCAATCGTGAATAAAAGGCTATTGGGAGTGATGAATATGACTAAGTTCGAGCAAATTGGCGTTGAGCGTCAACTCGAAAGCGAAAGTAAAAAGGAAGCGTTACGAAATTTTCGTCACTCGTGTAATGTCTGTTGTTACAGAGGAATGAGAATTGACTGCGATAAATGCTCAATAGCCTTTACTCACTCTGAGGTGATCGCTTGCTTTGACGACTACAAAACGGCAAAGAAATGAGGTTTGATGTTCGTGAGAAATCGGTTGCCTCCGATTGACTTTTTGAAAAGTTTGTGGTATAATATCTTCGTATGCAAAAATGCGGAGGTAAGTGAAGTGAGTAACGAGAAACTACAAGCTAACAAAGAGTTAGGTTTTCTATACAAAAAATGTTCAATCCGTCCTTATGTTATATCCCAAATGGCACTTGTCCCGGAGTATGTAGAAGCCATTAAAGCCCATAAAGGCGAGATCAACAATCAGGTGGTTTATGAAATCATCAGAAAAGTTTACCTTAAAATGTTATCTGAGGGTAAAAATTTCCGAACTGCCACCGATGTGATGAATAAGGTTTCCAAAGATGTTACCGGCGATAGCGCCACTTGGCGTGAGGGCGTAAATATATAAGGTTTGGTAGGTGATACTTTTGACCAATGAAGAATATGTAAAGCGCTTAGGTCAGCTTTACGAAAAAGTTTTGAGTCTGAGAGATGATGATAACTATGTTATCAACCAGCCCCAGATGGATAAACTTATTGAGGTTCTAAACTTTTTCCTTGATGCTGCACAGAAGTGCAATGGAAAGGTTGAGCCTGTCAAGCTGACACCGAGAGCCGAGCACGGCGGAGTTACTGCAACTTTCCTTGTGTTCGATATCTACGGTGAGGATATCCAGAAGTATTGTAAGGTAATGTCCTACACTTCTGCGATCACCATTGATGCAACCGAGGACGGTATCTGTATGTCGGTTACTGTGCCGGAAGTTTTCGTTCCCATTGAAAAGTAAAAACTGAATATCTGAAAGTTAAAGCACTACCGTGAAGTTTCGGCAGTGCTTTTGTTTTGCCCAAAAATACCAATAGAAATGAAAAGGAGAACGGTGTTATGGTTTGGAATATTATCGGAATTATCGTCGCAATTATCTACTTTGCCTACAATATTATGGTGGCAAAGTTCAAGTCCACAAAGGTTATG
>JAFWZR010000005.1 GCA_017522225.1 Clostridia bacterium | reverse complement strand
CCGCACTTGTCACACTGATAAAGCGGTGCGCCTGCCGGCTTCGGTGAGCCGCAGTTCTGGCAGAACTTACCTTTATTCACTGCACCGCAGGAGCAGGTCCAACCCTCATCTGCCGGCTTCGGTGAGCCGCATTCGGGGCAGAACTTACCGTTTGCAGTTGCTCCGCAGGCACATTTCCAGCCACCCTGTGCAGGTGCGGATGCTGCTGCATTTGCCATTGCCTGAGCCTGAGCGTTAATCAACTGCTGAGCCTGCTGCTGTGCCATCTGCTGCTGTTGCTGCTGCACTCCTGCCTGATACATTGCCGCGGGGTCAAATCCGCCGCCACCGGCACCCATTGCCATATTCATTCCCATGAAGCCCATCATTGCTCCGTTTTCGTTTGCGGCAGCTGCTTCCATTGCATTCGCTCTTGCATCAGTCATTCTGCCTGCCATCATAAACGGATTTGAGCCCATTGTTGCGGCATCTTCCATCTGATTGATTTTCTTCATATCCTCTTCGGTGAGGGTAATCGGATTCAGAGCAATGGACTCAACAGAAATACCTCTGCGCTGTGTCCACTCAATGGCCAGTGCCTTGTTAAGTGCATCCTTCAGCTCTGTTGTATGTGCGGGGATCTGTGCAGGTCTGAGCTCAAGCTCTGTGAGCATTGCAAATGCAGGCTGAAGAGCTGAAATGAACTCTGTCTTGAGCTGATTGTCAATTTCTTCTCTTCTGTATTCATCACTTACATTACCTGCAAGCTTTGTGTAGAAAAGAAGAGGATCAGTAATTCTGTATGAATATACACCGTTACATCTTACCTGAACAGAACGGTACATATTGAGTCTTTTGTTGGCAACCTCGAACATAAACGGATTGGGCGTGCCGAACTTGTTATCCATTATTTCCTTTGTGTTGAAATAATAAACTCTCTGATCCTTGCCTGTATCTCCGCCGTATGTAAAACGCTTACCTACTGTTTTAAAGGTCTCCTTAAGAGTGTCACCGAGCTTGCCTGAGAAGATGCTCGGCTCTGTTGATGTGTCATAGGTAAATTCGCCGGGTTCTGCACAAACCTCGACAACCTTGCCCTGTTCAACGATAATCATACACTGACCGTCGGCAACAGCAATGCCTGAACCGTTTGAAATTACGTTATCGTGACCTTTTGTGTTTGATGAACGGCCGCCTACACGCTTCTGGCCTTTAACCATCAATACATCATTTTCGAGTGAATCGCAGTAGAAAAATTCCTTCCACTGGTCAGCCATTACGCCGCCGAGTGCTCCGATTCCTGCTTTAATAAGTCCCATAATAAAATCTCCTTTCAGAAATCAATTACAATTTATTTTCATCCCTTGGGCAAATTGTAATCAACAACATCTGTTATTGAATAGCCGAAAGGACTGCTTGCATCCGCTTTCACAATTACTGCGAGTCCTCTGTCTCTGTCAAATTCGACCTCGGGAGATCTTTGATCGTGAATAAGGATTTTAACAGAATATGTTCCGTCCTTGTTTTTTTCAACTCCGTAAAATTCTTCAGAACAGAATTTATCAAAAAGATGAGGCTCAACGAGATATTTTTCACCTGTACTGAAGTGAGCAGCCACAACATGACAGTCTTCCGTAAGCTTAACCTTGCTTTCGTTCAGCGAGGGATAAAGCGTTCTGAAATAAGCATCTGCTTCCCAGTCGGAAAGACCGATCATATTTACATAATCTTCTGTGCCGTTCATTTTAAACTCGTTGAGTGTTACGGCGTAAGCAAGGGTGCCCCATACAACCTCAGGCTCATGCTTGATAAGTCTGTCGTTATAAAAAACATCCGATACCGCACGGGCAACACAAAGCTGATAGAACGCAGAATCCTGAGTTATTTGGTCAGGACTGAACCTCTGTGCCAACATAAGAAGCTTCGTAATAACCTCATAACCGTCAATTACCATATAATAATCAGCGGTGAATTCTCCGCACTCCACAACAAGTCTGAAATCGGGAATAGTTTCAGTTACATAGCATTCAAATTCATAAACCTTGTCTTTTTCCGCGGTAACTTCGAAAAGTGTGTCAACCGCTTCAAATCCGTCAACAATCGGCGACCACTCGATAGCCTCAAGTCTTACCGTCACACCGTCAACAGGAGAAACAAACTTGAAGTAACCTGCATCCGCTTCCGGATTAATGCCTGTTTCTATTCGTTTCGGCTTGCTTTTAACACTCTTATAATCATCTGAGCTTCGGTCGGCATAGAGTGTCAGCATCAGCTCGCCTTCGGAAAGCTTGCTTGCAGGCTTAGCCGGTGCCTGTTGTTCGGTTGTCGTAGTCGTAGTAGTGGTTGTAGTTGTAGTTGTTTTCTCCTCATTATCTTTACTGCCGCAAGCGGCAAAGGAAAGAACAAAAACAAAACACAAAGCAAGAGAAATAAAGCTTTTGATTTTATCCACTGATATACCTCCTCACTTTTTATAAGGATTTTTGACAGACGAATAGGGATTTTTATTTTCCTTCGGCGGATCGGGACGGTTACCCTCTCGTATCAGCCAGGAAAAAACTGCCGTCTTTATTCCGACACCGACAATCCACAGCGCGATTGCACCGACAAACCACAGGATTGATATATCCAGAAAGAAGTGGAGCGCAAGTGCTATCCACGCAGAAATTGTCCATTCAAGGTCGAAAACAAGATTTACACACCAGGCAACAATAAAGCCCTTGTTGCCTGTATACCTTTTCTTTTTCATTGTTATCTGATAACAAGTCTGCCTGAAATCTCACGGTCAAGGTTCTGATGATTTGAAAGATATTCATCAAAAATACCGCGGCAGGATGTTGAAACAACAACAGGAGTGCCATTTGCCTTGATTTCGTCAAAGGAAATGTTGAAGAAATCCTCGAGGTTGTTGTAGTGGAATTGCTGAAGTCCTACCTTATAAACCTTATTGTCATCAATCGGCTCGCCGTTGAAGTCGAATCTGAGATACTCGTGAGTTGCTCTGTCATAATCAACACGAAGACCTGTTGAAAGCTGGTAGAATTCACAGTGTTCACCCTGCCATACACCGTCACGAACCATATGCTTGATCATTCTCTTGAACTGCTCGCCTGTGACCTTAATCATATACGCTGCATCATCATACGGGAAGCATTCGCAAAGGTCAGAGAAAAGAACAATCGGTCCGAGCTGAGTGCTTCTGACACTGCCTGAGCCGAGAAGCATAATGTCAAGTCCGAGGCTCTCGCGCATAATGTCGGAGAACAATCCGCCGAGTGCGGTTTCCTGTGTTCTTTCGGGATGAGTAAGCTTTTTCTTGAAGCGTGTAACAAGTCTGCCGTATTTCTCATCGGTCTGTGACTTGTAGTGCTTGAGGATACTCTCGAGATCCTCATCCTTCGGGCAATGCTCCTTGTTGATGGGAACACTCTGCCACTTGTAGCTGTCGATACAGTTGTTATCTGTGTCAATGTCGATATCAAATCTGCCGATCTGGTCGGTACCTGTACCAGCCTGAACAATTACAACATTGTTGACAACCGCAGGCTCTTCAATAAATGTATGTGAGTGACCGCCGACGATAACATCTACGCCCCATGCGGGATCGAGCTTTTCGGCAAGCTTCTTATCCTCTTCAAAGCCGATGTGGGTAAGAAGAACGGTAAGGTCAATGTCGGTTGCATTGTATGTGTTACAGATTCTGCCGACCTCCTGAGCTGCTTCGTTGATGTCAACGAAGGAGCCGATAATACCGTCGTTCTTTGTCTGCGAAAGAACCTCCTCGGTGATGATACCGATAAAGAGAATCTTCATTCCGTCAACCTCAGCGATGTAGTGAGGTTTAAAAAGTCTTGCACCGTTTGTTTTGATATGTAAGTTAGCGTTGATAATCGGGAACTTGGCACATTTTTCAATAAAGAGAAGGTGTGCGATACCGTAGTCTGTTTCGTGGTTGCCGAGAGTAACAACATCGGGTGCGAGCATATTCATAATCTCGATTGTTGAAATGCCCTTGAACTCTGAGTCGATAACAGAGCCGCGGAACATATCGCCCGCGATACAGTAAAGTGTGTTCTTCTCTTCGTTTCTTACCTTGTTGACATAACCCGAAAGCATTGACACACCGCCGACAAGGTTATCGTCAACGCTTTCTGCAAGGAAGTCACCGTGCATATCGTTTGAGTGAAGAATCGTAAGTTTTTTGATGTTTTTTCCCATAATAAACTCCTTAAAAACCGGGCAAACAAGATATCTGCCCTATTGTTATATACATTATATTAGATCGTTTTAAAAAGCACATTGTACTTTAGTGCAGATTTTCATAAAAAAGAGCCGATTTTTTACAAAAACCGACTCTGATTCGAGGGAAGCAGTACAAATCCGAACCCGTTTTTTACGGGTGGATTTCCGTTATCCCTTCGTTAAAATACTCGCAAATCCGCAAGGATTTGCTGTGTTTTGTGCCTTGGTATACCGAAAATCTCCCTCGTAAAAAATCTACGACCCAAAAGGTGAAGATTTTTATTGAATTTTCGGTGGTTGAGAGTGCAGGAAGGCTGACGCCTTTCAAACTCGAAACGCCGGAAAGTCTTAAAAAGAACGCCTTTTGGGCGAGTTCGGATTTATACTGTTTCCCTATTCTTTTTTGCCTGATATCGTTATTCTGCCGTCAAGGTCGGCATCAATATTCTGAACGGATGAAAAATACTCCTCCACAATATCTCTGACGGAGGTTGCAACCGTTCTTGTCGGATGCTTGTCCTCGATTTCGTTTATCGGCAGATTGAAATATTTTTCGAAGCTGCTGTACTGAAACTGCTGAAGACCGATTCGGTAAAGTGTATCATCCCCGACAGCCTTGCCGTCAAAGGTAAGCGAGGTGATTTCACCCGTGGGGACATCGTAGCACACTCTTAACCTTTTTGAAATCTGAAAGAAGCCCGAGCCTGCGCCCTGCCACACCTCATCGCGAAGCATAAATTTAAGCATTGAACGAAGCTGACTGCCGCTGACTGTCAGCATCTTCACATTGCCGTCATAAGGGAAGCATTCCGTAAGATTGCGATACTGAACAACGGGTCCGAGCTCCTCACCGCGGATACTTCCCGAAGCAAGGAACATCACATCAACACCCAGCCTTTCGGCAAGAATATCACAAAACAAATTACCAAGCTGTGTTTCGCGGTAACGGTCGGGATGAGTCAGCTTCTTCTTTAAACGGGCAACAACCCTGTTATATTTAACATCGGTTATGTTTTTGTATGATGTGAGAACCTCGTCAATCGCCTCATCCCTCGGACAGTTTTCGGGGGTTATCGGAACAAGCTGCCACTTGTAATCGGCAAGGCAGTTATTATCCGTATCAACCGTAATATCAAATCTTCCGATTCCGTCCGTGCCGACACCCGCCTGAACAACGGGAATGCCGTTGACGACCGCAGGCTCGTCAATGAATGTGTGCGAATGGCCTCCGACTATTATATCAACACCCCACGCAGGATCAAGCTGTGCGGCAAGCTGCTTATCCTCCTCAAAACCGATATGCGTCAGCAGAACGGTAAGGTCAACATCTGTCCGCCTGTAAGCGTCACAGATTCTGCCGACCTCCTGAGCCGCCTCGTGAACATCAATGAACGCGCCGACAATTCCTTCGTTTTTCGCCTGCTTCATCACGCTCTCGGTAATAATGCCGATGAAAAGAATTTTCATACCGTCGAGCTCAAAAATATGGTGCGAATTAAACAGTCTTGCTCCGTTTGTTCTGATATGTAAATTCGCATTGATGATAGGAAACCTTGCACACTTTTCAATAAAAAGCAGATGTGCAACACCGTAATCCGTTTCGTGATTGCCGAGGGTAACAACATCGGGGGAAAGAATATTCATAATTTCGATTGTCGAAACACCCTTGAATTCGGAGTCGATAACCGAGCCGCGGAACATATCGCCCGCGATACAGTAAAGCGTATTCTTTTCTTCATTCCTTACCTTGCTGACATAACCTGACAGCATAGACACACCGCCGACGAGGTTTTCGTCAACGTTTTGAGCAAGGAAGTCTCCGTGCATATCATTTGAATGAAGCAAGGTCAGTTTTTTATATCTGCTCATAATTTACTCCGCAATCAATTTGAAAAGTTCGTCAGCTATCTCTTGTGCAACAGCGATTTTATACTCAAATCTTGACGGCTGCGGCTCAAGCTCAAGATAGAAATCAAGAGTTTTTTCTTTTGTGCTCAGCGCAAACCAGACCTGACCGGGGATTGATGCCGCCGCGTTTGCAGGGTCAACATTTCCCATCGAGCCCGTCACACCCACACCGATGTCGGCGTTGTATGTTTTGCGGCAGGCTTCAGCCATAGCGCAGGCGGTTTCCTTTGAATAAACCGAATATTTATCTATTGTTTCTTCGGGAACGCCCTGCTTGATTTTTGCCTCGTTGGAATATGTTACAAATGCACCCTTCATAATGCCCGATGCACCCTCGGTATCGCTGATTAAGGATGCGAGCTGACCCGAGGTACAGCTTTCCATTGTTGTGATTGAAATGTTTTTTTCGATAAGCATAAGCGTCAGACGACGGTAATCGTCGCGCACTTTCTTTTCGCTGTATGTTCTTTGCATATCAGTAATCTCCTTTAAAAATCATTCTCTTTCCGCACATTTTTTACAACAGAATCCGCCGTTCAGATTCTGACCGTAAACCGTACAGTTATCACAGACCATATCACCGCATATTTCGCAACGATTCAGTTCATATAATGCCTCAACATTAGCTCTTTCAAAAGCTCTTTCATGATCTGCCGCATAAATAATATCTCTTGCTTTTTTTACATCGTTATTCAAAAGGCTGATTTCTTTAAAGCCCGATACAAACTCAATCACGGGAGTTTTGACGGCTCCTGCGCAACAATCACAGTAGAATTCAAATTCAAACTGTTTTAAAGTTGATTTATCTGCAAAATCCTTTGTAACCGGTTTAAGCGTAACAAACACCCTCCTTTGGAATGAAATTTAAGTGATTTTTCTGCTCATGATGTGTCGGCAGCTGTTTTTTAGGTAAATTTCGTCCGACCACATCAATTCACATTTTAATTTTAACAAATAAATAATAATTGCACATTGTACTTTAGTGCTAAAATTCAAAAAAAGCGGCGGTATTTCTACCGCCACTGAATTATAAAACTATGTAATTTTTATTTTACGGGAATCTGAATTGCCGCACCTGTTGTGTCACCTTTTCCGTAGATGTCATAGATTTCAAATTCAACTGTTGATGTTGAAGTAAGTTCATAAACTACTGAAGCTCTTACAGTTGCACCTGCATCTACTGAAGAATTGTAGTTGCCATCTTCGGGAATATAATTTCCTGCACCTGATTCAAGAAGCTCAATACCATCCTGATATGCACTGATTTCAGCAAGTCTGTTGATATACAGGTTGTCGTCATTCTTGTTTGTTACATCAAAGTAAACACGAATAAGCTTTTCGCCGTTGTCACCGTCAACAAATTCAGATGTGATGTTAGAAATTTCACCCATACCGTCTCTGAATGTTGCTGTTGTCGGCCAACCCTTATTCCACTGCGGATCTGCAACTGTCTTAACCTTAAGAGCCTCTTTCGGAGCACCTGCAAGCTTTGCAAGGTCGACATCATAGCTCAAAACGTCAACAGGATTGGATGTAGCATTTCTGCCGACTAACTTATAGTTAACTGTGCCTGTTGTTTCTGTAAGTTTGAATTCTCTTACGAAACGGATTGTGTGACCGGGACGAACTCTGCTGTTGTAATGCTCAGCTTCTTTGAGCTCAACTTCATAAGGAGCACGAGCCATATCAAGTTCTTCACCGTTCTGTGTTACGATTTCTTCCGCTAAAACATCATGTGCTGTTGTTGTGTAATCAGCTGTTTTGTTTTCGAAGTCGATGTAAAGACGGAGTGCTTTTTCACCGTTTTCATCATCAAAAAGTTCTGTGCCCATAATTCTGTACTCATAGTCGCCAGCTTTGTTTGTAAGCTGACCTTTAGCTAATGCCTGAATTTCAGGTGCCTTTGTTGTGGTTTCGTCACCTTTAGTTGCTTCGTTGCCGTCCTTACCGCAGGCAGCAAGCGCAAAAACCATTACCAATGCAAGCATCAATGCCAATAATCTTTTCATAATAGTACTCTCCTTTTGTTTTGAGAATTTATGTATATTTGCTATACATCGATTATATTATATAACCTTTTTCCGCGCTGCACATTGTACTTTAGTGCAGATTTTTAAGCTTTTTCGAAAGTTAAGGTCGTTAGGACAATTACACTTATTGACCCTGACGATAAGTATTACGATAGAAAATATAAAGATATGCAGATTCGAATGGACAAGCTTTATGAAGAAATTGACAGCATTGAAAGTGAGATTGCTGAAATCGAAGCCAAAATCAACGCTATCGTTCAACGAAAAATCTCGGGTGATAATGTTTATAAATATCTCTTGTATTTTGACCGGCTTTATGATAAATTTACAGATAAGGAAAAGGAAGAATTCCTTGGCAGCTTCCTAAGCAGTGTTGAAATTTATCCCGACAGATTGCCTGATGGTCGTATTCTCAAAAGTATACACTTTAATTTCCCTATCTTCTACGAAGGTAAGGAGATTGAGAGTCTCTGCTCAGACAAAGAAACAACAGTCGAGACGGTTGTCCGGTTGATTAAAAACAATTAAAACGGAAGTTTAATAAAGGACAGGAAAAATGGAACGATTTTTCAAACTCAAGGAATGAGGTACGACAGTCAAAACCGAATTCATAGCAGGCATGACAACATTCTTTGCTGTGGTATACATTCTGATGGTTAATGTCAATATGTTTGCCGACCCGTTCGGTGACGGCTCAAATCCGCTCGGTGTTTCCTACGGTGCAATTGCGGCGGTTATAGGTACTGTGCTCGCAGGTTTTCTTTCAAATCTGCCGTTGGCACAGGCAAGCGGTATGGGACTTAACGCGTTCTTCTTTTATACGGTATGTATCGGCTTATTTCTTATATCGTCATCAGCTCCTTCTGCGGAGACTTTAAAAAGATTAAAGGCAGCTCCTGGGTAATTACATTCTTGTTTGTTGCTATGCTTCTTCTTACACACTGATGCTTGCATAGATAACAAGCTAAACTTGACTTGTGGGTGATATTGTGGGCGAAAAACTTAAAAAGCTCGTCGGCGTTCAGGGGGATTTCAAATCTACCATTCTGCCGATGATAAACTACAGCTATGCCAATATGTATATGGGCGGTGCCGGTTACATTATCAGTATGTATTTCACCGTTTTCCTGACCGACGTTGTTAATCTGTCACTTAATCAGGCAGGTATTGTTGTTATGATTGCGACCGTATGGGATGCCGTAACTGACCCCGTTATGGGCATCATAACCGACCGTACCCGTTCAAAAACAGGTAAGCACCGCCGTTATCTTCTGTGGGGTATTCCGTTGATGGTTGTTTCCTACACCCTGCTGTGGAATTCATTCGGTCTTAACGGCAATTCAAACCCCTCAGTGGCTATGGCATACTTCATAATTGTATATATGCTGTACAAAACAGCTTACACCATAATAGGTGTACCGCATACTGCGATGCTTCCCGAGCTTGCGCCCGAATACAATCTGCGTACGCAGTACAATTCTGTCGGATATCTCTTTAACTCTGCCGGAATGGTTCCTGCCTTCGGAATTGTTGTTATGATTCTTGCGATTTTCGGCTCCAACGATAACCTTACATCCGAATCAAAATCTCCGTTCCTTGTAATAGGTATCGTTTTATCTGTATTTTTCGGTCTTGCAGTTTTGCTGACTTATGCAAAAACAAAAGAGCCGAGCTCACTTAACAACAAGGTTGACAAGCTCGATGTAAAATACATTATCCGTGAATATGTGCTTGTTTTCAAAAATAAATCTTTCAGGCAGTATTTCTTTATGAGCCTTGCATATCAGTTCGCTACAGGCTTCTATGCAAACTCAAAGGTTTATTACATAAAGTATCTTGCAAATCAGTACAGCGGTTATGCCCTTTTTAATGCTGTTGCCGGCGTTGCGGAGGCGGCAGCATTCCCGCTAAACTATGCACTGACAATGAAGCACGGCAAGAAAAAGTGCGGTAACATCGTCACACCGCTGATGGTTGCAGGCCTTGCAATCGGTCTTGTTATGCAGTCGGGTGGCTCACTTTTCTGGAGTGCACTTATGATGCTCAGCATGATTCTTTACCCCTTCGGTATGTCGGGTCTCGGATTTGTTTCCACCAATATTTTCCCCGACCTCACCGACGTTGACGAAATGATTACGGGCAGACGCAGAGAGGGTGTTATTGCCACCTTCAGCACTCTTATCAAAAAGAGTATAAGCGGTGTTATGGCGGCTCTCGTAGGCTTCACTCTGCAGGGCTTCGGCCTTGTTACCGGTGATAGGGTTGCAGAGTATGAAAAGTCAACAGGCACACTCTTTGCACAGAGTGACAGTGCCGTTCTCGGTGTGCGTATATGCGTAGCGGTTATCCCGATTGTTGCCGCTGTTATTTCGCTTATTCTTCTCAAGCGTTTCGGTATGACCAAGGATGACCACACAATGATACGCGCCGCAATTGCAACAAAGCACAAGTACGGCAGCGTTACGCTTACTGACGAACAGATTAAAAGATGTGAGATGATTTCCGGTCAGAAACTCGGAAACACCTGGCTCGGTATTCCCGATAAAAATGACGAGCCGCATTACCTTGAGACTGATGAAAACGGTGAGTATCTGATTCTTATCGAGCAGAAAAAGCTAAAGGAGGAAGCAAAATGATTGATATAACAAAAAAATATCCCGCTAAAAGAAAAAAGAATTTTAAAAACGATACTAAGGATTTCTTCTTCTATCTTATACAATGGACATGGGGTCTGCCCGTAAACATTATCGGCGGCATCGCTTTCCTTATATGCACAAAAATCAAAAAACGCCGTTGGCAGCGTTTCGGTTATTCCTTCATCGTTTACCTTCCGTGGAAGGCAGGCGGACTTTCAATGGGTCTGTTTATCTTTATGCGTGACAACCACAAAAGCAAAAAGTGGACATATAACACACGCATTCACGAATACGGTCACACCTGGCAATGTCTTCTTCTCGGTCCGCTTTACTACATCGTTATTGCTCTTCCGTCAATGATATGGTGCAATGTTTTTGAGGGCTACAGAAAGAAGAACAACATCTCCTACTACAAGCTCTACTGCGAAGCGTGGGCAAACGCCTGGGGACAGAAATTCAGTGGAATGGAAATGGATCTTTGATTGTTGTGAATACGCAATAAAAAAAGGATGGCTGAGCCATCCTTTTATTTTTTGATATTTATTTGTAAACTGCCGGAACTAACGCCAGAAAATACTCAAAGATTCTTTCGAGCCACGCTACGATAAAATCAAATATATCTGTCTTAGCTGCGTTTGATGTGTTCTTCTCTTCTTCCTGTTGCTCTGCAATAATTTCCTCTTCTTCAACCTGAGATGTCGGTGACTGATCAATAAGATCGAGATACCCGGCATAAGCGGATGAGGATTCAAGAAGAACCTCCGAAGACTTCGTCTGATCAACCGCCGCAAGAAGCGTTCCTGCTTCATTGAGAAGTGCAACATCAAGGTCATCAACCGCTCCGTCGTGGTTGCAGTCAGCTGCCATATATACAACCTCACCGACCGCATCCGCAGTAAGCATTCCATTCATCAGGCAGGAAACGAGAACCGCATCCTGACCGTCATACCAGCTGTCACCGTTTGTGTCACCATAAACAAGAATCGTAAACTCACCAAGCACGGTATCGCCGTTTTTAAGCGTTGCCTTTGTGCTTGTACCGAGCCTTCCGCCGGATGAGCCGTAGCTCCAGACACAGTCGGGATTTGCGATAGTGATGTAATTCTCAAGTGAGGTTTCACCTGCATTTATACCCGAAATAATTCCGTTCGCAGTGTCGAAAACAACGCCCTCCGCCAGCTCGTATCCTGTTGCGGGAATGCTTTCGGTTTCGGTTGCACCGCATTCACTGCAGGTGCGTGACTTTGAGCCGGGCTGTGAAAGTGTAGGCTCGGATACAATCTGCCACTCGCCAAAGCTATGTCCGCTTGACGGGTAAACGCTTTCGCTTAAAACCTTGTCACACTGTGTGCAGACAGTTTTCTGATATCCGTCCTGCGTGCAGGATGATTCACTTTCCTGTGTCTGTGTCTGATGGTCACAGACCGTCTGAGCCTGAATGAATATATTTTTCAGCTCATATTTATTAGAGTAGAAAGCCTCTGTTGTGTACCATTTTGAACCGTTGAAAATATATGATTCACCATTAGTCACATAACCGTCTCCTCTTTCGAATGCAACCATACTGCCGCTGATAGTCATTACAACGGAGAATCGGCTGCCCGCATTAACTGCAACCTCCTGCGGTAAATCAAATACATAATAGCCTGTGTTGTCAACAGTTGTTGTGAAAGTCTGACTCAGCGTTCCGCTGACAGGACCGCCCGTTGCAGGAACGTTTGTATATATTCTGAAGGTGATTGATACTGTTGTTCCTTCTGTATCAATGTTGGTATATGTTGCAACGGATTTGATTTTTTCGTTATCCTTTGCAGTGAATATATTGGCTGCACTCGTTGAGCCGTTGTAACCGAGCCAGTAGTTACAGTAGTTACCGTTGTAGGAATAATTACCGTAACAGTTTTCGGCAGACTGTGGGATATATCCCACAAAGTTACAGGCTGAAGTGTCATAATATGACAACCAGAAATATCCTGAATCGCCCCACCATGTATCCCAGCTGTTTTTACACAGCCATGCACCATTCTGAGTCGGTTTGCAGCTTGATTTAAAGTTTTCGGTCGAATAATTGTCATCCCAACCGACAACAGTAACCGCGTGATTCGTTGACGTTGTTGTATTGTTGTAATAAGCCGTTGTACCTGAAGCCTGAGTGTAATAAGCATCATCGCTGTAATACGATACAGTTACCGAGCCGTATTCGAGAATATGGCTTTTAACCTTTTCGGCTGTCATAAATTCCTCGATTTCTTTAACTACAAAGCCGCTGTTTGTGTTGCGTCTCTGTGCATCGGTATATCTCGGCAGATTGTCAAGATTATTGTAATCTGACGGATCAACATCCTGATTCGCAATACCTGCCCAACGTGACAAAGCCTGTGCCACTCTGGACCAGTTACCGCCTGTAAGGTACGGATTTTCCGAAACCGTTCCGTCACCGTAAGCAAGGTCTGTTGTATCTGTTGTGGCACTGTTGATACCGAACCAGGCAAGATGAGACTCGGAAAAATCTGCCTTATCAAGCGCAATCATATCCTTGCTGATTGCGGCACTTTCAAGCGCACTTATTGCAGAGAAGGCCCAACAGTTACCTGCACGGCCCTGCCATTTGACAGGAGTTACGACATTCGCCTGACGTGCATCGTAAGACAAGGGTAACGAAGCTGAGCTGCCCATCGTATGGAAACCGTTATCAAAGGTCAGATGAGTGTCCCTTTGAATAACATTTCCATTTTCGTCAAGATAAATATCGTCTACGTATCCGTTTTCACCCGACTCACCCGGTATTACCTGAATAATGTCGGGCTCAGTCAAACCCGCTGCCAAGGATGACGGTAAAGTAAATGAAATAAGAATTGCCATAATTACAGATACAGATAAAAAGCGTTTCATAATAAAACCCCCTTATAATGCAGAGCAGACACCGGAATATCGCTCACGGCAATAACTATCATATTAATTCTATCACAAATATTTCTTTTTGTAAAACAAATATTTATATATTATATATTCTGCAATATTATTCTATATTGACATTAAGCTGTATACTTGTTATAATTTCCTTAATCGAAATTCGGAGGTTGAATTTATGGGCATCATCAACAGAATCACTGCTATGTTAATGTCGGTTATAATGGGCTTGCTTTCTTTTTTTGGCATTGCCCTGCCCGATTACGAGGTTAAAACCGATGATTGGAACACAAACTACAAATACATTTTCGTTCACGGCCTTATGGGTTGGGGCGAATACGATTTCTACTATCCGATTATGCCCTACTGGGGTATGTTCGGCGGAGAGCTGATGAAATATCTCAACAACAACGGCTTTGACTGTTATGCAGCCTCAGTTGCAGGTACTGACAGTGCCTGGGACAGAGCTTGCGAGCTTTACGCTCAGCTTACGGGCACAGTAACTGACTACGGCAAGGCTCACGCCGAAAAATACGGTCACGACAGATACGGTAAAGATTTTACAGGCAAGGCTCTTATCGACGAGTGGGACAGCGAAAACAAAATCAACCTTCTCGGTCATTCCTTCGGCGGTGCAACCGTAAGAACCTTTGCACATCTGATGGCTCAGGGTAACGCGGAAGAAATTGCCGCAACATCACCTGACGACATCAGCGGTCTCTTTACAGGCAACAAGGCAGATTATATTTATTCCGTCACCTCTCTTGCCGCACCTCATAACGGCACAACAGCCTACGGTGTTGAAGTCGCTGAAGAAGCAGAGCCTGACACTGCCGCATACGATATGCATATCGACAATGCACTTGCTCTTAACAAAACACTTTCAATCAGTGACAGTACATATTATTTTTCATTTGCGTGTTCAATGACTCAGGCGGATGAAAACGGATACTATCACCCGATAGAAGAGAATATGGAAAAGCTGTTTGTTTCAAGCAGTGAAGAAATCGGCAAGCTTACAGGTACAACTCCCGGCGGCTATGTTGTAGGTAACGAGTGGCTTGAGAATGACGGACTTGTAAATACCTTCTCTGCACTTGCTCCGCTTTCTGACCCGAGCACCGCATTTGATGCTTCAGACGTCAGAAAAGGTATCTGGAACGTTATGCCCGTATACTATGGTGACCATATGTCCTTGCAGGGCGGAATGACGGTTGTCAATAATGTAAAACCGCTTTACACCGAGCATCTTTCAATGATAAATTCATTATAATCTTAATCCCCTCCCGGAGGGGATTTTTTTTCTGCAAAACAGAAATATTTTCAAAAATATGTATCATTTCGACATTATATTTGTTATAATTATTATAAGAAAAATCTGTATGCATCGGAGGAACAGATATGAATAAAGAATTACCGCGTACATATGTGCCTTTTAAAGATTGGAAAAGACCGTCAAAGCAGACGGAGTACACACAGGAAACTCCGCTTCTCTCACCCGACGGCAAACTCCTTGCAAAAGGCTGGGCAAGACACAACTATTTTACATACAACCGTGATTACGTAAAAAAAGGAATTATGAGCCGCAAGGAATGGGATTTTTATACAATTGATGACGGTAAAATGCAGGTTCTTGTAAGCTTTGCAAACATCAATATCGGCGGTTATGTCAGCGCAAAGCTCACCGACCTTTCAACAGGTGAGGTTATTGTTGACGCAATCCAGTATTTTATCGGTGCCAACAAGCACGTTCCGCCCGCAAAAGGCGATGTTCCCAACAGATTCAAGGACAAAATCGGCAAGGCAGAATTTGACTTCAACACAAAAGAGACCGAAAGAAATCTGTGGTACAGAAAAATGCACAACGGTAAGCTGGTTGAAGTAAACGTAAGTATGGATATTCTTCCCGACTCGGAAACAATCACAACCGTTCTTCCGTTTGACGAGAACGAAACAAGATACTTTATGACCACAAAGCAGATGTGTATGCCCTGCGAGGTAACATTTAAATACGGCGACTATGTTTATAAGATGACAAAGGACAGCGCATTTGCTGCAATGGATTGGGGACGCGTAAATACTATTCACAAAATGGTATGGTACTGGGGCTGCGGTTCAACATTCCATTACGATGCTGAGGGTACAAAGCACAGCCTCGGCTTTGAAATCACGTGGGCAATCGGTAACGAAAGCAACGCAACGGAGACTGCAATTTTCTATGACGGCAAGGCACACAAATTCGGTGCGGTTGATGTAGAAAAATTCCCTAAAGGCAGGTTTATGGAAGAATGGAAATTCATCTCCGAGGACGGCAGATTCAATATGACAATGAAGCCGACTCTTGACAACCACAGCGATATAAATCTTCTCGTGGGCAGAATGAACTGCCATCAGGTCTACGGCATCTGGAACGGTGACGTAACACTCGATGACGGCACAAAGATTGAAATCAAGGACCTTTGCGCTTTCTGTGAATATGTTGAGAACAGATGGTAAGGAGTATCCTCAATGAGAATTTCTACCGAAATACACTCAACAGCAAAAATTGTCGGTGAAGAAAAAGCGATCGAGCTTCTTGCCAAAGCGGGTTTTGATGCCTGGGACTTTTCGATGTTCAACATGTGCAAGTACGATTGGGGTAAGGATATTCTTCTTACGAACAGTCACCCTCTCGCAGGTGACAGTTACCTCCGATTTGCCCGTAAGCTAAAGCAAATCGGACTTGATAACGGCATTGCATGTAACCAGTCACACGCACCATTTCCGACAAGGTGTGCCGCAATCCGTGCGTATTACAAGCGTGCGATTGAATGCACTGCCGAGGCAGGCGGTAAAATCTGCATAATTCATCCCGACAACAACCAAACCGCTGAGGAAAACGCAGAGCTTTACAACGAGCTTCTCGGCTTTGCGAAGGATTGCGGTGTTAAAATCGCAACTGAAAATATGTGGAACTGGAACGACGAAAAGGACGAAAGTGCCTTTGCCGCGTGTGCGACATCGGAGGATTTTGTCAAACACATTGACACGGTGAATGATGATTATCTTGTTGCGTGTCTTGACATCGGTCACGCAGAAATGCGAGGCTCAGGTTCGGGTGCTGTCAATATGATTCACGCACTCGGACACCGTCTTCAGGCTCTTCATATCCACGATAATGACAGGTGGCACGACAACCATCAGATTCCGCTTTCGATGAGCATTGATTTTGAAGAGATTGTCAGGGCACTTAAAGAGATTAATTATCGGGAATATTTCACGCTCGAAGCTGACCAATATCTCAACAACCATACGGCAGAAAATGTTTTTGAAGGTGTTTGCGACCTTAAAAACAGCGTCAGTAAGCTTGCATATATGTTTGAAGAAATTTAAAGCAGAAACGGTAAAGACTTTTTGGTAAGTTTTTGCCGTTTCCTTTTTATCAATATTCATTTTGCTAATATTAATTTTAAAAAAGCTCTGTAAACACCTTGATGTCGGGAATTTTTGTGGTATAATAAACGGTGAATTTGTTTTTAATAAAGGTTGACTTTTATATGAAAAAAATCGACTCAACAATAATTAAGGAAACGGTTTATATTTTTGCTTTCACGCTCATCTTCAGCGTACTGATGCAGGCGGTTTTCCTAATAATAGGTAAATGGAATTACACAGTCCTTCTGGGCAATCTTCTCGGAGGTCTGGCCGCTGTCGGCAACTTTTTCCTTATGGGACTTACTGTTCAGTCTGCGCTCGGCAAGGAAGAAAAGGATGCAAAAAGCACAATGAAGCTTTCGCAGATGCTACGTACACTTATGCTTTTTATCGTAGCCGTCATCGGTCACGTTGCAGGATGCTTCAATCTGCTTACGGTTGTTATTCCGTACATCTTCCCGCGTATCGCAATCGCATTGCGTCCCCTTTTTAATAAAAAATAATTTTACATAAATACCGAAAGAGGTGAAGTTTAATTGAATACCAAAAGCCTCAGATTTAAAATCACGGATGCATTTTACATCGCAATGATGATTATTCCGATTGTCTTCGGCATTGTGCTGAAGGTGGTCACCACTCCCCCGTCGGAGGGCATATCCATTACAGGCGCGTTAGTTTATTTCAGCATCCCGATGCCGTTGCAGGATTTCCTGATAACGGAGTCGCAGGTAAACTCGGCAATTGCTTTTATTGTTATTCTCTTCTTCTGTCTTTACATCACCCACGGTCTGAGCGAAAAAGCAGAGCTTAAAAGGCAGCATATTGCAGAGTTTATTGTAGAAAAGGTAGCCGCCCTGGTTGAGGAAAATATGGGTGATTATTTCAAGGGCTTCACACCGTTCATTATTGCAATACTTGCTCTTTCGGGTGTATCGAGTCTGCTCACGCTTTTCGGTCTTTATCCCCCGACATCGGATATCAACATTGTCGGCGGTTGGGCAGTGCTTGTTTTTATACTCATCACCTACTACAAAATGAAGTGCGGACCGCTTCACTATCTTAAGGCATTCGGCGACCCTGTCCCCTTTCTTGCACCGCTTAACATCATAAGTGAGGTTGCAACGCCGCTTTCGATGGCTTTCCGTCATTACGGCAACGTGCTTTCAGGCTCGGTTATTTCTGTGCTTCTCGGTGCGGCGCTTGGCGGACTTTCGTCTATGGTGCTCGGTTGGCTGCCCGGATTCCTTGCAGACATACCGCTTTTCAGAATCGGTATTCCCGCTGTGCTTTCAGTATATTTCGACATTTTCAGCGGATGTCTTCAGGCTTTCATCTTTGCAATGCTTACAATGCTCTATGTCGCAGGCGGATTCCCGCTTGAGGAATATATGAACCGCAAAGCAAAAAAGGAAAAAACACGCAAATGCGTGACAAATAAATAATTTTTTAAACGGAGGAAAAATTATGGAACTCGCAATTGGTATTATTTTAGGTTGCTGTGCTCTCGGCGCAGGTATGGCTATGATCGCAGGTATCGGCCCCGGTATCGGTGAAGGTAACGCTGTTGCAAGCGCTTGTGAAGCTATCGGCCGTCAGCCCGAAAGCAAGGGCTCAGTTACAACAACAATGCTTATGGGTTGTGCTATTGCAGAAACAACAGGTCTTTATGCTCTTGTTATTGCAATCCTTCTTATCTTTGTTGCACCTAACCTTCTTGTTGACATTCTTGTTGAAACAATCAAGGCACTTTAATTCTTTCTTCACACGAAATCGGAGTGAAAAATTATGCAGACTTTAGACGTTATTTCAGTCAATATATGGCAGATAGTTGCTTCTCTTGCAAACCTTGTTCTGCTGTTTTTGGCAGTTAAAAAGTTTTTATACAAGCCTGTTATGAAAATGCTTGATGCAAGACGCGATTCTATCCGGAAGGATTATGACGATGCCGCACAGGCAAAGGAAAAAGCTGTCTCTGACCAAAGAATCTACGAGGAAAAGCTCAGGGTTGCAAAGGAAGAGTCCGACAGAATTATCAAGAACGCAGTCGGTATTGCAAGCGACCGCGAGAAGGAAATTCTTGCCGAGGCAAAGCAGAAGGCAGACGGAATTGTGCGTCAAGCAGAAAACGACGCTATACTTGAACGCAAAAAAGCTGAAGACGGTATCAGAAAAGAAATCGTTGAGGTTTCATCTCTTCTTACCGAAAAAATGCTTGAGCGTGAGGTATCAGCTGACGACCACAAGCATTTCATTGATTCATTTATCGAAAGCATAGGTGATGAACAATGATGCAGACTCACAGAGAATACGCTGAAGCATTGTTTATGCTCGCAGTTGAGGAAAACAGCGTTGAAGAGTACACCTCTGCACTCGCACTTGTTGACTCGCTTGTTAAGGAAAATCCCGAATACATCGAGTTTCTTGCCTCACCTGCATTTTCTCTTGATGAAAGAGTACAGGCTATTGACGAAGCCTTCGGTGCAGCAGTTCCCGAAAATGTGGTTTCTTTTCTGAAAATACTTTGTGAAAGCTCCCGAATCCGTTCCCTTGAGGACTGTATCGAAGAGTTTAAAAAGCTCATAATGGCACTTTCGGAAACATCAGTTGCCACTGTTTACTCTGCAATACCTCTTAGTGAGGAGCAGAAGCAGGGCATCTGTGCAAAGCTCAGCAAAATTACGGGTAAAAGCATTGAAGCAACTTATATTATCGACAAATCTTTAATTGGCGGACTTAAAATTGACGTTGACGGCAAAACCTTCGACGGCAGTATCAAGCATCGTCTTAATGAGGTTAAGGATGTGATTATCGGATGAACAGACCCGAAGAAATCAGCAATATAATTAAAAATCAGATAAAAAATTACAAGGCGAAGATTGATATGACCGAAACAGGTAAGGTTATCCTTGTTGGTGACGGCATTGCCCGTGTTTACGGACTTCGCAACTGTATGGCAAACGAACTGCTTGAGTTTGAGGGCGGTAGTTTCGGTGTGGCACAGAACCTTGAGGAAGAGACCGTTTCAGTCGCTGTTCTTTCCGATAAAAACGATATCCGTGAGGGTTCTTCCGTGCACAGAACAGGTAAGGTTCTTTCCGTGCCTGTCGGTGAAAAGCTGCTCGGCAGAGTTGTCAACGCTCTCGGTGAACCGATTGACGGTAAGGGTCCGATTGAATACAGCGGTACCCGTCCCCTTGAATCTGAGGCTCCCGGTATTATCGAACGTCAGAGCGTAAGTGTGCCTTTGCAGACAGGCATCAAGGCAATTGACAGTATGATTCCCATCGGCCGCGGTCAGCGTGAGCTTATCATCGGCGACAGACAGACCGGTAAAACTGAAATTGCAATTGATACAATCATAAATCAGAAGGATACAGGCGTTATCTGTATTTACGTTGCCATCGGTCAGAAGAGTACCTCCGTTGCACAGCTTGCAAGCGAGCTTCTTCGCAACGGTGCTATGGAAAACACAATCATTGTTTGTGCAAGTGCTTCGGAATCTGCTCCGCTTCAGTATATCGCACCGTACAGCGGCTGCGCTATGGCAGAGTATTTCCGCGAACAGGGCAAGGATGTTCTTATCATCTATGACGACCTTAGTAAGCACGCTGTTGCCTACCGTGCACTGTCTCTTCTTATCCGCCGTCCTCCCGGACGTGAGGCTTATCCCGGTGATGTTTTCTACCTTCATTCGCGTCTTCTTGAACGCGCAGCTTGTGTTGCTCCCGAATACGGCGGAGGCTCAATTACGGCATTGCCGATTATTGAGACACAGGCAGGTGACGTTTCGGCATATATTCCTACAAATGTTATTTCCATTACGGACGGACAGATTTTCCTTGAAACCGAGCTTTTCCATTCAGGTATTATGCCTGCTATCAATCCCGGTATCTCCGTCAGCCGTGTCGGCGGTTCGGCACAGCTCAAGGGTATGAAAAAGGTTTCAGGTGAGCTCAAGCTTCTGTATTCACAGTACCGTGAGCTTCAGTCCTTCGCACAGTTCGGCAGTGACCTTGATGCGGACACCAAGGCTCGTCTTGCACTCGGTGAACGAATTGTTGAAGTACTCAAGCAGGGCCGTAACGCTCCCGTTCGTGTAGGCTGTCAGGTTGCAATAGTTTATGCAGTTACAAAAGGATACCTCGACAACGTTGCAATCAAGGATGTTCACGAGTACGAGGCACAGCTTTTTGCAAAGCTCGAAAATCAGTACGGTGCATGGCTCGAAAGAATCGAAGCAGGCTATTACGATGCTGAGGACGAGGAAGCTCTTAAGTCAATTCTTGCTGAAATGCAGGTGTAAAGCATTATGTCAGGAAACACAAAAACTCTACGAGTACGAATAAAAAGTGTCACATCCACAATGCAGCTTACAAAAGCAATGGGACTTGTGGCATCTTCCAAAATACGCCGTGCCAACGAGGCAATGCAGAAGGGCAGAGACTATTGCAAGGCACTTGAGGACACAATTTCCGTCCTCGCAGCCGACCGCGAAAGTCTTAAAAGCCCTTATATGCAGGTGCGTGACACGGGCAGAACAAGAATTGTTGTTATCGCAGGCGACCGCGGTCTTGCGGGCGGATATAACGCAAATGTTTTCCGCCTTGCAGCAACGTTTCCCGAGGCAGAGTTTATTCCGATCGGCAAACGCGCCTGTGAAAGATATTCTCAGCAAATCAATTCTTCCGAGCATTATACATTTGATGATGCTCTCGCAATTGCAACTGAGCTGTGCAACGATTTTGCCGAAGGTAAGTTTGACAGACTCGGCATAATTTCTACAAAATATAATTCAGTTATGTCTCAGGAAGCTTTTATCAGATGGGTTCTGCCGTTTGAAAAGAGCAAAAAAAACGATACTGCAGGTATTGTATTTGAGCCTGACAATCTGACAGTGCTCAACAATGTTGCACGTGAATATGTTGCAGGTATGATTACCGTTTGTGTGCGTGAAAGCTTTGCAAGTGAGGTTGCCGCAAGACGTATGGCAATGGACTCCGCAGGTAAAAACGCACAGCAGATGATCAGTGACCTCCAGCTTGAATATAACCGCGCAAGACAGGGCGCAATCACACAGGAGATTACAGAAATAGTTGCCGGCAGCGGTGACTGACAAAGGGTGATATAAATGGCTATTTCAAATATAGGTAAAGTAACCCAGGTAATGGGTCCCGTTGTTGACGTCAAGTTTGACGAGGGCGCTCTGCCCACAATCCACAACGCACTGACCGTTCCCGTGGGTGAAAGAACATTAACCGTTGAGGTTGCACAGCACATCGGCGACAACACCGCAAGATGTATTGCTATGTCCTCAACAGACGGACTTCAGCGCGGTGTTGACGTAACCGATACAGGTGCCCCGATAAGTGTGCCTGTCGGCCGTGAAACTCTCGGCAGAATTTTCAATGTTCTCGGTGATGCAGTTGACAATCAGCCGACTCCCGAAACTGCAGAGCGTTGGAACATTCACCGCAGCGCACCTGAATACGATGAGCTTGCCACAAGTGCTGAAATTTTTGAAACAGGTATCAAGGTTATCGACCTTATCTGCCCGTATTCAAAGGGCGGTAAAATCGGTCTTTTCGGCGGTGCAGGTGTTGGTAAAACCGTTCTTATTATGGAGCTTATCAACAACATCGCAAAGCAGCACGGCGGTATTTCCGTTTTCACAGGTGTTGGTGAGCGTACAAGAGAGGGTAACGACCTTTATAACGAGATGAAGCAGTCAGGCGTTCTTAACAACACTGCACTCGTTTACGGTCAGATGAACGAGCCTCCCGGAGCAAGAATGAGAGTCGGTCTTTCAGGTCTTACAATGGCAGAGTATTTCCGTGACACAGAGGGTCAGGACGTGCTTTTGTTTATTGATAACATTTTCCGTTTCACACAGGCAGGTAGTGAGGTTTCTGCACTTCTCGGCCGTATGCCGTCAGCTGTTGGCTATCAGCCGACACTTGCAACGGAAATGGGTGCCTTGCAGGAGCGTATCACATCCACCAAGAAGGGCTCAATCACATCTATCCAGGCAGTTTATGTTCCTGCCGATGACCTTACTGATCCCGCTCCCGCAACAACCTTTGCTCACCTTGATGCTACAACAGTTCTTGCCCGTAGCATCGCTTCACAGGGTATCTACCCCGCTGTTGACCCGCTTGAATCTTCAAGCCGTATCCTCTCCCCCGAAATCGTGGGCAAGGAGCATTACGAGGTTGCAAAGGAAGTTCAGCGTATTCTTCAGCGTTACAACGAGCTTATGGACATCATTGCAATTATGGGTATGGATGAGCTTTCTGACGATGACAAGCTTCTTGTTCAACGTGCAAGAAAGATTCAGCGTTTCCTTTCTCAGCCGTTTGATGTTTCCGAAAAATTCACAGGCTTTGAGGGCAAATATGTTCCCATCAGCGAAACAATCCGCGGATTTAAGGAAATTATCGAAGGTAAGCACGATGACCTTCCCGAAAGCGCATTCCTCTTTGTCGGTACAATCGACGAGGCAGTAGAAAGAGCAAAGAAGGCATAAGCTATGAAGACATTTAACCTTATAGTTGCTTCCCCTGACGGAAACAAGTTTAACGGAGAAATTGCAAAGCTTGATGTAAGAGGTACAGAGGGTGAGCTTGCCGTTATGGCAGGACATGTTCCGTTCGTGACAAGTATTGTTAAAGGCACTTGCACACTGTGGCTTGACGAAACAAACAAAAAGACAGCCACAACAGACGGAGGTCTGCTGACTGTCAGCAAGGATAATGTTACTCTTCTTTCAGGGTCATTTAAATTTGATGAATAAACAAAAAACGGAGTGTCAGACACTCCGTTTTTTATTAATACCTGAACTTAAGAGTCAACTGATATTCACCGTCACTGATATCCACTTCAAGTCTGTTGGTTGTTTTGTCGGAAACAAGATACATCGTACCGTTGAAAGGAACTCTGTAATTAACCTCTTCAACATAGCCGTCAAAGTTTATCTGTGCGGTGATAACTCCATAATTAAGGCTTATAGATCTGCCCTCGCCCCATACCTCGTCAATATTCGGTCTTCCGTAGGCAAAGTAGAAGCCTGTATAGGGCACAATGTAGTTATTCGACGGGTTATACGAGAAATCAGACACTCTGTCTTCCTTAAGATTAATGACAACCTCATATCCTTTTGTGTTTTTGGTTATAAATACATCCGTACTAGCATCGTCATAAACCCAGGGCTCAACAAAATTGTCATACGCTGTGTAACCGTTCTCGTCCTTACCGTTTGTAAATTTTATCGTATCGGAATCATAAAGCTGAACAGGTACTGACTCGTATGCATCAGGCAGACCGTCATCAGGTCTTACCCATCTGCCGATTTTGTAATCCATTTTGTATGTATACTCAACCGCAGTTGTGTGCATATACGCAGTATATAGTGCATCGGCATAGAATTTGAGCACCTCTCTGTAAGAATATGATGTCGGGTCATCCTTGCTGACGGTCATCTGCAACACGCGTAAAGCATCGGTTGAGTTTACCTCATAATCACCGTTAACATCAAAAAGATAGGCGTCAAAATCTTTAACCGTCTTGCCGACTGCATATTGAAGAATAAGCAAGGCGTCGCTCGAATTCGTTTTACCGTCAAGGTTTGCGTCTCCTCTGATTGATGCAGCAAAAGCAAACGGCATTGACAAAGCACAAAGCACCAACGAAAGTATTAAAGCAACCGCCTTTTTATGTAAAGTTTTCATTTTAAAGCCTCCCTTTGTTTTAATTATATCACCAAATGCCTGTTTTTCAAGAATTAAATATCAATTGCAAGGATTTACCAATTGCCTGTGCCCCGCTGTCAGATGACACCTTGTCAAGCTCACTATCGCAGTATTCCACCGCTTCAAGTGAACTGAAAACCTCCTGCATAAGGCTTTTGTATGCTTTAATGCTGAAGTCAATACGGTTTTTATTTTCATTGCAGTCATTAAAGAATCGGGATGCAATAACCTTGATTCCGCCTCTGAAAGTCGCATTGTGGTAGTGCTTATTCACAAATATTCCGTAGTGAAGCTCCGGAATTATAATATGCTCGGCAACCGATACATTCATCGGACAAACGCAGGAAATAACATCATACCCCGCACTCAATGCATAACGGCGCACCCTGTCCGTTATCCGTCTTGCACACGCACCCGTTCGGTCAGCGATAACTGTCACCTTGTCGCAATTATTATCAAAGGCTTGTGTATTTATCTCTATACCGTCGGAGGTAATGCAGCTTACAAAGCGTTTGTATTCCGTACCGACACTGCCCTTAAGCTCACCTCCCGTCTGCGACCACAGACGAGTGGAAAAACGGTTGATTTTGGCAATATCAATATTTGAATTTTCAAGCCGCATCATATCGTTGCTGATGCATCTGCAAGCAGACAGAAACCTGACGGCACGGTCTTCCGCTTCCTTTCGTTTTTTCAGAATTTCGTATGTACTTTTATCACAGTCACCGTCAAGATAAACAGGAATAAAATCGTTTTCATCATCGCAGTATGTACCGTCAATAACACGCAGATCCGCGCTTCGGCTGAAAACTCCGTCGCTTCTGCCGTCTGCTCTAAAGCAAGTACAATCGTGTCCATTGTTTTTAAGCTCGGTTTTGATTTCGTTAAAAAGTCTCTGCTTTGCCGACGGACTGTATCCCCTTACAACATAATTCCTGCCTGCCGAAAAATACGGCTTGACGGCAAATGAACAATACCCGTCGGGAGTATATCCCCCGTAATAAAAGCAGTTGCCTAACATCACTGAACCTCCGCAAAGAATATAATACATTCTATTCAAAAAAAACTGTATTTGTGCTTGTATGAAGAATAAGTTTGTGATATTATATTTCCGAGGTGACAAAATGCTTGACCGAGAGAAGATAATAAAAAACCTTTCTGATAAGCAGACTGAGGTTATTGTTTACGATACAGTCGGCTCGACCAACGACCTTGCAAAAAAGCTACGCTGTGAAGGTCAGAAGCAATTCCTTCTGCTCGCAAACGAGCAGACAAACGGCAGAGGCAGACAGGGTAAATCTTTCTTCTCTCCCAAGGACAGCGGTCTTTATTTTTCACTCACCTTCAACACACAGGAGCCTGACTTCGACTTTACGGGTGTTACCTGTGCGGTTGCCGTTGCGTGTGCACGTGCAATAGAAAAGCTGACAGACCTCAGCCCACAGATTAAATGGGTAAATGACATTTATATCGGCAGCAAAAAGGTGTGCGGTATTCTTGTTCAGGCAGTCAGCAACAACAATCGGATTGAACGGCTCATCATCGGAGTCGGCATCAACATCTCTACCGTAGAATTCCCTGAAGAGCTCGAAACGATCGCAGGATCATTGGGCAAAAAAATTGACCGCAGTATTTTTGCAGCCGAAATTGTCAATAATATCCGTAAGCTTTTAAATGATAAAAGCCTCGGATACATCGATGAATACAGACAAAAATCCAATGTGTTGGGCAAGGAGATTGTCTACACGCAGAACAATGTCCCACACTTTGCAAAAGCGGTTGACATTGACGAAAAGGGCGGTCTTGTTGTCGAGGAAAACGGAGAAAAAACTACGCTTACAAGCGGTGAAATCTCATTGAGGTTTCCGCTTTAATAATATAAGAAAAAGGAGTAATGACTATGTACAAGGGAACTAAAACCGAAAAGAATCTTATGGAAGCTTTTGCAGGTGAATCTCAGGCAAGAAACAAGTACACATACTTTGCAAGTGTTGCAAAAAAAGAGGGCTATCAGCAGATAGCAGCAATCTTTGAGCAGACAGCAAACAACGAGAAAGAGCACGCAAAGCTCTGGTTCAAGGCACTCGGTGAACTTGGCAACACTGCAGAAAATCTTGCAGCTGCTGCAGCAGGTGAAAACTACGAGTGGACAGATATGTATGACCGTTTCGCAAAGGACGCCGAGGAAGAGGGCTTCACAGAGCTTGCTGCACAGTTCAGAGCAGTAGCTGCTATTGAAAAGTCTCACGAAGAGCGTTACCGTGCACTTCTTAACAATGTTGAAATGAAGGCTGTTTTTGAGAAGAGCGAAGAGACAATGTGGGAATGCCGTAACTGCGGTCACCTTGTTATGGGTAAGAAGGCTCCTGAGGTTTGCCCTGTTTGTAAGCATCCGCAGAGCTACTTTGAGGTTCGTAAAGAAAATTATTAATTCAGCTTGTATAAACAAAAAGTGGTTTGCACAAATTGTGCAAACCACTTAATTTTTTGGTTTTATTTTGCCTTTGCTTTCTTCGGCTTTGCTTCTGTAGGAAGAGTGATAAAGTAAGCAAGGGTCCAGAGTGTTACAGCAATGAAAATAATTGCCATTGTAATTACCGCATTACCGAGCTGAAGGATATCCACACTGATTGCACCAGAAATAACCGATGAACCGAGCGAAGCTATAAATCCGTCATCACCGAGAAGGCTCTGACCGAGGAACTTTGCAATATCAATCTCACCCGTTACAAACGGTCTTGCAAATCTTGAGAAGCAACCGATTGCCGCAAAGCAGCATATTGCTCCGCCTGCGCCGAAGCACATAACGGTTTTGTGTGCCTGTGCAAAAAGTGCGCAACCCATAATGATGATTGCAATAAGCAACGCAAGTGCAAGAAATACGCACGAAGCGATAAACCAATTCTTTGTAACAAGCATTTCAGTCGGAATCTTGTCAAAGCTGAAGTTCATTCCCGAAAAGGAGAATGTGCCGTTCTGAATATAGCCGACAATTTCCTTAAACGAAACCGTGAACTCAATAGCATTGTTGAGTGTATCTTCCATAAAAGATGAAAGAAGCGTATATGCTGTTGAGCCCTCAGCAATAGAAAGAACCAATCTTAAAATAACGCGGGTTGCAATTGCGGGAAAAACTGCAAGTGCAAGAAGAAAAGTAACAATTCTGTTCAGAATTTTCATAATAAAACTCCTTTATTTGCCCCAGGATGAATTAAGGGCAACTGTACGGTTAAAGACAAGCTTATCTTCTGTGCTGTCCTTGTCTACACAGAAATATCCGTTACGCATAAACTGGAAAACATCGCCCGGCTTCGGGTTGCCGAAGCCGCTTTCAAGAAGACAGTTATCAACAACTGTGAGTGAATCCGGATTGAGGTCTTCCTCGTAGTCGTGCTCCTTGCCGGGCTCTTCTGCGCTGAAAAGTCTGTCATAAAGACGTGCTTCACATTTAACGCAGTCAGCAGCATTTACCCAATGAATTGTACCCTTGACCTTTCTGCCGTCGGGTGAGTTACCGCCGCGGCTTTCGGGGTCATAAGTACAGTGAAGACAAGTCACATTGCCGTCCTCGTCTGTTTCATAAGAGTTGCACTTGATGAAATATGCACTCTTGAAACGAACCTCATTACCCGGGAAGAGACGGAAATACTTTTTGACAGGCTCTGCCATAAAGTCATCCTGCTCAACATAGAGCTCACGGGAGAAGGTAACCTTTCTTGTACCCATTTCGGGATGGTCGGGATGAAGCTCAACATCAAATTCCTCTGTCTGTCCCTCGGGATAGTTATCAATAATAACCTTAAGCGGCTTGAGTACAGCCATTGCACGTGGTGCATTGAGGTTAAGATTATCTCTTACACAAGCCTCGATAAGACCGTAGTCAACAGTACTGTCAGCCTTTGAAACACCGATTCTGTTTATAAAATCGCGTACAGCTGCTGCGGGATATCCGCGACGGCGCATACCGCAGAGAGTAATCATTCTCGGGTCGTCCCAGCCTGCAACAATGCCCTTGTTAACCATTTCAAGAAGCTTACGCTTACTTGTTACGCAGTAGTTGATGTTAAGACGTGCAAACTCAATCTGTCTGGGCGGCTCGTCAAAACCGATCTGCTCAAGGAACCAGTTGTAAAGCGGACGGTGGTTTTCAAACTCAAGTGAGCAGAGTGAATATGTTACCCTCTCCTTTGCGTCTGAAAGAGGATGTGCGAAGTCGTACATCGGATAAACGCACCACTTATCGCCTGTCTGGTGGTGTGAAACGTGAGAAATTCTGTAAATAACGGGGTCACGCATATTAAGATTGGGTGAAGACATATCAATCTTTGCGCGAAGCACCTTTTCACCGTTGCCGAACTCGCCGTCTGTCATACGCCTGAAGAGATCCATATTCTCCTCAACGGAGCGGTTTCTGTACGGACTCTCCTTACCCGGCTCAGTAAGTGTACCTCTGTATTCACGTATTTCGTCTGCAGTAAGGTCATCAACATAAGCCTTGCCGTCCTGAATGAGCTTGAGGGCGCATTCGTAAACAAAATCGAAATAACCTGAAGCATAGAAAATATTCTCCCACTTGAAACCAAGCCACTGAATATCCTCCTTGATAGCCTCGATATATTCTACATCCTCTCTTGACGGGTTTGTATCGTCAAAACGCAGGTTGCAGATACCGTTATATTTTTCAGCTGTGCTGAAGTCGATGCATAAAGCCTTTGCATGGCCGATGTGGAGATATCCGTTCGGCTCAGGCGGGAAACGGGTCTGCACACGTGTGTTAACACCGTTTTCAAGATCTTCATCTATAAAGTCGTGAATAAAATTGGAAACCTTGATTTCTTCTTCCATTTTATTACCTCCTGTTAAGCTATCGCCATTTTATTTATATTCATTAAGTGTGCTTTCAAGTCTTGCCTTGATTTCGTCATTGCCGAGAAGATTGATGATTGAATGAAGGTCGGGTGTGTTGCGGCGTGAAGTGATTGCAACACGGATAACCGTCGAAACATCACCGACATGGCCCTTGAAGGCTTCGGGATTTTTCTTGTGTTCCTTTACATTCGGTGTAAAGCCGAGAGGCTCACAAAGCTCCTTGATCTTGTTGAACCATGTGTCCTTATCGTCATTTGCATCAAACACCTTGAGATAAGCTTCAAGAATTGCTGCAGCATCCTCTTTTGAGATATTCTCGGGAAGAGTGTGGTCGGGAGTGTAAATCGAATTGTAGAAATATGAAACATAATCCTTGATTTCATCCCATTTTGCAATATCCTTACGCGGCTTTGCAGTGCCTCTGTCGATTGAAAGAATGCCCTTTGCAAAAGCCTCATCCGCTGACATAAGGTTGTACAACTCCTCATCGTAAGCCTGTGCCCACTTGAGTGACTTTTCATAAACCTCTTCGGCAGTCATAAGTGAAATTACATTTTTGCTGACATCGTTGAGCTTAACAAGGTCAAACAATGCACCGCTGCCGCTCATCTTTTTAAGGTTGAACGGGAATGCTGACTGCGGAGCATCCTTATTTGTCTTTCTCCAATCCTCAAAGTTTGAGTTTGCGATTGTGAGAAGGTACTCAATTACGCTCTCCTTCGGATAACCGCTTTCCGTGTAGAAGGAAACGGAAGCCTCCGGATCCTTACGCTTTGAAAGCTTACGCTTACCGCCGTTATCCTCCTTCATAATCGGAGAGATGTGTGCAAACTTCGGCACTCTGTAACCGCAGGCCTTGAAAAGCTGAATGTGAAGAGGTACGGAAGAAATCCATTCGTCACCTCTTACAACGTGAGTTGTTCTCATAAAATGGTCATCAACTGCGTGTGCGAAATGGTATGTAGGTATACCGTCTGTTTTAAGAAGAACAACATCCTGAATGTTTTCAGGCATTTCAATCTTGCCCTTGATAAGGTCTTCAAACTTGATTCTGTTATCGGGGTTGCCGGGTGAACGAAGGCGCAGAGTGAACGGCATACCTGCCTCGATATTAGCCTTCTGCTGTTCAAATGTAAGGTTACGACACTTTGCCCACTCGCCGAAGTAACCCTGAATGAGTGTTCCGGCCTTTTCCTGCTCAGCACGAAGAGCTGTAAGCTCATCCTCAGAACAGAAGCACGGATAAGCAAGTCCCTGCTTTACAAGAGATTTTGCAATAGTCTGATAAATCTCTTTTCTGTGGCTCTGCTGATACGGACCGTAGTTACCGCTTTCCTCGTTAAAGCCCATCACACCCTCGTCAGGCTGCATACCAAAATCGGTAAGACCTGTGATGATAGCTGAAACGCCGTCCTCGATCTCACGCTTTTTATCTGTATCCTCAATACGAAGGAAGAAAACACCGTCATCCGTTGTTCTTGTATTGAGCCTTGCAATCATTGCGGCAAAAAGACCGCCGAGGTGGAGGAAGCCTGTCGGGCTGGGTGCAAAACGGGAAACTCTTGCCCCCTCGGACAAACCTCTCTCGGGATATATTTTTTCATAATCCTCGGGAGTTTTTGTTATCTCGGGATAGAGCAACTCCGCAAGTTTTTCGTAATCTGTCATAGTAAATACTCCTTAAGGGCATATTAACCCACATATAAATATACATTTTATATTATCGCAGAAAATTGCGCAAGTATCAAGAGTTTATTGATATTTTTTCGGTGATTTGTGTAAAAAAATACACCCTGAAATCATAGCTTCAAGGTGTATCGTATATTTTTATTTATTTCACCAACGGCATCTGTGTCATACGCAGTGTCGTACAGCCGTAGGGTATCATTTCAAGTTCAGTCGCCTCACCTGTCTGCACTCTGCCATCGGGTGTTTCGGTGCATCTGCCGTCAATCTTTTTCCAGTCAATCGGCACAAATTTTGCCTTGATTTTTACGGGTGCACCTTCGGGTGAAAACGGAAGTTTTCCTACCTCACCGAAAACAACTTCAAATTTGTCGGAATTGAAAGCGTAATTCCAATCGGTTGTCGGATATATCTCGTAATCGCAATACGGATATTTGCGCTCAACACCGTCACGGACAAACTCTTTTTTCTCCCATCTTTCACCGATCGGGAGTGAAAAAACAAGGTTGCCGCGCTTAAGACAATACATCGCATCGTCACGCTCTTCAAGCTGAATATCGAAGGTGAAAGCTACATTTATCTGTACCTCACCGTCAGCATTAACCGTGATTTTATTGTAGCCCGTCTGTGCCTTTTCACCGTTAATTTCAGCGTTTTTTGCACCCTCGGGAATACGAAGATAAAGTGAAACCTTGCAAGGCTTTTCTGTCTTCATTTTAACCGTATATCCGTCTTCAAACGGATAGTTTGTCACAATTTCTGCTGTAAGATTTTCTGTTGTAAGCCTTGACGGAGCAATTGCCGTTACCGCAATTCCGTCCTGTGCCTGCATAAATGTGCTTAACGCAAACTTCGGCCAGCCCTGATTGAAATTAGCCGTACAGCAACCGAAATTCGGCTCAAGACCAAACAGATGTGATTCTTCGGAATTTGTATTAAACGGCTGTTTTCCGTCGGGGAAACGAGAGCATTCAACCTGATTTGTCATCTGGTCATACTGATGTGTCCACATATCGGGGCTGATTGTTGCGGGCAAAGCGTTGAAGGTTGTTTTTTCGAGCCTGTCCGCCCAGTACGGATCACCCGTAATTGCCGCCAGCCATTCGTAGGAGTACATAGCCTCTGTTACGGAGCAGCACTCTGCGCCGTGAACGGGACTTCTGCCGCTTAAGCATTCGTCTCCCGTAAAATGACCGCAAGCCATACCGTGGTCACGCAGCAGAATTTCCATACTCTTTTTTGCAAAGGAATCCGAATCCCCATCCGTAAAAAGCGAAAGCAATGCAGACGATTTGATCATCATTGCAATATTAACAACGTGGTTAAGGAAGGACCAACGCTCGCGCCTTTCGGCATATCGCCAATCAGCAAAAGCTTTTCGTAGTCGATTCCCTGAACCTGAAGCTTCTGCACAAGATCGAGCATCCAATCCTCAGGCTGACGCTGATAAATCCAATGAATCGGAATAAGGCATTCAAACCATCTTGCCGCCGCCCAGTTAAACAGTACACTGCCCTCAATGTGACGGTCAAGATTTTTCAGTGCGACATACACCGCCTTGTGGATTTTTTCTTCCTCTCCCGAGCAGTCAGCGTAAAGCACAAGCACCTTACAGATAAGAAAAACCGCCCATACGTCGTATCCGTTTCGTGCTTCCTTCGGACACGGTGCAATCCAGCCGTCCTCCTGCTGACCGTCGAGAATAGCATTTATATATCTTTTGGCACGGCCTATCATATCCTCGTTCTCAAGCTGAAAAGCAAGAGGGATAAAACCGTCAAGCCAATAAGGTACACGCTCCCAACCGTCATCGTTACCGCCTATCCAGCTGCTGTCCTTTACGCTCGGCCACATCTTATCAAGATTGCCCGAAAGGCCGTTTGCCTGAACGGCAAGCTGATTTTTAAGCCAACCTGTCGGCTTCAGCTCTTTTGTTGTATACTGTTTAAACTCTAAAGACTTAAGCATTTAAATCACCTCAAGTAACTGCTGAGAGTTGTAAGTTTATCAGGTAATACCAAGTTTCTTCGCCATTTCTGCAGTCTGGAGCTCGAGCATCTTTGAAACGCCCTCCTCCTGCATTGTGATACCGTAAAGCACGTCAGCCTCTTCCATTGTTCCTCGTCTGTGAGTGATGAGGATAAACTGAGTGTTCTGTGTCATACGGCGGACATACTGTGCGTAACGTGTAACGTTGACATCGTCAAGTGCTGCCTCAACCTCGTCAAAGATACAGAACGGTGAGGGAGAAACCTTGAGGATTGAGAAGAGAAGTGCAATAGCTGCAAGTCCCTTTTCACCGCCTGAAAGAAGGTCGATGTTCTGAACATTCTTGCCCGGCGGCTGTACCTTGATTTCGATGTTACATTCAAGCACATCATTCTGATTTTCGAGAATAAGCTCAGCTTTACCACCGCCGAAGAGTTCAACAAAGGTTTCGCCGAAGTAAGAATTGATTCTTACAAACTGCTCCTTGAACTGCTCTGCCATCTTACCTGTAAGGTCACCGATAAGGCGGGTAAGCTCTTCGCGCGAACGCTCGATATCATCAAGTTGTTCCTTCATAAATGCATAACGTTCGGAAACCTCGGCATATTCCTCGATAGCACCAACATTTACGCTGCCGAGTGCACGGATTTTGCCCTTGACCTCCTGAAGAGTGCGGTGTGCCTTCTGATAATCGTCAATAACGATATTCATAGCCTCGGCTTCACTCTTTGTAAGCTGATATTCGTCAAAGAGCTTGTTGACTGCATCCTCGAGCTGCTTGTTCATTGTTTCCTTACGCTCTTCAAGACGTGCAAGCTCACCGCTGATTTTTTCACGCTCGTCCATTCGTGTGCGTTCCTCTGTACGAAGCCTTGCGCTCCTTGCTTCACACTCTGCACGTTCTTTGATAAGTGCTTCAACATCGCCCTTGGACTGTGCTCCCATTGAGCGAAGCTCCTGTGCCTTTTTCTCAAGCTCTGTAATTTTATTTTCAATTTCTTTATTTGCGTTTTCGATTACTGCAATCTCACCGTTAAGGTCATCAAGCTTGCCCTCGTGACTTGCCATACGGCGGTGGAGCAGATCAACTGCCTCACGGCGAGCCTGGATATCCTTTTCAAAAGCAAGGATTTCAAGGTTGATTTTTGCCTCAAGCTGTGCCAGGCTTTCACGCTTTTCTTCAAGCTGTTCCCTGCCGTGTGTAACAACATCAAGGTCTGCTTGAAGTGTACCCATTTCCTTGTTGAAGTCGTCAATCTCAGCCTGTGCCTTTGTTTTGAGCTCCTCAAGGTCAGAAATACGCAGATTTGCGTTCTGCTTTTCACGGCGGAGGTCTTCAAGTGCGGCATTCGCAGTGTCGATTTTACCGTCGATGAGTGAAAGCTCACTTTCCTTACGGATAACATCCTCCTGAACACGCTTAAGGTCTGCCTGTGAAGCATCAAGCTCAGCCTTTATGAGAAAAAGCTCTTCGCTGAGCTTCTTATACTCTTCCTGACTTACCTGCTGCTGTGCAGAAAGCTCCTGAATCTGAGCCTTGAGCTTATCCATCTCGTTACCGCGGCTGAGGATACCTGCGTTGTGACCGCGTGAACCGCCTGTCATTGAACCTCCTGCATTGACAACCTGACCGTCAAGCGTAACGATTTTGAAGCGGTAATCGTACTTTTTGGCAATGACGATTGCACTGTCAAGGTCTTCGGCAACAGCTGTTCTGCCGAGAAGCGATCTGATAATTTCCTCATACTGTGCTTCGTATTCAAGAAGCTGATCTGCCATATCGATAAAGCCGTAAGTGTCCTCAAGACCCTTTTCCGTAAACGGCTTTGCTTTGACAGATGTCAACGGAAGGAATGTAGCACGGCCGCCCTTCTTATCCTTAAGGAAGTTGATGGCGCGCTTTGCATCGTTCTCGTTGTCTGTAACAATGTTCTGAATTGCGGCACCGAGTGCAGTTTCGACAGCAACGGCATATCTGTCATTAACATTGATAAGCTGTGAAAGCGGTCCGTGAATACCGCGGAGCATACCTCCCTTTGCTTCACGCACAATTGCCTTTACGGCACCCGAATAGCCTTCCATATTCTTTTCCATATCGTCAAGAATACGGATTTTATCTTTTTTCTGTAAAATATCAAGACCGCGTGCATCGATTTCGCCCTTGAGCTTTTCTGCCTTTTCTTCACGGGTCTGAACACGCAGACTATAGCCCGAAACGGCATTCATTATAGTTGTTGCCTCTTCGGTAAGCTTATTAAGCTCATCCTGACATTCGTTCTTTTTACTTTCAAGCTCGTTGATGTATCCGTTTCTTGTGGAAAGAACACCGTCAATGTTGCTTACGCGTCCCATAATCTCTTCAATTGAAGAGTTTGCGGTTGTTTCTTCTATACGCTTGTCTGCAATCTTTGTTGTGATTGCAGTAATTTTCTGTGAAAGATCTGCGATTTTGTCAGAAAACTCTGTATTTTCTGTCTTAGCCTGTGCAATTGAAGTTGCGGCATTGTCAAGTTCACTCTTCTTGGATGCGATTTCAGCAAGTAAATCTTCAATCTCTTTTTTTGCCTCTTCAATCTCCTCGGTAAGTCCCTTCTCACTGTCAGCGGCATCGCTCATATCACGGCGGATACGCTCGATTGTCTGATTATTGTGAAGGATTGTGTTCTTTTCAACAGAAATTTCACCGTCAATATGTACCGCCTGCTCCTCGTAAGATGTTGCATTCTGACGAAGATTATCGATACGGACTGTAATTTCCTGACCCTTTGTGATAACCTCTTCTGTCTCCTGCTCAATAACATTGAGTGCAGCTTCAATGCCGTCGTACTGAGCCTGAGCGATTGAAAGCTTATCCTCCTGCTCGCGGAGCTTTGTCTTGGAGGTTTCAATTGTGTGGAGCCATAAGCCGATTTCAAGCTCCTTCTTCTCCGCAGCAAGAACAAGGAATTTCTGTGCTTTTTCGCTCTGTATTTTCAAAGGACCTACACGGCTTTCAAGCTCTGCAAGAATATCTCTTAAACGGATAAGATTCTCTTCAGCCTGTGCAAGCTTTCTGTTAGCGTCATTACGGCGGTAACGGAAGTGAGAAATTCCTGCCGCCTCCTCAAGCATTTCACGGCGCTGACCTGATTTTGAAGAAATAAGGTCGGCAATTCTACCCTGGCTGACAAGTGAATAACCGTCACGGCCAAGACCTGTATCCATAAACAGCTCGTGAATATCACGCAGTCTTACAACTGCACCGTTGAGCATATAATCACTTTCACCCGAACGGTAGTATCGACGGGTTACGGAAACCTCATCCTTATCGCAGTTGTTAAGAGTGCGGTCAGAGTTATCAAGCTTGAGCGTAACCTCTGCAAAGCCGAGTGCCTTACGGATTTTTGTACCGCCGAAGATAACATCCTCCATCTTTGAACCACGAAGGTTTTTGGTTGACTGCTCACCGAGTACCCAACGCACAGCGTCGGCAATATTACTCTTACCCGAACCGTTAGGTCCGACAACAGCCGTCATTCCGTGATTAAAATTAAAAACTGTCTTGTCAGGGAACGATTTGAAGCCCTGCATTTCGAGTGCTTTTAATCTCATAATGTTTCATTCCTTAATTATGTAAAGTTAATACTTTAATTCTCTTCGGAAGCTTCGGTGACAATTAAAGTATATTTTTCCAGTGTGTCGTCTGCTTTTATCTTTGCTGTATATCCGCATTCCTTAAGAGCGAGAATATTCGCTTTTTTCTGTCCCGTCATCGGTGAAACAAATTTTGGATGAACACGGATTTCGATTTTACCCGCAGGGATTTTATTCTCCCTTATAAATTCAAATGCTTTTTTAAGATAAATCCTGCTTTCGCAGATTTCCTTGAACGCGGGATGATATGCACCTGCGACAAATTCGCCTTCAACATCACCGCCCGAATGCAGTCCCGTTCGGATGACGTTTATCCCCTCTTTGTGGAATATTTCAAGAAGAGCTGCACATATTTCCGATGCCTCTTCAACCGTCTGCGGCTTGTATTCACCACTTCTGTAAAGGTCGCAAAGCAGAGTGTTTTCCAGCACAACGGTCGGATAAATGCGTACCGTGTCAGGCCGCAGAGCCACTATCTGCATAGCAGTCCCGATACAATCTGAATCCGTTGAGCCGTAAAGCCCCGTCATCATCTGAAGTCCCGTTTCAAAGCCGTATTTCTTCAGAAGCCGTGTTGCAGAAGCAACATCCTCTGCCGTGTGTCCGCGCTTATTGAGAGTAAGAACCCTGTCATCAAGACTCTGTGCACCTAGCTCAACCGCAGTTACACCGTAATGTCGGAGAATCCCGCATATCTCTTCATCCACCGCATCGGGACGGGTGGAAATGCGTATTCCTCTGAAGCTTCCGTCAGAAATATATCTGTGCGCGGCTTCCAATAATGAAACCATCGTACTTCTTCTGATTGCGGTAAAGCTGCCGCCAAAAAACGCAATCTCACCGCCCTTGCTGTCGGGATTACGCAACGCAATCTCCACAGCCTTGTCGACATCTGCAGGGGTTACCTGTGTCTTTTTTCCTGAAATTGCCCGTTGATTACAAAAAGAGCATTGATTCGGGCATCCCTCGTGCGGGACAAAGAGGGCAACATTTACGTGCTTCACAGTCCCATAAGCTCCAAGGCTTCCCTTGCAGCCTCCTGCTCGGCACGTTTCTTGCTCTTGCCAACGCCTTTGCCGATAACATTGGAATTAAGATGAACCTCCACAGCAAATCGCTTGTCGTGGTCAGGTCCCGTTTCGCCTACGAGCACATACTCAACAATCTCGCCCGGGTTTCTCTGCACAACCTCCTGCAGCATTGTCTTGTAGTCCTTAAAGGACTGATGCTGACGGATTGCCTCGTCAATATATTTCAGTACAAAATGTCTTGCACAATCCATACCTCCGTCAAGGTAGATCGCTGCAATAATTGCCTCAAATGCGTCTGCCTGAATGGACGGACGGTTTCTGCCGCCCGTAAGATTTTCACCCTTACCGAGCAGAAGATACTTGCCGAGATCCAGCTGCTTTGCAAAGCCTGCAAGTGACTTTTCACAAACAGTTGCCGCACGGAGCTTTGTAAGCTCACCCTCGGGAAGCTTTGTGTAGTTCTTATAAAAATTTTCGGCTGTTATAAGTCCTAAAACGGAGTCACCGAGGAACTCGAGTCTCTCGTTTGAATCACCTGCCGAATGGTTTTCGTTAACATAGGACGAATGTGAAAGCGCACGGATAAGCAAATTTTCATCACTGAAGGTATAGCCCAGCTTCTTCTGCAATTCTTTTAAGTCGTGCTTCATTCTCACCAATCCTTTCCTTTTGTGTTTTTATAGTAGTCGAGGCTCCTTTGTGAAAGAGCTTCGTAACGGAGTTTTTTATCTCTGATAACCTCGTTGAGGGGCGGCAGAATGCCGAAATTCGCACCCATCGGCTGGAAGTTTGTAACGGTCTCGTTACTGATATAATTTGAAAGCGCACCGAGCATTGTGATATCGGGCAGCTTGATCGGCTCTTCGCCTCTGAGGCGTCGCGCCATATTAAGACCTGCAAGAATACCTGCTGCCGCAGATTCCATATATCCCTCAACACCTGTAATCTGACCTGCAAAATACAGACCGTCTCTGCCTCTGAAGGAAAAATCACTGTTGAGGTGACGGGGTGAATCAATAAATGTGTTGCGGTGCATAACACCGTAACGGATAAAATCTGCATTCTTCAGTGCAGGAATGAGTGAGAAAACTCTCTTCTGCTCACTGAATTTGAGATTGGTCTGAAAGCCGACAAGATTGTACATCGTACCGCTTGCATCCTCGCGCCTCAGCTGAAGCACTGCCCACGGTCTGTGACCTGTTCTCGGATCACGCAGACCCACGGGCTTGAGCGGACCGAAGCGCATTGTATCCGCACCGCGTGAAGCCATAACCTCGATTGGCATACAGCCCTCGTACACACCCTTGCGCTTGTCAAAGGAATGCAGCTCTGCCGACTCGGCATTTACAAGCTCGTTATAAAACAGCTCGTACTCTTCCTTATTCATCGGACAGTTGAGGTAATCATCCTCGCCTCCGCGGTCATAACGCGACTGCGAAAAAGCGCAGGTTTTGTCGATGCTCTCGTCTGTAACAATCGGTGCTGCGGCATCAAAGAAGCTGAGTGAACCGCCGCAAAGATTTTTGATATCTTCTGCAAGTGCATCCGAAACAAGCGGACCTGCCGCAACAATAACATTGCCGTCAGGAATCTCCGTCACCTCTCTGCACTCGATTTTTATAAGAGGATGCGACTTGATTTTTTCGGTTACCATTGCTGAAAACTTATCTCTGTCCACAGCCAATGCACCGCCTGCAGGAACACTGCAAGTCTTTGCACATTCAACACAGACTGAGCCGAGAAGCTCCATTTCAGTCTTCAGAAGTCCTGCTGCCGAGGCAAGACGCTGTGCCTTGAGTGAGTTTGAACAGACAAGCTCTGCAAGCATATCACTCTTGTGTGCAGGTGAACGCTTGACAGGCTTCATTTCTGCAATTGTTACCGATATTCCGTTGTTTGCGAGTGCCCATGCAGCTTCAACACCTGCAAGGCCACCGCCTATTACAAGAACGTCGTTCATATTATTCCTCTGCTTTTTTTCTTGATTTTCTTTCGGTTTTCTTTTCGTAACCGCAGTTTTCGTCAAGGCATACAGTAAGTCCGCCCTTACGCTTGAAGAGTGACTTGCCGCACTGCGGACAGCTGTCATCTGTCGGCTTATCCCATGTCATAAAGTCACAGTTCGGCCAGTTGCCGCAGCCGTAGAAGGTATATCCGCGCTTTGACTTTTTCTCAATAACCTCGCCGCCACATTTCGGACATTTTGCGCTTGTCTGCAGAACGAGAGGCTTTGCGTTCTTACACTCGGGATAGCCCGGACATGCAAGGAATTTACCGTATCTGCCTGTTTTGATAACCATCATTCTGCCGCACTTGTCGCACGGGATATCTGTCTGGTCTTCCTCAAGCTGAATTTTGACATCCTTCATATCGTCCTTTGCTTTCTGAAGAGTCTTGTCAAAATCATCGTAGAAATCGTGAAGCATTGCGATATAATCTGTCTGACCTTCGCCGACTTCATCAAGCTTTGTTTCCATACCTGCGGTGAATTTTGTGTTTACGATTTTCGGGAATTTATCGTTAAGAAGGCTTGTGATAGCCTCGCCGAGCTCCGTCGGGAAAAGAAGCTTCTGCTGACGCTTGATGTACTCACGCTTGATAATTGTTGTGATGATGGTTGCGTAAGTACTCGGTCTGCCGATACCGTTTTCTTCAAGAGCCTTGATGAGAGATGCTTCGGTAAATCTTGCCGGAGGCTGTGTGAAGTGCTGGTTGCCCTCAAGCTCCTTGAGCTTGAGCTTGTCGCCCTCTGTAAGCTCGGGAAGCTTTGAGTTATCCTCTTCCTCATCGTCTGTGCCCTCTTCGTAAAGCACGGTGTAGCCGTCAAACTTCACGCTGTAGCCTGCTGCAGTAAATGTGCAGTAACCATTCTTTCCCTCTGTTACAGCCTGAATTTCAGCCTTTACGGTATTCTGCACACAGCTTGCCATAAGACTTGCAATGAAGCGCTTCCAGATAAGTGTATAGAGCTTATACTGGTCGGATGTAAGGCTGCTCTTTACCTTTTCGGGGGTGAGCATCGGGTTTGTCGGTCTGATTGCTTCGTGACCGTCCTGAGCGTTACTTCTTGACTTGTAGTATCTCGGCTTGTCAGGAAGATACTTTGAGCCATATGTGTCACCGATGAACTGATTAGCCATTGCTCTTGCCTCTTCGGAAATTCTCAGAGAGTCAGTTCTCATATAGGTGATAAGACCCGTTGTGCCGATTCCTGCAACATCAACACCTTCGTAAAGCTCCTGTGCGGTACGCATTGTACGCTGTGCCTGGAAGCCCATTCTGCGTGATGCTTCCTGCTGAAGCGTGGATGTGATAAACGGAGGTGCGGGATTCTTCTTTCTTGTACCCTTTTTAAGTGATGTCACGCTATATTTTGCACCGTCAAGACGCTCAAGGTAAGCATCTGCCTGTGCCTTGTTTGTAATCTTTACCTTGCCTGTCTCGTCACCGTAGAATGATGCAGAGAAGCTCTTTCTGCACGGTGCGATAAACTTGGCATCAAGTGTCCAGTACTCTTCGGGAACAAAGGCACGGATTTCGTTTTCTCTGTCCACAATGAGCTTAACAGCAACGGACTGAACACGGCCTGCAGAAAGACCGCGGCGGATTTTCTGCGAGATAAACGGACTGAGCTTGTAACCTACAAGTCTGTCAAGAATTCGTCTTGCCTGCTGTGCGTTTACAAGATCCATATCGATTGAACGGGGTGTTTTCATACCGTTTTCGACACCCGTTTTTGTAATTTCGTTGAATGTGATTCTGTTTGCCTTTGTCATATCAAGGTCAAGCAGAGTTGCAAGATGCCAGGAAATTGCCTCTCCCTCACGGTCAGGGTCAGTTGCGAGAAAAACTTCGTCACTTTCAGCAACCTTTGACTTAAGCTCTTTGACAAGCTTTTCCTTACCCTTGATAACGGCATATTTCGGCATAAAGTCGTTTTTGATATCAACGCTGAGCTTTGCTGCAGGAAGGTCACGCACATGTCCCATTGATGCAGTTACCTCAAAACCCTTACCGAGATATTTTTTGATAGTCTTAACCTTTGTGGGAGACTCCACGATTATAAGCTTTGACATAATATTCAATCATCCTATTTCAGTTTGTAATTTTTGCCTGCCTGAAGCTCGACAATGTCGAAAAGCTCAAGCTCAGTCATAGCACAAGTGAATTCACTCACGCCAAGACCGGTATTAAGAATCAGCTCATCCGCCTGCATTTCCGCCCTTGTGAAAGCACGGTAAAGCTTCCTTGCATTTTCACTCAGAAGCGGCGGCTCAGCCTGTCTGATAAAGCTGACCTCACCCTTCTGCCCTCGGGGAGGATTGTCATCAACCTTTGCCGTTGACGGCGGATCACTGTAATTTTTTAAAGTAAGCTTTGTTTCGATTTTTTCAAAATCGATAAGCTCGGGATAGCGTACTGCATAATCCTCGAGCACATCCATCGCATTGAATACGGGCTTAGCACCGTCACGGATAAGTCTGTTTGCACCCGTGAAGCCTGCCGAAACAATGTCGCCCGGTACAGCATAAACATCCCTGCCCTGCTCAAGAGCATAGTTTGCGGTTATAAGCGAGCCGCTTTTTTCACCTGCTTCAATGACGAGTGTGCCGTAAGAAAGTCCGGAGATTATCCTGTTGCGTATGGGGAAATTTCCGGGAAGCGCCTGTGTATCAGGCGGATATTCCGTAATGACTGCGCCGTTTTTTGAGATATCGTTGCGAAGAGCATCGTTTGCAACGGGATAATTGCAGTTGAGTCCGCAACCGAGCACCGCAACGGTTTTGCCGTTCGCATCAAGTGCTCCGCAGTGAGCCGCAGAGTCGATTCCGAGCGCACCGCCGCTGACAACAAGTCCGCCTGAGCGGGTTATAGATGCAGTCAATGCACGGGCAATGGTTGCACTGTTCCTTGTCGGCTTACGCGTGCCGACAACGGCAACAGTTATCTTGTTTTTCAAACAGTCCAAGTCTCCCCTGACATAAAGCACCAAAGGAAAATTAGGCAATTTGAAAAGCATAGACGGGTAATTCCCGTCATCGGGTGTAACCACTTGCCAATTATTTTTAGCACAGATATCGAGTATATTCTGCGCTTTTTTCAAATCACGGTTTTCAAGCTTCGTCAGCTGACGCGGTGTGAAAACTCCTGAAATACGCCACTCGCGTTCACCTGCAAAATAAACGGATTTTGCCGTTTCAAAGTATCCCGTGATTTCATCTGTTCTGATACTCACATTTATGCCCAAAGCCTGCTGAAGCCATATCCAGTAAATCTTATCATTCATTTGCGTACCATCTCCCAGATAAGAATTGCCGCCGCAGTTGATGCATTGAGTGATTCTGCCCTGCCGTTCATCGGGATCGTAACCCTGTGTCGGCAGACGGACATAGTCTCCTGCGTAACTCCGTTACCCTCGTTGCCGACAACACATACAACACCGTCGTTCATCGGAACCTCGGTTATCGGCAAGGCACTGCTGTCGGGTGTGGATGCAAGTGTGAGCATACCGTTTTCGCCGAGCTGAGTAAGAACCTCTGCCGCGTTTTCGCAGGTAAAAATCGGCAATCTCAATGCAGAACCCATTGATGCGCGTAATGCCTTCGGGTTGTAAATATCACATCCGCCGCAGACAAACATACCGTCAACACCGAGTGCCTCAGCGGTACGGCTGACCGCACCGAGATTGGACGGATCCTGCACATTTTCAAGAAAAATGTACTTTCCGTCAGGCTTTATCTGTGCATTCAACGCATTTTTTTCGTTTGTTCTGCAAAGACAGAATATGCCCTGCGGACTTTGTGTGTCCGAAAGCTTTTGCGCAATTTCTTCCGAAATTTCATAGCATTCCTGTGCCGCAGCGAGTATTTTTTCGGAATATTCTGCGTATTTTTCAAGTGATTTACTCGTACAGAAAGCACGGTAAATTGCGATGCCGTTCGCTGCCGCATCTGCGCAGAGTCTGGCACCCTCAAGGAAGAAAAGTCCCGTTTCGCGGCGGGTCTTTGCACTGTCTCGCACACTGACTGCGGACTTGATTTTCTCGTTTTGTTTTGCTGTCAGGCACTCCATCGTGCTCACTCCTTTTTGAAAAAATGACAAAATACTCCTACTTATAAAAAGACAAATTCACGCCCCCACCTTTATAGGGGCGTGATATAAGCTTATTATTTAAGAGCTGCCTTAGCCTTCTCTGTGAGAGCTGTGAATGCAGCGGGATCAGCGATTGCGATCTCTGAAAGCATCTTACGGTTAAGTGTGATACCTGCCTTGTTGAGGCCGTTCATGAATGTTGAGTAGTTCATTCCGTTCATCTTGCAAGCTGCTGAGATTCTTGTGATCCAGAGACGACGGAAATCACGCTTCTTCTGCTTACGTCCAACGTATGCATACTGACCTGATTTCATAACTGCCTGCTTAGCAGTTTTGAAAAGACTTGACTTTGAGCCATAGTAGCCCTTAGCCATTTTTAATACTTTATTTCTTCTCTTACGAGTCATGGTAGCGCCTTTAATACGAGCCATGGTAAGTTACCTCCAATTTTAAAATTTAGTTGTGATTGCTGCCGTAGACAGCGTGTTCTTATTTGTAAGGAATCAAACGCTTGATCTGCTTAACGTTTGTTGTGTCAGCAACAACTGTCTGACGGAGACCTCTTTTACGCTTTGTTGTCTTCTTGTTAAGGATGTGAGACTTGTTAGCGTGACCGCGGATGGGCTTACCGTTCTTAGAGAGCTTAAAGCGCTTTTTTGCACCGCTGTGTGTTTTAATTTTAGGCATGGTTTTTTCCTCCTTATTAATTCTTGGATGATTTGGCTGCTAAAAACATCAGCATCGAACGACCTTCAAGTTTAGCGGGTTTTTCGACCGTACCGAACTCGCTGCATGCATCTGCAAACTTGCTCATTGTGACCAGACCGTTTTCCGGATGAGCCATTTCACGGCCGCGGAATCTGATTGAAACCTTAACTCTGTTGCCGCTCTTCAAAAACTTGATTGCATGGCCAACCTTTGTTTCAAAGTCGTGAGTGTCGATATTAAGAGACAAACGGACTTCTTTGATTTCAATAACTCTTTGGTTTTTCTTGGCTTCTTTTTCACGCTTTGCCTGTTCAAAGCGATACTTGCCGTAATCCATAATCTTGCATACAGGCGGCTTTGCCTGAGGAGCAATTTTAACAAGGTCTGTATTCTTTTCTTCTGCAAGGCGGAGAGCCTCTTCAATCGGCATAACACCGAGCTGATTGCCTTCGGAATCGATTACTCTGACTTCCTTGTCGCGGATTTCTTCGTTGATCTGAGTTTCTTTCGTACTGATGTCCAAGCACCTCCAAATGCTTACTAATAAAAATCAAAGCACGGATGGAACAGACCCCACCCGTGCAAAATCACATAATACAAGACGCGAAAGCGCCGTTGAATATTGACCGCACGGACGTGACCGTTAAGGTGGGAACGAACCATTCCACTTTGTTGTGGAGTTATTCTACCACCATATCCGTGCTTTGTCAATACTTTTTTTATTATATTTTCATATTATTTTGATGATGACGCAAGCTTTGCAATTCCCGTAAACACCGCCGCCATCAGCAGCTGCAGCAGGATAATAAAAATTGCAGGCAGGTCAACAATCACATTGAGGATTGAAAGAACAAGCACTACGGCAAAGCTCATAAGTATACCGACAAGCATCATAGTGTTTGAAACCTTGAACACGTGTCTGAGCATTGCAGCCGAGCAAAGGCTTCTTACAAATGTATATGTTGTTCCGTCGTGAACAGCAACTGCTCTTGAGTTGACCTTCGGACGCGACTTGTACTTTTTGAAAAGTCTGCCCGAAGCCGAGCTGAGAATTTTTATATTGTCGAGAGGCATCTCATAATAGTGCGAAATCATTCGTTCCGTTACATTCGGGTCACAGTTGCGCACAAGTATGGTAACACCGCTTTCACGCAGCTTTTTAAGATAAGGTGCAAGCTTCTTGTTCGGCACATACTCAACAACTATCATCGCCGCAAGCTGATGTGCAACAGCAAGATACATAACTTCATAGCCCGCCTCAAGATACTTATCCTCATCAATCACGTCAGGAACATCAATGTTGTGATGTATCATCATCTCTCTGTTGCCGAGAATTACCTTCTGATTATAAATCCAGCCCGATACACCAAGCTTTTCTTCATAGCTGAAGGTTTTAACTGCAGGGAGAATATCACGGCGGTTGACAACCATCTGGTCAAAAACACCCGTCAACGGTCCGCCCGAACGGATAACCATTGCCGCAGCATAAAGCATAGCATCGTCAATGCGCACCTTTTTGAAATCCTTAAAACCACGCATTGTGCATAAATTCTGATCAAACAAATCTCTGCTGTCAAGAATAACCGCGTTTGTTCTGCAAAGCTCATTGACGGCCTCCTGACAGGATATCATACCGCCCGACTTGTTGAACTTTTTATTCACCCAGCTCAGAGGAAGCTGAATAAGCATTGTCGCATACGCAGGCACACACAATGTGAGCGTTGTCGAAAAAGCCGCAAAGCCGACCGCAAAGTGACGGTTAACCGCCCATGCAACAATAAGATTGATAACACTCATTCCTACGATAATCATAAAGATAAAACGCATATTCTTATCCACGTGAGTTTCGCTTGTGCAAAGCTCAATAAGATGTGACGGGAAACGGGTCTGACTCGAATAACGGATTCTGGGACTCGGTGCCTTGACATTCTTACCGAACTCCGTAACATCCTTGTCGTCTGTTACGGTTTCAAGGCTGTAGAGCTTATCCTTATTTGCACCTGTGCATAGTTCAAGTGCATCTGCAGTACGGCAGAATGTGATGTAAGAAGTAAGCTCACTCATCAGGAACAGTGAAACACCTGCTCCTGCAAAAACGCTGACTGTATTTCTGTCTGCAAAATAAAGCACAAACATCAGGAAAGTCTGCAAAAAGCAAATCACTGAAGCGATGGAAATTGCAGTATTAAGGTCAAAAATCTTCTTTTTAAGACGTTCTGCAGAGTTAGCAATCATCTGATTACTCGTAACAAGTGATGCCGCTATAATTATAAGATTAGACAGAATTGTAAGAATCTTATCTCCCGCAACGGTTGTAACAGATGCCGAAACTACGCTGACGATAATTGCAAACGCAAGCAAGACTGCCTGTATTATGACTCTGTGCAGACACTTTTTCTTCTGCTGAGTAAGATATCTGCGTACACGACGCGCATCCTTAATCTGCGAATACTCAACGCCGACAAATTCAGGCTCTTCTCTGCGGCGCGGACGCTCCTCATTATTTTCAAAAAGGTCACCGAGGCGGTCCTTTACCGTATCAGAGCCGTAAGGATCATTCTTGTTTTCGTCGCCGAAAAGAACGAAGCCGTCAATTTTTGCCTTTCTGCGTTTAAAAAGCTCCTTTTCCGCTTCGCTTTCGTCAATACGCTCAGGCTTATCCTCGCGAGGCTCCTCACCAAAGCCCGGCATGGTAATCTGTCCGGTTTTTTCAGCCTCACGGAAAATACTGTTGAACTCGTCACCGTCAGCTTCCTCGTTATCAACATCCTCAACGGAAATGATTGTCGGTGCGCCCTCAAGCTCAAGATCAAGGCTGTTTGTACCCTTGCGGTACATCATACCCGGCTTTTCAATCTGAATATGCTTTGTCTTGCTGTCTTCGGTCTGTTCGTAATTTTCCTCTTCAACAGACTCTTTCTTTTTGCCGAAATCGGCTATTTTTATATCCTCTTCAAGCTCAGTTTCTTCGTCAATATCAAATTCATCCTCGTCAAACTCATCGTCTTCAAGGTTAAATCTTTCCTCATCGGATCCGTTTGATGCTTTTACGGAGCTTATAAAGCTTTTACCCTTTGCAAGGAAGCTATGTGCCAGACCGGCTGCCTTGCCTGAGAAAGACCTGACTGATGATGCAAGATCAAATCCGCCCTTTTTCGGTGGCTCTTCGTCACTAAAAATCGACTTTACGCGCTCATCCGCATCATATACATTCTCTTCAGCAATATCAACAGTCTCTACCGCAGTCGCGACGGGAGACGGCTTGAATTCTTCCACTTCATCATCTTCATAATGGCCGAAAGACTCTTCTGATGTATAAATACTTGCATCCGTCTGCTCTGCCTGACTGATTTTTTCCTCAGCAATACCGAGCAAGCGGTCAATATCCTCATTCGTCCAGATTTTTGCAGGCTCTCCGTTCTCATCGAGACCTTCCTGACGACGCTTTTCTCTTATACCCTCAAGCAATTCGCGAAGTTCATCTCTGTTAATTTCAGACAAGGTTTTCACCCCTTTGCTTTTATTCCTGACCTCTGCCTTGCAACCTCGTACATAAGCACACCTGCTGCAACCGATGCATTAAGCGAATTTATCCTGCCCTTCATAGGCATCGAAACAATGAAATCACATTTTTCTTTTACAAGACGGCTGACTCCTCTGCCCTCCGAGCCGATAACAAGACCGACTGCTCCGTCATAGTCCACACTGCACCAGTTTTCTCCATCCATATCCGCAGCGTAAAACCATACGCCTTTTTCTTTAAGCTCATCAATTGTCTGCGCAATGTTTGCAACACGTGCAACAGGCACATACTCAACCGCGCCTGCACTTGCCTTGCCGACAACATAGCTGAGCGATGCATTTCTTCTTTTGGGAATGATAACACCGTGAGCACCCGTTGCCTCTGCCGTACGGAGCACGGCACCGAGGTTATGAGGGTCCTCAAGCTCGTCACATATAATAATGAATGGCTTTTCACCGCGTTCCTCGGCCAGAGCAAAAATATCCTCCACGCTCGAATATTCGTGAGAAGCGGCATAAGCTGCAACACCCTGATGCACGGCACCTCCGCACATAAGGTCAAGCTTTTTACGGTCCACCTCTTTAATCACAACGCCCTTATCACGGCATTCGGAAATAATTCTGCCGATTGAGCCGTTACGCTCACCGCGCGAAACGAGCAATGTATCAATTGCTCTTCCGCTTCTCAATGCTTCACTGACGGCATTTCTGCCGATAATTAAATCTTCTCTCGGAGAAGTCATATCTTTTTCCATAAAGCTCACCGTTTCAAATAAATTTTAAAAAATGATAATAAATCAACATAATAAATCAATATATTATATCACGATAATACAGTAAATTACAATATGTTTTTTATGACAAGTATTTGTGATAAAAAAATATTTTTATCGTCAGTCTGTTATGACATAATTTTCAGTGGAACGGATATAGAATAAACAAAAATCTTCTGAAAGGAAAATCAAAATGGAGATAACCAAAATAAAGGAAACTATATCCCGCAAAAGTGCCGGTATTGCAGAGAAAACGCAGTTTGTTACCGTTGTAAAGAGTCTTACAACATTCATCGGTGCTTTTTTACTCAGTAATCCGTTTGTGTCGGGAATCTTTTCTCCGTTTGCCGTTTCACTCACCTGTGCTTCGGGTCTTGTTAACTCTTTCTGGGCAGGAGCAGGTGCAATCATCGGCTCTTTTTTCTTTTTTGACGGCACGGACTGTGTCAAATACTGTGCTGCCGTATTGCTTTGCCTTTTTAACAAGGGTATATACATCCGTTACATAACAGATGACCTTTTCAAAATTGCATCTTATATGAATGCTCTTCTGAGCCTTTTTCTGACGGGCTCGGCAATTGTATTTGCAACAGGCTTTGGATTTGAGTCCTTTCTGTGCGTGGTTTATGAGAGTGTGCTGTGCTTTATCGGTGCGTATCTTTTTGAAAATGCAAATGAGCTTGTGTGGGGCAAAAAGGAATTTTCTCGCTTCACTACATTTGAAATTATCACCGTGCTGATAACCTTCGGTATCATTCTTATGCCCTTTTACAAATACAAAATCCTCGGCTTTTCGCCCGTAACGATGCTTTTTTCGCTGTGCATTCTGCTTTTCGCACGGCTGCGAAATTCGGGCGGAGGATCACTCTGCGGTATATGTCTCGGAGTTTGTGCGGGACTCAGCTCAGAGGTCGGATTTATCAGTATCGGCTATGCGTTGGGCGGTCTTTCGGGCGGTGAATTCTCACGCAAGGGCAAGCTGTGGTGCGTTGTGGGCTACCTTGCACCGATTGCCGTCTGTGCCTTCGCCGACGGTACACTAAACTCCTACATGGCTATTTTTGAAAGCATAGCAGCAAGTGCAATTTTCCTTGCAGTTCCTGACCGTTATTTTGATTCACTCTCGTCAAAAATCAATATTCCCGTACCGACCTATATAAAAAGTGACAGCAGCAGACTGCTGTCAGAAAAGCTTATAATGGCATCTGATGCGATAACCGATGTCTGCGTATGCGTTGATACGGTGCAAAACACTCTCAATCCTCTGACGCAGACTCAGCTTAACGAAGTGCTGAGAAACGCATGGAACAAGGTCTGCAGTGAATGTGACCTTAAGGAAAGCTGCAGAAGTGAAGTAAAAACCCCTACCGACGAGGGAATAGACAGAATCGCACAAGCTCTGCAAAACCGTGCCGAGCTTGACGAAACGCGATTTCCGAAAGGCTTTTACTCGTCGTGCTACTCTTTTACTCAGATGAAAGCCGAGCTTTACAACCGTCATCTGGCTTTTGTGGCATCCCTTGGTGCACAAGGTAAAATATGTCAGATGCAAGGTCTTATGTGCGACCAGTTCAGAAGCATGGCGGACATCCTGCATAACCTCGCGTGTGACTTTGAAGAGGACATCAACACAAACACTGACCTTGCAGACCTGTGCAGTACCGAGGCTTTACAATCGGGACTGAATGTGCTGAGTGCAGACTGTCAGCTTGACAAATTCGGCAGAGTCACGGTAACGCTCGACATCACCGAGCCGCGGTCCGATTTCAATGTTACTCAGTTCACAAAAAATCTTTCAACCGCAACAGGGACAAAGTTCGACATCCCCGAGCTTTACGAGGATGAGGACAAGCATACGCTGACCTTCAGGCAGATGATAGATTACAGAATCTCTATCGGAGCCGTCAGCCGTGCAACTGACGAGGAGGATGTGTGCGGCGACTATTACCGCAGCTTCCGTGACAATAATGGCAGATACATAATAATTCTGAGCGACGGAATGGGTACGGGCAGCCGTGCCGCTGTGGATTCGGCAATGGCTGCCGAGCTTTTCTCGAAGCTTATCAAATCGGGACTCAGCTTTGATTCCGCCCTTCGGATTGCCAACTCTGCACTGCTTGTAAAAAGCTCTGACGAATCTCTTGCTACGCTCGATGTTGTCTGTATTGACCTTTACACAGGTAAGACTGACTTTATGAAGGCAGGTGCATCGGCAACCTTCATCCGCCACAAGGACAATGTTGCACAGCTTGAACAGCCGAGTCTGCCGATAGGAATTCTGCGTGACATCAGTTTTTCCGACGCAACAGCATCGTTGCAGAAGGGTGATATAATCCTTATGGTATCAGACGGAATACTCGGTGAATGTAACAACTGGATTCAGCACGAGCTCAGACTCTGGAACACCGAAAACTCTCCCGACGACCTTGCACGATACATTCTTAACTCCGCGTGCGAACGAAAAATCGGGAAGCACCTTGACGATATGACGGTGATTGCCGTTTATGTTGAATAATTTCTTCTTGCTTTAACCGACCTGCTAATATATAATGTAACAAGTATTTAAAACGGATGTGATATTTTGGCACAGATACTTGCTACCGTAATGGCAGTGTTTGCCGTAATCGGCGCGTTGGATAAAATCTTCGGCAACCGATTAAAGCTCGGCGATGAATTTGAAAAAGGAATAATGACGCTCGGTCCGCTGTCGCTCTCGATGATTGGTATGATGACTATTGCACCTGCTCTCGCTGACCTGCTCGTACCCGTGATAACGCCTGTGGCAAGTCTCTTCGGCTTTGACCCGTCTGCACTCGCGGGAATACTGATCGCAAACGATATGGGCGGTGCTTCACTTGCTCAGAGCATTGCACAGAACGAGCTGCTCGGATCATTTCACGGTCTTTGTGTAGCCTCGATGCTTGGTGCCACGATCTCCTTTACCATTCCCGTTGCACTGCGTTCAGCAAAAAAAGAAAACCACAACGACGTCCTGCTCGGACTTCTCTGCGGTATCAGTACAATTCCTGTCGGATGCTTCGTATCGGGTATCGTAATGGGGATCTCTCCCCTCACCGTGCTTATAAACCTTGCACCCGCAATTTTTATTTCCGTTATAATTATCATCGGCCTTTTAAAATTTCCGTCGGCAACGATAAAGGTTTTCTCAGTTTTCGGCAAAATTATCGCAGCCCTTATCACATTCGGTCTTGTAATTGGAATTTTTCAGGAGCTTACAGGCATCACCGTTCTAAAAAACACAGCTCCTATTACGGACAGCGCCGTAACGGTTTTCACAATCTGTATCACACTTGCCGGAACATTTCCGCTGATTGCGATAATATCAAAGCTTCTTAAAAAGCCGCTTTCGGCACTCGGCAAAAATCTCAAGCTTGATGACGCTTCTGTTGTGGGACTGATTGCAACACTTGCTAACTCAATCGCAACAATGGAAAGTGCCGACAAAATGAACCGCAAGGGCAGAGTTATGAACCTTGCGTTTGCAGTTTCTGCCGCATTCGTTTTCGGTGATCATCTTGCATTTACACTTTCTTTTAACGAAGCTCACATCCTTGCCGTAATCATAGGTAAGCTTGTTGCAGGTATCACAGCACTTGCCGTAGCGATTCTGCTTGAAAAGAAAACCCGAAAAAACTGAATATAAAAAGCAAATAGCTGTCTTGTTTCCAAGACAGCTATTATTATTTCATACTGTTAAATTATCTTCAGTCAAGCTGCTTTTTCTGATGCAGCCATATACTCGATAAAGAGCTTGAACCACTTTGCAAAAGCAGTAAACGCAACCTTAATCTTATCAAAGAAGGATGTCGGCTTATAGATATCGGGGTCAGTATCCCAATACTCTGTGTTGCAGTTTTCCTCAGTCATCGGCTGAAGACTGTCTTCTGCTGTATTATAAACCATAAACTGAGTGTACGGGAAATCGTCTACAGTCAGCTGTCGGTCAGCAGTTGCTACCTCATAAAGAATCTTCAGCTCGTATGTTGTCCAGTTAGAGTGACTTGAGCCTTTGATAAACCATGTGTTATCAGGACAGATACAGGTTGATGCATCAATAAGCTTATCGGGAGAGATATACTTGCCCTTACCCTCAGCAATACGCTGATTGATGTACTCATCTGAAAGTGTATTGTAAAGGCTCGGTGTTGTAGCACCGAAGGATGAACGCTTAACAGATGCAAACTGGTCGGAAACTGCATCTGATGTTGCACAAATCGGCATCATCTGGAAGCCATACTTTGAAATAACACCAAAGTTTGCACCGCCGTCCTTAATCTTCTGAATAAGCTCAGGAATCCTCTGACGAACTTCTCTGTCGTAGTTATCAAGCTTCTCGATAAGGCCTGCATATTTCACTCTCTTTTCGCTGCCTTCATCTCCGAAAACATAGTACTTTGCAGACTCATAGTCTTCGGGAGAAACGCTTGCCCAGTAGTTAGGCCATGTGTAGAATGTAGAAAGTGCAAGAGCAGAAGTTACACCTTCAACAAGCTTGTCGTAGAAAATATTTTCTGTTGTGCTGATAACACCTTCAAGAACACCTGTGCGTACAAGCATTTCGATAGTTTCCATAATGAAATCTTCCATATCGAACATACCGAGACCCTCAACATCACGGAGAATTCTCATAAGTGCTGCAGGATCAACATCGAATTTTGCACAGACAACCTCGCTGAGAATCTCTGCACCGCCGACAACGCTTCCGTCCATACCGATGCCCTGAATATCCTCAACACCGTATTTTGCAACATAAGCCATTACAATATTTGTGCCGAGGCATGTTGCTGCAATGCCAACCTTTTCACAGCCTGTTGTTCTCTTGATATCCTGAATAAAGGAGTGGAACACATCAGCAGTTTCCATCGGATCAAGGCGCCAGTCATAATGGAACCAATAGTCATCCCATGCGAAATAACCCTTACTGCCCATCTGGCTGTTGTTTCTCTTGTTTTCCATCTGCTGCTTACGGTTTGCCGATAAGCCTGAATTGTTGGTTACATTACCGTTTTCGTCCAGCAAAGAGTTTTCAAAAATCTTGCTGATTTCTGTTTCAAGACCTACATAAAGATCATCCCAGTTGTCCGTAATAAGACCCTTGGTAAGAGCAGGGAGAAGATTCTCTGCCATAGATTTATACAATTCTGTATTATCTGTTGACGAGTTGCCCTTCACCAGATTCACAACATCCTTATAGTGAAAAATCTTTTTTCCCTCTTCGTCATAAAGAGCTTCACCGTCACCTGAAATACGGATTACGGGGATCTGACTTTTTGTCTCATTTACATCAACCCACGAAAAAGCAGGGAGAGAAAGAGAAAAAATAAGAACTACCGCCAGAAATACGGATAAGAATTTTTTCATATAAATACACCTCCAAAACAATTAAATATCCTTTGGCAGTTTATAATTATACCATCGTGTTAAAAATATGTCAATATCTGTGATTTGTATAAATCAATTTCCGGGACAAAAAAATAAAAGCAGGTCAAAAGACCTGCTTTTTATGGCAGAGCATATACATTAGAATCCGAACTCAGGAGTAAATTTTTAACTTCGTCTACGCGGACGGTTTTTGCGCCGTCCTTGTAGTTGAAGTTAATGACAATTCTGTCGTCATACAGATAAACTGAGTTAACAAAAGTATTTATCAGTCTTCGTTTATGGTCTAAACGCTTTGTTTCGCTTTCTCCGACCATAAGCCTGTTGCATTTTCCGCAATATAACTTCGGTGAAAGCAGATAGTCATCTTCTGCTTTATGTTTTGCAGGCGCTTTTTTCGTCTGTGCCATTCTGTCCTGAACTTTTTCAAACAAATCTAACGGAACTATTGCAGGAATTCCGTTCGGATGAATAATATCGCGGTACTTGTATTCGCCTATGTATCTGCGATTATGAAACATATGTGTCAGAACATTGAAAGTAATCTTTCCTCCACGGTTGTTTCTGATTCCCTTGCTGCACATATCTTCTGCAACTTCCTTCATCGACTTTCCGTCAGCATAACTCTAAAAAGCATCAAGAACTGCAGGTGCAGTCAAGGGGTCTATCTGCAAGTGATGTTCCTCATCAACAACATAACCTAAAGGTACAACACCACCGTTATATTTACACTTGAGTGCATTTTCTGTAATTCCTCTTATAACCTTTTCGGAAAGTTCAGCCGAGTAGTATTCTGCCATTCCTTCAAGAAAAGTTTCCATTATAATTCCGTTTGAACCTTCGGCAATGTTTTCTGTTGCAGATATAACCTAAACACTGTTCTTTCTCAGCAGACGTTTGTAATGTGCTGAGTCGTAACGATTTCGGGCGAAACGGTCAAGTTTCCATACGATAACAGCATCGAATTTCTTGTTTGAACTGTCCTTAATCATCTTTTTGAAGTCGGGTCTGTTATCTGTTGTTGCAGAGCGAGCTCTGTCTATGTATATACCTACAATGGTTTGTCCGTTCTTTTCTGCATAAGCCTTGCATTCACGAACCTGACCTTCAGTGGATTCCTCACGTTGGTTACTGCTTGAGTATCTTGCATATATAACTGCGTTCATTTTCATTCCTCCTTGGGGTTTTTAATATAGCGCGCAAAAACGCTTTTGTAAAGGCCGTAAGCTTTACTTTTTAAATAATTTATTTTGATTGAGTTGTTCATTCTATCAATCCTTTCTTTGATTATTATAAAATTCTGTTATTTCAGAGAAAAAGCATCTTGCTAATTCTGAATATACTGCTTTCGGAATATTTTCCGTTCCTTTCTTAATTTCAATATTCAACACCTCCCCAACCTTTCTGCTTGTTGGGTTCTTTGACATTAACACACCTCCTTTCGTAAGAAAATTTAACGAATTTAAATCGTTCATAGATAATATGTTAGACGAAAACAAAAAACTGTTATTAGTCCGTCTTTTTCACCTTTACAAGATTTTTGAAAGTTTTTGCGTAAGCAACGGACTTTCAGACCGTCCACCACAGCCATCGTCGATTAAATCAGGTTGCGATTATCAGCGAGATAGTTTTTTGTCGAGAAGGACAAAAAACACAGGCAATACTTTATGTATTAACGAGTATTTTTGGTCTTTTCGGCGGGAAAATAGCCGCTGAGAATTGTGACATTGATTGAATTGATGATGGCTAAAGGAGTTAAACTGTTCAAGGGCTCATTCAAAGAGCGACGAATTTTGTTTTAAAATTCATCCGTAAGGGTCGATGCAAACCCGTTACACCGAAGTGAAAAAACACTTCTTCGTCCTGCTAACTGGTTATTCCGTTAAATAACTGAATAACCGTTAGCACGGACCGGTTCTTTTCTTTCAAAAAGCAACCGTTCCGGGACAGAGTTGTTTTTAAAACAATTTTCTCAACTCTGTCCCCAAACCAAAACTGTAAACTGTTTTAAAAAATTGTTTTGGTTTGGAAGGAGATGCCTGCCTGCAAATTTTAAAACAATTCGCATCTCACGGCATCTCAGCGGACGAACAATACTTAGGGAAACAGCATAAATCCAAACTCGCCCAAAAGCCGTTCTTTTTGAGGCTTTCCGGCGTTTATAGTTTGAAAGGCGTCAGCCTTCCTGCACTCTCAGCCACCGAAAATCCAATAAAAATCTTCGACTTTTGGGTCGCAGATTTTTTACGAGGGAGATTTTCGGTATACCAAGGCACAAAGCACAGCAAATCCTTGCGGATTTGCGAGTATTTTAACGAAGGGATGACGGAAATCCACCCGTAAAAAACGGGTTGGGATTTGTACTGTTTCCCTAATGCATATCCGTATCGCTCCTCCACCCACAAGCAACAAGAATCTGTCCTTGTGTGAGAAACTCCTATATCCTGTGTCTTCATATTTAATATGTTAGAAAGAATTTTTTTGAATATAAAAGAAAAATCCCTCGGTATCGTCATAAATGAAACCGAGGGATAATGTATTAAGTTCCTTTAATTAATAAATTTGTCGCTTTTTTCGATAGTTTTGCATTTCCATTGACAAGTTATACTCCTTTTGTAATAATAAAAATGTATAATTGTATTCATATGCAAGGAGTAAGAATAATGAAAATTGCAATTTGTGATGATGAATCAAGAGTAACAGAAGAAGTCGAAAAGGCTTTGAACTATTATTTCGGAATAAAGTCCATAGACGCAGAAATCTTCAGCTTTGAAAACGGTGAAGATTTGCTTCGCAGCGATGTTATCTTCGACATGGCTTTTCTTGATGTTGAAATGCCGTCCGTCAGCGGTGTTGAAGTCGGTAAAAAGCTCAAGCAGAAATTCAGCAATATTATAATCTTGATGATTACTGCATACTCTGAGTATCTTGACGATGCTTTCGAGCTCGGTGCTTACAGATTTTTGCAGAAGCCGTTGGATGTTACCCGGCTGTACCGTTCATTGGATGCGGCATTGCTTTCAATTTCAGGCAGAGATATCAAAATCATCTGCCCGAACAATGACTCCGTAATGGTTTCAACTCAGTCAATAATCTTCTGCGAAACATACAAAAGAAAATCTAAAATCGTAACAACAAAAGGCCAGTATATATCCAATGAAACTCTTGCATATTGGAAAGGCAAGCTGGACGAATTGAATTTTTGCTCACCGCACGCAAGCTATATAATAAATTTCAATTTTGTAGAGAGCTTTAACCGTTCATCGCTTACATTGGCTCACGAAGACCAAAAGTATATTATTTCAATCGCACCGAGCAAACAGTCAGAATTCCGCAAGAAAATGTTTTCGTTTGCAGAAAGAGGGGTGTGAAATGAGTAAATTAGTACTCTCCGCAACAATGTTTTTGGTTTATGCTTTAGGGACATATATTTTGTTCTGGTATGGCTACCGACTATTTCCCTACAGAAAAAACTTTGCAACATCTATAAGCATCTGCTTTGGTGCAAATGTTATACTTTGGCTGCTTTTCAGCATTTTTCTTAATGAAGTTACAAACATCGTTGCAACACTCATTCTCTATGGTTTAGTTCTTTATTTCGCTTTCAGATGCGATAAAAAGCTTGCCGTTTTCCATTCTTTGGTGTTGGTTACTTTAATGGCAAGTGCAGAATATATTATAATTTTCTTAGTTTCATATATTCTCCATCTGGAGATAACGCATTTTAAAAATGATTTCGTGATACTAGTTGAAGAAGCCTTCGCCTCAAAATTTTTATATTTCATTCTGTTGACGATAATCACATCATTTTCAAAAAAGCAAATGGAAAAGGGCGGCACAAAATCTTCGCTATATTTAACAATACTTCCTGCAACAACCTTTTTTATCACGGTTGCTTTGCGAGTACAAAGCCAATATTTTCAATCAAATGTTCTTTCAACAACCGTTTGTATAATTGCTGAAGTTCTTATGTTTGTTGCAAACATCGTTGTTTTCAGTGTTCACGAAAGAACGATTGACAATCAGAAGAAACTGCACGATATGGAAATGGTTGAGCAGAAGCAGGCAATCAACTTTGAATACCTTGATATTCTCGAAAAGAAAGACGAGGAGACACGAATCTTTATTCACGACATCCGTAATAATCTTATCAACATAAGCAACCTGACTACGGAAGAAAATGTCAAGCAGTACATTCAGGACATATACGATAAATCGAATGAAGTATCAATCAAAGCTAAAACAAAGAACCGTGTGCTTGATGTCATAATCAATAAGTACGCTCTGCTGTGCAAAGATAAAAATATCCGTTTCACAACAGTTGCCCCTAACGAAAACCTTTCGTTTATCAGCGATTATGATTTATCAGCTATTCTTGATAACATTTTAAGAAATGCAGTCGAGAGAGCGGAAAAGGAATCAGAACCGTATATCGAGCTTGCACTGGACTGTGACAACAAGTTCCACAAGATTATTCTGAAAAACAGTTGTTCAAGTGAGCCGATTACGGATAACGATACCTTGATTACAACCAAGGAAAACAAGAAATCCCACGGTTACGGAATACGAAGTGTCGCCAAAGCTTTGAAGAATTACAACGGTGAATTTGAGTGGATGTTTGAAAACAACGAGTTTAAAATAGTGATTTTAATACCTGTCAAGACAAGCAATCTTAGTTGATTGCTTGTCTTTTTTTAATATTTTTGTCGCTTTTTTCGATAGTTTTGCTTCTGACCTTACTTTTTTATATTCGATACTCTATAATTCTTTCAAGGGAAATTTTTATAAAACCAATCTCAAAGGCTTATGCTTGAGAAAAGAGGTGGTTCAGAACAACAAAGTACAATAAAACCATTTGAAATTCAGAAAGGAATAATTATTATGAAAAATATGTTTAAGAAAATTTTATCACTTGTTTTATGTGTAGTTATGATATTTATGATAGGTTCTGTTAACCCTGCATATGCAGCTGAAAAAACTGCAGATTTCTGTAAAATTCAGAATGATTCTGGTCGTGTAGCATTCAGAATTAATGATAAGTTTTCGCTTTCTGCAGACTATAACAGTGCAGATGAAAATGCAACTCTTTTGTGGTCTATTGAAGGTGAAAGCGTTTTTATAGACAGTGTAGCCGAAAAGACTGAAACCGGACCGGTTGCATTTATTCATTTCCTTGGTAATACAAACATTAAACTCCAGCTTATTTCACAGGATGGAGAAGTACTTGCAGAAGACGAAATTACTATTGAAACTCTGCCTGAGAAAACTTTCTTTGAAGAAGTTTATGATAGATTAGTCGGTGCATTTTTGACTTTCTGGATTGTCGTTATCGGTGGAGTTGGAGGAACTTTTGGTTCTATATTTGGTTCAATTTTTAATTAATATAAGAATCTGACTAAAGATTTCCCGCAATAGCAAATAGAGATAAGCAGCTTCCAAATGGGTGCTGCTTACATTTTTTGCAAGTAGATTTTGCTTTGTTTTTACCAACCGTTTATTTTTTTTGTCGCTTTTTTCTATAGTTTTGCACCTGAACTTTATTTTTGATTTTTTATACTATACAATTTTATTGAAAATAATATTGAGATTTTCGTGAAGTAAACTTAGAAAGGAGCAAAGATTATGAAAAAAATAATAAGTACTATTCTAATTGCAACATTGGTTTTTTCTATGTTTGCTTTTGATTTTAGCAGTTCAGCTAAGAACAATACAGAAGATATACAAGGTTTTGTCAGCGATGCAATGGAACTCATTTCTTATGAACCTGAAATTGAGTTTAACACTTCAAGTTATATTCAGGATGCTCCCCCTAACGAAACTGACTTTTCTTCTTGTAGATTAATTATAAAATCTAATAAACAACCGGAAACGCTAAACTCCGTTGGTATTGCAAGCGGATTTAAAGATTACCATATTGTACAGTTCAAGAATAAAACTGCTACTGAATCAGCATATGAATACTATTCTAATCAATCTGACATTCAATTCGTTTATGTTGATAAATTCTATAAGATTGATGACTCCGATGTTGAATTGCAAACAGTTTCTAAAAAAAGTATTGCACCGACTCGTTTGAATTCATGGGGAGCAGAATCTATTGGATTGTATGAGTTAAAAGATTATTTGATTTGTGATCAAACTGAACTACAAGAAATTGTAGTTGGCGTAATTGATACCGGTGTAGAACTGGGTCACGAGTTCTTACAGGGCAGGTTAATTGAAACCAGGTTCAATTCATCAGGCGCAGGAATCGAGGGCTCAGAATTAGATACAACCCAAGGACATGGAACTATGGTTGCCTCCGTTATTGTAGATTCGACACCTGATAATGTTAAAATCGCCTCATACAAACTTTCCCATGACGGAACAACAACCGAAACAGGAGCTACATTAGCTGTTTTGCAGGCTATTGAAGATGATGTGGCTATAATCAACACAAGTTTTGGTATAACCGCTAAAGAAGGATTGTTTGTTGACGCTCTCCAATATGCATATGATAGCGATATAGTAACTGTATCATCTGCCGGAAATGAGTCGATAATTACAGAAATGTGGCAAACTCGACCATATCCCTCAAAATCTCCCTATGTAATAACAGTGGCGTCTACAAATGAAAAATGTCTTCCAAGTTCTTTTACGAACTTTGGAGAAAGTGTCGATATCGCTGCTCCGGGAGAAAATATTCCACTTGCTACTCTCAATAATTCTTATACCGTGTCAAATGGTACATCGTTTTCTTCGCCTTATGTAGCTGCTGTTTGTGCAATAATCCGCTCTTTGAATCGAGAATATTCAGTAAGTGATATTAAGGATAAAATCAAGGAAACAGCATTCAGTTTTGATGAAATGTTTGCCTTGCATGAAATGATTGCCGATTTGTACGGTACTGGAGTTGTTGATGCTATTGATGTTTTAGGCAAGAGACAATCCGATATAAAGGTTAATCTAGAACCTGGAGATCATTTCCGAAAAATCGTTTTGGAAATATCAAGTGACAACAGTAATGAAATTTATTATACACTTGACCAAACAGTGCCAACCAAAAATAACGGTATTTTATATACAGAGCCTATTGAAATTTGTAACGATAATGTCATAGTAAAAGCTGTTGCTTATGGCAACGAAGGTTTGAGAAGTGAGATGTTTTCCGGTTTCTATCGGTCATGGATAGAAGAAGATGGAGAAAATTTCAGTATAGATGAAAGTGGAAAGATCTTATCCTATACGGGTAATTCTGAGATTCTTTGTATTCCTGAATCAATTAATGGAACCATCGTAAAAGATTTATCAAAAAAATTATTTGACGATTCACAAGTTGTTAGTGTTATGCTTCCAAACACTATAACGAAGCTTAGTGGTGGATTTTATAACTGTGAAAGCATCTCCTATGTTTACGGTGAATCTGTCGTAGAAATTGGTAGTGATGCCTTTCGTAGAGCAGGTGTAACATATGTTTATTTGCCTAATGTCGAAAGAATTGAGATGTATTCCTTTGCCACCACTTCATATCTCAACGGCGTAGATTTTCCGAAGCTTAAATCTGCCGGAATGAATGCCTTTGCTGGTAGTGGTATTACTTACGCTAATTTACCCGAGCTTGAAACTGCAGGATATGCTTTTATGCATACGACTCTCAATTTAATAAAAGTTAATGTACCCAAGCTAAAATATCATGGTGAAAATATAAAGGGAGGTAAAACAAGTTGGTTTGCAGAATCCTTTATTGCCACTAATTTAGACTTACCTTTGGTTGAAACAATTGGTGATGGAGATCTGTCTTCCAAAAACTATTTTATAAAACGAGTAGAGTTTTCAAACCTGAGGAATTTAGGTGATATTCCTATATCACCTGTCGGGGATGTTAACTATATTTTGGTTCTCCCATCTACAATTGAAACTTTCACCGCTAATACAGAAATAACGGCTGACAATGTAACTTGTACTGTTTATGGAACTGCAGGCACATTAACTGAACAATGGACAAAGGAAAACGGTTTTAAATTCATTGAAGTTACCCCAGATACAGCAGTTGTTCAGGACTTGCCTGAATATTATAAGTCATATATGGGCGAACTTGAAGCAGATGTTGTAGGTTTCAACCGCACTTATCAATGGTACAGCAATACATCCGACAACAATACAACAGGTAAAGCTATTGAAGGTGCAACAAGTAAAACATTTAATCCTGCAGATTATCCTGCTGCAGCATATTACTATTGTGAAGTAACAAGCAAGGATGGAGACTTTGAAGAAATCACAATCAGAACAAGTGCTTGTGAAAACAGAGCAATCACATCTGATATTACAAAAGTTGAATATATTCAGCAAGAAGATACCCACAAAGACTTTACTGTAACCGCCAACGGCAGAAAATCTATGATTCAATTTATGGAAGCTGACGGTGGTACGAGAACCTATGACAGATACCATAAGAATGTAACTATCACAAGCTACAACACAGATGGCGAAGTTGTTAATGATTTAAGCCGTGACCTTGCTTATGAAGTATGGAATATTCACTCAAACATGAGCGTAGGTAACGAAATTAAAGTTCGTGGCAAAGTAAGCAGTAAATGGGATATAGGTAAATACAAATTTAGAATTGAACCGTACAATCCCATTATTTCAATGGAGCTTTCTTCTACATCAGGTAAGTTAGGCCCCGTACCTGCAACTGTTATCGCTGATGACAAGACAGAAAAAGTGATGTTCAAGATGCCAGACAACACAACTGTTACAGTAGCACCAAAAGCAACAGACGAATATGGAAACAAAATATTCACATGTAAAACTTGGATGAACAAAGACGGACTCAACGAAATCCGCATTCTCATCTACCGTAATAATGTCTGGAGACAAGTAGGCACACTTGAATATACGGTTGAATAATCCGTTTATATAGAATATTCAGTTATAATATGTTAGATGGAAATAATTTTAATAAAAACAAGAACCCGGCATCACGATAGAAATGATGTCGGGTTTATTGGTTATTATGTCAATATAATAAGTCTGTAAAAAGATTTATAATGTTTTTTGAAAATATTTAGATTTTTTATGTCACAAACCGTGATTTGGCTGACTACTAAATAGAAGGTAAAAAAGGAGGTGCATACGGTGAACGAAAAATTATCCGTTGAACAGTTTATCAACGACTGTTACGAAAAGTATTATCAAAGTATATTTAAATATTGCCGTGTGCGTCTCGGTGAATTCAGCGAACACGCTGAGGATTGCGTTCAGGATGCCTTTGTCGTACTTCAAAGGAAACTGAATGAGGGCGAAACGGTCGAACAGCCAAGGGCCTTTCTTTATAGGACGGCAGACAACTTCGTCAAACGGACGGTCGAACATTACAGTAAAGAACGTAAACGGACGGTTGAGCTGACCGAAGCGGAAAATGCACCTGCACCGCCGATAATATCCGATGACTTCGACTATGACGAATTTGCACGGATTCTGATAGCGACACTGTCCGAACAGGAACAGGAGCTGTACATACTAAAATATGTTCAGCAAAAATCGTTAAAAGAAATTGCAGAAATACTGAACATTCAACCAACAGCCGTAGCGAAAAGAGTTTCACGACTGCGGCAAAGGATAAAAGACTTGATTTACGAACAGAATTTTTTCGAATGAGGTGATACCGTGAACGAGATTAAGATAGATAAAAGAATTCTGAATGAGATTTTAGATGAAAACACATTAAAAATTGAAATAGCAGAACTCATAAACAGTGTTATTGATAACGAGCTTCTCAAGGATGAGCCTGATTGCGACTTGATTGACGAATGTATCGACATTCTTGATAACCTTGTTAATGACGATTATTCAAATGTTATTCCGTTTATCAATAAAACTTATAAGGGAAGATTCAGCAAGAAGGTATGGAGCATCCTTGTTGCCTGCGCGATTATTCTTGCTGCTTCAATCGGTACGGTTGCTGTCGGTTACACGGTGGAGAAAATCCGTGAACAAAGAGAAGCGGAGAAAACAACGGCCACAACAGTAACAACAACCACTACCACGACAACGACAACAACTGAGTCCACCACAGCTGTTTTACCAACAAAGCTGATTATTTCTTTTAATTCCGCTTTCAAGGATGAGTATGTCGTCGGTGAAAAGTTTGACCCGAACGGAGTTATTGTTAAAATTGAAATGTCTGACGGCAATGTTAAAACCATTTCTGCGGAAGATTTTGAAATCACCACCGATAAAAATTTCGGCAAAGAGGAAAAATACGAAACCGTTACTGTCAAATACGAAGACCTTACAGAAACATTCAAGGTCAGAGTGCTCCGTGATGAAGATACAAAGGTTCTCAACTCAATTTATGCCGCATTCCCTGATGATTTTGATTTCAGAACGGACGATATCAACAACATTGACCTTGAGGGAATGGAAGTCTATGCCGTTTACAGCGACAATACGGAAGAAAAAGTTAGCGAGGGCGATTACACCGTTGAAACAGAAATTCTTCCCGACGGTAGAACGGCAATGATTACAGTGAAACACAAGTCGGTTTATGCTCAGTTCGGCATAAGAGAAAGGGTGCAGGGTGACAACAATGAATAAAACTCTTTCAAAAATTATTTCACTTTTTCTGGCGATTATTACAACCGTCGGAATGGTCAGTCTCGGCGATTTTACGATTGAGGCAGACGCCCTGACCTATGGCGACTGGGAGTACATCATTTATTTTGACGAATATGCAACGATAACGAAATACAATGGTACGGATGCTGTTGTTGAAGTACCGTCTGTTCTCGGCAACAGACCTGTCAAAGTTATCGGCAAGGAAGCTTTCAGAGATAACAAAACATTGATTGAGGTTACTGTCCCGTCAAGCATAGAAACCATCCGTGAGTATGCTTTTATTCAATGCTCATCACTCAGAACGGTCAACCTTTCTGACGGTCTTGTCAGTCTCTACAGCAACATTTTTGATTTTACGGCAGTTGAAAGCCTGAGTATTCCTTCAACGGTGACTATGTTTGCATTAACAGGATTCTGGGGTCTGCAGCTTAAGGAAATAGTTTTCGAGAAAGAGTTTGCAAATCACTGCTCTATTTCAGTAAATTTGGTCGATTTCCCCGAAACTGCTGAATTGGTTTTCAAGGGAATTCCGTCGTTGAGCATAGATTCTAAGTTGCAGGAGCTTGGAATGAAGCAGTTTTATGAGGATGGCACCTATCGTTACAAGCTGCGCAACAGCGATGACGAAACCGTTCTGACAAGCGTAGATTATCAGTATACGCTCAATCAGGACGGAGCAACAATCGTACGCTATACCAATTTTGATGCGGAAGAAGTTACCGTGCCGAACAAAATTGACGGTCATCCTGTTGTTGCTGTTGGCGATTTTGCTTTTTCACAAGCAACAAAAGCGGGAGATCAGTGGTGGGCTCTCGAGTTTGAACATACATATAATTTCAAAAAAGTAATTCTTCCCGAAGGCGTTAAAACTATCGGTAGCTATGCCTTTGCGGGAGATGATAATCTCATCGAAGTTATCGTCCCCGAAAGTCTGGAGCGTTTTGGCTACTGCTCCTTTTTGGAGTGTAAATCCCTTGAAAGTGTCAATATTCCTCAGGGTGTTGAGGTTCTTCCGGACGGATTGTTTTACAATAAAAATTCTTCATCTAAAATGTCAACAAAATTGCCTGACGGCCTGAAAGTTATCTGCGATAAAGCAATTTGTTTTACGGGTATAGAAGATTATTCTGTTGATGTGCCCGAAATGAATGCAAATCTGCCCGACAGTGTGGAGTATCTTGGTGACGCACTTTTTCACCGTTGCATAATGATTGAAGAAATAACCTTACCGAAAAACCTTAAAGAAATGCGCGGCACATTCGTAGAGATGTACGAATTGAAGAAAATCAATTTTAACGATGGTCTGCGCGTAATCGGAAAAGAAAGCTTTTATGGCTGTTCCAATTTAGAGGAAATTATACTCCCTGAGAGTGTAGAAGAAATTGGCTCAAGTGCGTTTACAGGATGTTACGAGCTGAAAAAAGCTTGCGTACCTACAAGCGTAACGAATATCCCTTACAGAGCTTTTTATGACTGCAAATCGCTTGATATCCTTGAGTGGAATCCTGCAGAAAAAATAATAGGCAAGGATGCTTTCTATGGTTGTCCGTTGAGAGGATTTGACTTCACGGATACCCACGGCATCTCCGATCGGGCATTCTACGGCTCGAGTATTGAAGCGGCAAAGATAGGTAAGGGTGATTACGAACCGGAGGAAAAGCAGTATATCGGTGCACAGAGCTTTATGTGCTGCAGTGAATTGCAGACAGTTTCGCTCGGAGGTAATGTAAACGAAATCGGCTCTCAGGCTTTTGCAGACTGCGAAAATCTCGAGACTGTCGTCATTGCGGATTCCGTTGAAAAAATCGCAGACGATGCTTTCGACGGCTCTGAAAAGGTTACAATTTTCTGTTGGGAGGATTCCTATGCAGAGGACTATGCCCAAAAACAAAAAATTAAGGTAACAACTCTCGTTGTTGACCCCATTCCGAATCAGACTTATACAACAAAGGAAATAAAGCCTGCGTTGACTGTATCAATGTCTTCGCAAAAGCTTGGCAAAATCGATTACACGGCAGATTTCTACAATAATGTTAATGTAGGAAATGCAAGTGTTGTTGTAACGGGAAAGGGGGATTTTGATATGCTTGTCTCAAAGGCTGATTTTGCAATCATTGCAAAAAATATTGCCGATGTACAGTTTTCATCAATCCCTGACCAAAAATATGAAGGAGTCGCTATCACTCCCGAAGTTTCTCTTAAATTCGGCGGACAAAAGCTTCAGGAGGGTAAGGACTATTCTATTACCTATGAAAACAATAATTCAATCGGGACCGGTACCGTAAGAATTAAAGGAATAGGTAATTACAAGGGCACGGCAACTGTTAATTTTGAAATAACTCAGGAAAAGCCCAGCCCGATCGTTCAGTTCTTCAATGCGATAGCAGATTTCTTTGTAACAGTATTCAACTGGTTTCTCGGCATCTTTAAATGAATTTAAGGAGGTAATTATATGAGCAAAAGGTTTAAAACAGTATGTGTCCTGCTTTGTGTGGCGTTAATCATCACCTGTATGCCTACGCTCACACTCGCATCGGACGGTTCGTTTTCGTTAGATACGGAAATTGAAAGCGGAGGATTTTATCGCATTGAAAACTACAACGATTTTAAAACATTCATAAAGCTAATTAATCAGCGGGGTCAGACCTGTGAAGGCGCTACATTTGCGCTGACCTCCGACATCGTTATAAACGACGGCGTTTTTTCTCTTGACGAAAACAACACACCTCTTTATAACGGTAAAGAAATTACGGAAGAAAGCGATCTTATACTATGTGAATCAGCACTGGTTTTCAAGGGTGAGCTTATAAGTAACGGTTATTCAATCAGCGGACTTTACATGACGTCACAAGGCTTATTCAGTGAGGCTTCATCCGCTAAATTTATGAACATTAAAATCAGCAATTCACTTTTTGACCTGCGTGAAACACCTGTGGAAAATGTCGGTGCGCTTTGCGGTGTAGCTGAAAATTCGTTTTTTTCAAACATTACCTTTGACGGAATAATCATTAACCGTGCAGCAAACACAGGCGGTATCGTCGGTAAAGCAAATACTTGTTCTTATTTCCAATCCTGCAAAAACAACGGAACTGTTATCGGTTCGGATTATTGTGGCGGTATCGTCGGTTTGCAGAATGAAACCGAATGGTTTGTTGATTGTATCAATAACGGCAAGGTAATTTCAGACGGTAGCTATGTCGGCGGTTTAACATCAACAATCGGTACAGATGTTACAGGTATAGACGGCTGTACAAATGTCGGCTCGGTTGAATCTACGGGTGATTACATTGGTGGTATTGCAGGTGCAATTGAACTTGATGGCTACGAAATGAAATTCTGCTACCACACAGGCTCTGTCAGCGGAAACGACTATGTCGGTGGATTTGCAGGATCCTTCTACACTCCGGGTGATAACCTTGAATCGGAAGCCAGAGAACTCGGTATGTTGCAGTCTCGCATCGAAGCATACAGAGATATTTATGTCGGTGACGGTTACGAATATGCGGTTTATCCGCCGACATGGGCGGTTGATAACGATTTGGTTTATCTGTTCAACGAGCGCGACTATTATATTGATTATATACAAAGAGCCAATTACCCAAATCTTTACCACTCATACTCTGCGGGTGATGTTACAGCAAACGGAGAATATATCGGTGCACTTTTCGGCAAATTCGACGGATGTGTCTGGCGTTGCCATAATGTTTATTACAACAGAGAAAAAGGACTTCTGATAAGCGGATCAGGTGATTTTGAAGCAACTCAGTGGGATATTGCTTTCTGGGCAGATCAAGCGGCATATTATCTGCCGCCCGAGGGCGTTTATTCAGAAAGGGAAGAAGTATTAAAATCAGAATCGTTTGCAAAGGAGATCGGCAGTGAGCAAAGATCGTTTATGGTTGACGGTGCAAACGAAAACAATGGTTTTGTTATGCTTGAAGATCACCACGATATCAGCTTGCACATTCATTCCTACGCTTTTGAAGTAACAACTGCGGCGACATGTGTAACCAAGGGTGTTAAAACATATACCTGCGTTTGCGGTGACACATATACTGAAGAGCTTCCGCTTATCGACCACAAATATGTTCACAGAACTTCTGAGCCGGCAACCTGCACAAGCTCAGGCAAAAGCCATTACAGATGTTCTGTATGCGGTGACAGTTATATCAAGTATACTCCCGCGGCTCTCGGGCACAGCTTGCATAAAGAAATCGTCAAGAGTGCAACCTGTAAAGAGGACGGTCTCGGGGTCACAACCTGCAACAGATGCGATTATTATGAAGAGAAAATTATAAAATCTGCAAATCAGCATACCTGGACGGATTGGGAATATCTTATCTATCCGACAGGTTGGTCTGACGGACTTGAAATGAGAGTGTGTACTACCTGCAGCATGAAAGAAGAAAAAGTTATTCCTTCTGTTTTATCTGAATTGCAGGCAACTCACGGTATGATTTCAGGCTTTGAGGCAGGCTCCACTCTAGAATATGCTTCTTCAAGCTTTAATATGGACGAAAGTGTTAGCATTTCTTCTGACCAAAGCTCAAATCTCGGCACAGGCTCTGTTATAACAATTACCTACGGCGACGGAACTCAGGAAGAGTTCGAGGTTGTTATCTACGGTGACACAAACGGTGACTCGTGGTATGACGGTCAGGATGCGATTATTGTGGATTGTCTTGCAAACGGAATGCTTACAAAGGAAGATGTAGGCGAGGCGGTATGGGCTGCAGCGGACTGTAACCACGACGGTGTTATAGATCAGCTTGATGTTGAAATTATCAATCAGGCAGGCACGATGCTGTCGGATATTGACCAGACGATGCCGACAGAAACGCTTGTTGAAACAGCATCCTATATTTCTTATTCAAATCTGATTGACCAATCTCCCGAAATCATAATTGAAGATGATGAGTCAATCGTGGAAAAAGAGGAAATACCCGATCCTGAAGCTGGAACAGAAAAAACTGAACTCGAAGCTTCAGAAACTCCCGTAGAAAAGAGTAACACCTTTGTTGATTTCTTCAACTCAATGCCGGATTTCCTGGCAATGATTTTCAAATGGCTGATAGAAATTTTTGCATAGTTTTCATAGACAAAAAACGGCAGGGTTTCCTCAATGCTATTAAGTTAAGGGAAAATCAACAAAAGCTCTTTTTTCTATACAGAAAAAGGGGCTTTTTTGTTATTAATAAACCGCTAAAGTGAAGACCGCTCTCATTTTGTTAATAATACTCATTTTCAAAAACCCTTCCAATTTCATTTATTACAAACATATTTGCAACATTAACAGCACACGTAACCTCCTATTAAACCGTTATCCGAAAATACACTTGCCTAAATTGTTAAACAATGGTAGAATAATGTAAAATTTTGTCAGATTTAGGAGGATATGTATGATTCTTTTTGTCATCGATAGACTTGATGATATAGATGACTTTAATTTTATGAACGATATCTATGAAGAATATACTCCAATGATTAAAAAGTGTATTAATCGATATGTTCGCGATCCGTATACAGTAGATGACCTCGTACAAGATTGCATCGTCAAGCTGACAAGACATGTTGATTTGCTTAGATCTTTTTCTGCACCACAGCAATTACACAAATACATATGGGTAACTGCAAAAAACACCGCGCTGAACCACCTTATAAAGTCATCAAGAGAAAACATTATACCTGCTGATATTGCAGATTATTTAATTGATGAACCCAGTGAGAATGAAACGGAATCTTATGTGGAACTCAAGCTCACATACGAGGATGCGAAGACAAACTTGCAAAATCTTTCTGAAAGAGACCGTGACCTGTTAGTTATGAAATATGCCTTGGAGTTAAACGATAGAGAAATCGCTGAAGCATTTAATATTAAAGAATCCAGCGTCAAAATGACAGTATACCGCAGCGCAAAGAAATTGAAGAAGGAAATGAAGAGAGTGAATAAATATGAATAAACACGATGAATTGGTATTGAAGTTGATTGCTAACGAGATGTTGGAGGAAGACGACAAAATTTTTATTAAAGAAGTCGAGGAGGCGAAAAACGATCCCGCCTTTGCCAACACGGATATTTCGCGTAAAAAAATGGAAAAGTCAATTGCAACAGAACTCAAGAAACTTGAAAAGAATAAAAAGAGCAAAAGAAAAATATTAGCGCGTGTTGCTTCAATTCTTCTAGTTTTACTTCTTGGGGTTTCGGCCACTACTTTAACTGTAAAAGGCTTCAGAGAGAAGGTTTGGGCGTTTATATTGAATATTGGCAACACGACAAATTCATCTGTTATTTCTTCAAAAGATGATTACAGTGCTGTGCTTGACGCGTATGAAGGCAAGTATATTCCGACGTGGATACCAGAGGGATATGTAATTGATAAAATTGATAATCAACAATTCCATAATTCTATAATATTTAAAAACAATAGTACCGTTAAAACTATTTCTTTTACAGAACACTCTAATGTTAACGATGCTAAACTCAATTTACATAAAGAAAAATATGACAACTATACCACAAATACTATTGACGGTAAGGAGATAATAATCGCTAAACAAAAAAATATTTGCACTTTGCTTGTCAAAGAAATAGATGCTGTTATACTTATCAATTTTGATGATCCTAATGTTGATGTCCAGGGTTTTGTAAAACATATTGAACACAAATAATGTTACCTTTCCTTTTTGGCGTTGTTTATTATATTGTCAGAGTAATAAAGGAGGTTCATCTTGAAAAAAGTATTTGCATTATTATTTGCGTTCGTTTTACTTGTTGTTGGTTGTTTTAATGTAACCGCAACTAATGAAGCATCAGAGGTTATGCCACGATATACTCACATATCCTATGTCACAGCAGGCATTTATGAAGGCTCTTTAGGTTTTGTAACTTGCACATCAACTTACAGTTGTCTATACGAGGACTACACATTTACACTTACATGTGCCCTTCAACGCACAAACGGTAGTGGTTGGGTAAATTATAAAACCGAGACACAATCATTCACAAGTGTTGGTGCTAATGCTATTGAAAAAACTTGGTATGCACCGGCAGGATATACCTATAGAACATATACTACTGTAGTTGTTAAAAATTCCAGAACCGGCAAGGTTGTGGAAACAGCAACTGCTGATAGTCCTTTTATCTACAGATAAAAATCTTTAATAATATAAGTATTTTTTATTCTGACACTGACGCTCCGATTCGGGGCGTCTTTTATTTTACAAAGACAAAAATCAATAAAAGCTTATCTGATCTGAAACCTTATAAAAACAAAGAAAGCACCCTCACGGATGCTTTCAATTAAACAACCTTGGTTTCAGCAAACAAATTCGATTGCCTTATGTTTTTCAGTATTTCTTAAACAACAGACTGTGCTGTTGTATTCAAAACTCATATTGAGGTCTTCGTTTGCGATTGATGAAAGCTGTCTGCCTTTCTCCCACTCGTAGGTGTTGCTGTTTTGACGTCACCCATGGGGAGTGGTTACCCCATGGGGTTTGGTTTTAGATTTCAGGAACAAGACACAGAACCGTCCCCTGTCTTTCCCCTAGTTTAGGTTTTCACGCTAACCGTCCCCTGTGCACTCTAAATACTACTCTTTAATCTTAATTACAACTACACAGACTATTATAATTATAACTATAACCAAAATAAATACTATTATTGAATTAGTTTTTAACATAGGTTTTAGTGTTTCAATCTTTTTTTTATCTGCATATCCACGTTTATATGAAAGATATATAATAACACATAAAGCAATACAAAAGCCAACGGAAATAATAACGAGTATAATATTAGTTAAATTTATTATATATTCACTAGCATTCACTTCAACAACATATCGTTTCAAAAATAATACAATAGACAACGGAAACAAAAACCATATCATATTGTTAATTGGATTTCCAGGTTCCCTTTTTTGACCTAAGATATATGCAACTATGCTCAATGGTATAAGTGAAAGAGCTATTATTGAATATAAACCAAAAGGTAAATTCTCAAAAAACAATCATATGCACCTCTATCCCAATAAATTCCCTTTTATAACTCCAAAGCATGAATCAATTATCATGGATAAACCTACAGAAAGCACAACGGGCCAAACTACAGCACTAGAACTCGCAGTTATCACCGTGCCGACACTCGCTGAAACAACTGCATTAACTACATTGAGTGCAACGGAAGCGATTTGTTTTTCTGGACTACCTTGATAATTTGTAATATCCCAAGCCATTTGCCACGATAATGCAGCCATTGATATAATACCAATATTATCGCAAACATTACTAAGTCCAATCATAGACTTAGCACCAGTCATGAGAGGTGATTGGGGAACAGTTACCAAAAATTTTTCTATAAATTCGTCAGCACCTGCTATAGAATAATTAAGTGTAATGCCCCCTGCGGCTTCTTTGAGCCAAGAGTTATCGCCTATAGAAGGCTCATATTTCGGCATCGTATTCACAATATTTGTTCCATGCAAATACTCATATGGATCATACGAGTTGCTCGGTTTAGTATTTACAATATCATAGCAAACATGATCTCCATGCACTCTCTGTGTCATACAAATACAAGCCATGCCCGACGGATCAGCATAATTTGCTGGATTATTAAGACAGTATGCATACATATTTTTGGCAACGATTTGTTCGCCTGTGCTTACATAACCATCCGCACTAATAAACGAACCCCACTCGGGGTTATAATACCTCGAATTAAGGTAATAGAGTCCTGATTCATCATCGTAATAATAACTACGGTAACGAAGAGGATTGATGAAAGCCGGATCTTCAGGATCTGTTACAGGATTTCCATATTGGTTATAAACGCCCGTAATG
>JAFWZR010000004.1 GCA_017522225.1 Clostridia bacterium | reverse complement strand
CTGAAAGGATTGAGATGCGTGTCAGCATACATAATCGACGGTAAAGCACTGTCACTTAAAATAAAAGAAGAAGCTAAACAGAAAGCCGAGCAGTTGTCGGCGGGCAAGCGTCAGCCTTGTCTTGCTGTAATAATCGTGGGGGACAACCCTGCTTCAAGAGTATATGTAAATAATAAGAAAAAGGCATGTGAGGCGTGCTCAATAAAGTCCCTCGAATACGCCCTCGGTGAGGATACAAGCGAAGCAGAGCTTCTCAGTCTTATTGATAAGCTTAATAATGATAACACGGTTGACGGAATACTGTGTCAGCTGCCCGTACCGAAGCACATTGATGAAAACAAGGTGCTTGATGCAATATCCCCCGAAAAGGATGTTGACGGCTTCCACCCCGTAAATGTGGGCAGAATGGTTGCAGGAAAGGAGTGCTTTCTCCCCTGTACACCTGCGGGCGTTATCGAAATGCTTAAAAGTGCCGGTATAGATATGAACGGCAAGCACTGTGTTATTGTGGGCAGAAGCAATATTGTCGGCAAGCCCGCCGCCCTTTTAATGCTTCAGAACAACGCAACGGTTACCGTCTGCCACTCGAGAACAAGAAATCTTAAAGAGATGCTTTTACAGGCGGATATAATTATTGCCGCTATCGGCAAGCCGAATTTCATCACCGCAGATATGGTAAAGCCGGGTGCGGCTGTTATCGATGTGGGCATAAACCGTCTTGAAAACGGAAAGCTGTGCGGAGATGTTGATTTTGAAGCCGTAAAAGATATCGCAGGTGCCGTCACCCCCGTTCCCGGAGGCGTGGGACCTATGACTATAGCAATGCTTATGAAAAATACCGTAAAGGCATACGAGAATAATATAGGATGAGAAAATAAATGAAACGATTTTTAATTGTCCTGCTGCTGTTAATACTGCTTGCAGGTCTTGCAGCACCCTTTGTAATAAAATCATTCAAGGACTATTCCGGAACTGAGGAAAGTACAACGGATGTAATCACCGAGCCTTCAATTGAAACAACAGACAATGCCGCCGATGAAAGCACAACGGCTGAAACCACCACCGAGGAGCCGACCACCTTTACTCCCAACCCGTCCATTCCCGAGGGAAATTCGGGAACAATTCTCGGCACAAGCTCCAAGGGCTATGACATAATAGAGGTAAACGGACTGACATATATAAACGGTATACTTGTTGTAAACAAGACCTATTCCGTACCCGCAGGCTATAACCCCGGTGCACTTACAGCGGAATGTAAAAACGCTTTCAGGGAGATGCAGTCCGCCGCTGACGAGCTGGGACTTTCCCTTACTGTCTGTTCGGGCTTCCGTTCATACGAAACACAGAAAAATCTGTATAATAAGTATTGCGAAAAGGACGGCAAGGCACTTGCCGACACCTACTCTGCCCGTCCCGGTCACTCGGAGCATCAGACGGGACTTGCAATTGATGTAAATTCCGTAAAGCAGTCCTTCAAGGACACTCCCGAGGGCAAGTGGCTGAAGGAAAACTGCCATAAATACGGCTTCATTCTCCGCTACCCCGAGGATAAGCAGTCCGTCACAGGCTACAGCTACGAGCCGTGGCACATAAGATATGTAGGAAAAACCGCCGCAAAGGACATATACGAAAGCGGTCTGTGCCTCGAAGAATATCTCGGAATAAAATCCGTGTACGCAAACAGCTATCAGGAAGAAACAACCGCAAAGCCCGTTGTACCCGAAACCACCACAAAGGCACCTGTTCAGGAGACTACAACAAAGGCTGCAATACAGGAAACTACAACAAAGGCACCTGTACAGGAGACAACCACCGCTGTACAGGAAACAACTACTGTTGTACAGGAAACAACAACTGTTGTGCAGGAAACGACTACTGTTGTTGAAACAACAGCTGCTACAGAGGAAACAACTGCTGCGGACACTCCGGAATAATAAAAATAAAGAATAAAGAATAAAGAAAAAATAATAAATAATAATTGAGGAACCTGCGGTTGGCAATTTTATAATTCAAGACGCTTTGCGGCTTCCAAAATT
>JAFWZR010000003.1 GCA_017522225.1 Clostridia bacterium | reverse complement strand
GGAAAGAAATTATGAAAGATAATCAGGAGGAATATTTTTTTATGATTAATATTAAAGAAGTACAGATTAAAGATTTAATTCCCTTTGAGGACAGCCCCTTTGAATTCAGAGAGGACGAAGGATTCACGCAGTTATTTGACAGCATATCAGAAAGCGGTGTATTTTCACCGATTGTTGTGTGTGAAAGAGACGGCAAGTTTGAAATTGTAAGCGGATATCGCAGAGTTGAAGCGTGCAAGAGACTTCATATTGATGTTATCCCTGCAATCATCAAAGAGCTTACAAGAGAAGAAGCTATTGTTATGCACGTTGATTCCAATCTTCAGCGTGACAAGGTTTTACCGAGCGAAAAGGCTTACGGTTACAAGATGAAGCTTGAAGCAATGAAAAGACAAGGCTTCCGTTCTGATTTAACCTCCGACCAAGCTGGTCGGAAGTGTGAATCAGCAGAAATTATTGCAAGTGAATCAGATGACAGTAAAACACAGGTCAGGCGATATATTCGTCTGACTTTTCTTATTCCCGAAATCTTAAAGCTTGTAGATGATGAAAGAATTGCATTTACACCTGCTGTTGCTTTGTCTTATTTATCACCCGAGGAACAATATATGGTTTACAAGTTTTATGATGAAATGGAGGTTACACCTTCATATTCTCAGGCGGTTGAGCTTAAAAATCTTTCCTCAGCGGGTAATCTGAACGAAAGTGTTATCACGGAAATTATGTCTCGTGACAAACCTAATCAGCAGGAATTCTTCAAAGTCCCGATGGAGCGTTTGAAAAGCGTTGCACCGAAAATCAGAGATAAGGATTTTGAAAACTTCGTTATTAAGGCTTGCGAGTATTATTACAAGGTTTTACAGCGAAACCGTGACAGAGGTGCAAGGTAAGGAGGTGATGTTTATTGAAGATTAATACAATTAAGAGAAACTATATTTCAAGTCTTGAGGGTTTACCGTATATGCTCACCCTTGAAATGGTGGCAGGTCTTACAGGCTTTAATTATGAAACGATTAAAAAGTATTGTCAGAAAGGTGTAATCAAGGCTCGTAAAATCGGCAGAGAGTGGCGAATCAGTCAGGACGATTTTCTTAATATGGGACTTGGCACATTTGATGATAACGATATAAAGCTGTAATATTGACACGAGGGGTGCGAAAGCATCCCTCAAAACTTTTTTAGGAGGAATTTTTATGAATAAATTTTATATGGAAAAAGGTAGCTTCTGCACTAAGCTCTATATAGGTACAGATGCTAACGGAAAACCTAAATATAAAAAGCTCAAGGCTCCAACAGAAAAGGAGCTTGAAAAGAGAATCAGAGAATACAAAAATGCGATGGATAGCGGTCTGAATATTCTTAAGAACAACGATACACTTCTCAATTGGATTAACCACTATCTTGAATATATTGAAAACGAGGTTTTGTGCGATAATATCAAGGAGTCTGAGTATAAAACCCTGAAAGCAAGGCTTCAATATTTTGTTGATTATAGTGGCGGACTTCTTGCAAAAACAAAGCTCAACGATATTCTGCCTTCGCACATTCAGCCCGCCGTTAATGCTTTATACAAGAAAAACCCCTCAACCGGCAAAAACACGGCAAAGAAAACGCTTCAAAGATATATAAGGGCACTTGCCAATGTGTTTGAGTTTGCAAGAAAGGAGCGAGCTTATAACTTTTGTAACCCTTGTGATGATGTGAAGATACCGAAAAATGCAGAAGAAAATAGCCGTACTGCCATAAATAAGCACACAATACAGTTGATACTCACAACAGAACACAGAGCAAAGCTTCCTGCCTGCATTATGCTTCTTGCGGGACTCAGGCGTGGAGAAGTAACAGCTCTTACTTGGTTTGATATTGACTTCAAGAACAGAATTATAAATGTAAATAAATCTTATGATTTCAAGCAATGTGAACTAAAGGAAACAAAAACAAAAGCCGGAATGAGAAAAATTCCGATGAATGATTTTCTGTACAACTTACTTCTTGAAGCTAAAAAGCATTCTAAAGGCTCATATATCGTTCAGAAGGTTTACGGCGGAAGAATGACGGAAACAGCGTGGAAACGCCTTTTTGAAAGCTATATGGAAGCATTAAGGATAGCTGACGGCAGAGATGAAGATTCGCTTTGCTTTGCTGATGAGCGTTTTGAAGAATTCACTGCGCATCAGCTCCGACACACCTACTGTTCTATGCTTCAATGGTCGGGTGTTGATATAAAGACGGCACAGGAGCTTATGGGACACAGTGAGTACGGTGTAACAGCGAACATTTACACTCATGTTGATGATGCTACTAAAAATAATGCAGCTATACTGCAAGATAAATTTATCAAGGAAACTTTGATTTCATAAAAGATTAAGAGCAGAAAGATTCAACTATCTTTCTGCTCTGATTTTGTACTATATGATGATTGATGAGTGAACGATGAATGATTGATGAAAACCTCAAAATTACGGCACGCGGTCGAAATGTGCCCCCTAAAAAGGTGTATTTTTATTCATAAAAATGTGTAAAAAGCCTTATGTTACAAGGACTAGCGGTACTTAGCGGGGGGCACATTGGGGGGCACATAGTACTCGAAAATGTGCGATATTTTGCGGTAAAGTGCTATTTTAGAAAAAATAATTTTTGACAAAAAAAGCCCGCAAACCCTTATATATCAAGGATTTCCGGACTTTTTGTTGGCAGGGGCAGAAGGACTTGAACCCTCGGCACGCGGTTTTGGAGACCGCTGCTCTACCAACTGAGCTATACCCCTATATTTGATTGGTGGGCCATCAGGGACTCGAACCCCGGACCAACCGGTTATGAGCCGGTTGCTCTAACCAACTGAGCTAATGGCCCTTGTTGTCGCTAACAGCCTATTTATTTTATCAAATAGTATCCGGATTGTCAACAATTATTTCTGATTTTTTAATATATTTTTAAATCTTTTTATTTTATTTGACTTTTGTATACCTTAATATGTATAATTATTTTTGTAAGGAGGTATGCTTATGCTTTGTCCGTATTGTAAAAAAGAAATCCCCGATGCTTCCAAGTTCTGTCCGAACTGCGGTTCGGTTATCGTTGTGGAGAAAACGACCAAGAAAAAACGTTCTTTTGTAAAGGGTCCGACTGACGGCGGCAAGGGTTTTGCCGCAATTGCAACCGCACTTATGATTTTCCCTGCAACGCTTTCCGTTGCAATCGACCTTGTGTTTCACCGAAGTGACGGTTGGTCGGCTTATGTCGTGGGCGCATTGATTGTCGCATGGATATGTTCTGTTTTCCCTGCCCTCCGCATAACCCCCGCACCTGTTTCCGCACTTATAGCAATGTTTTCCATCCTGGCTTACATATCATTTATCATCAGCAAAAACGCTCAGCTCGTATGGCTGTACAAGGTCGGTCTGCCACTGTTCATTCTTGCAGCAATCTTCATATCGGTCGATGCGGCATTGCTGAGCTCAGGCAAGGTCAAGGGACTTCACTTCCTGTCCGTGCTGTCGGTTGAGATTGCAGTTTATCTTGTTGCGATCGAAGCAACGGTTGACACCCTGCTTTTCAATATGGTAACGCTGCGTTGGTCAATTATTGTTGCTTGCTTCTTTATTTCAGCGGTTGCGCTGTTTGAAGCGGTTCAATATGCACTCAAGCTCTTAAAAAACAGAAAAGGCGGTAACTGATATGGCTGAAGAAAAGAAAAGAGAAAGTCTATGGCACGTGATTAAATTCACACTCTTCTCACTTTCCGCAGGAATTATTCAGGCGGTATCATTCACGGCATTCAACGAGGTCCCCGTAATGCTCGGCTTTGCCAAGTGGCCGTATTGGGCTTGTAATGTGCCGTCGCTCGTTTTGTCGGTTCTGTGGAACTTCACACTCAACCGCCGTTTTACATTCAAGTCGGCAAGCAATGTGCCTGTTGCGATGCTTAAGGTTGCGGTTTTCTACCTGATTTTCACACCCACATCATCTTATCTCGGTACACTTGCAACAACCAACGGTTGGAACGAATACCTTGTACAGGCACTTGTAATGCTTAGTAATCTTGTGCTTGAGTTTCTGTATCAGAAATACTTTGTTTTCCGCAACTCAATCAACACAAACGACCTTGCAAAAAAGGATAAATAAAAAACTATACCCCGTGTTCTGCATAACTGCAGAGCACGGGATTTTTTTTGCAAATAAATTATATTCTGTCGGCAAATTATCGCTTATACTTCTTCACGGTGCTGAGTATGTTATGAAGGCAGATAGCTGTATACACATTTATCGCTACACCAACTGCGGTAAGTCCGAGTGACCACGGCAGAGTAAATTCCGTTCCGCCGATGTTAATTGTGTTGCCCGCAAGGTGAGATACCAAAGCAAAGGCCGCGAGAAGCAGTATGGCAATGCCTCCTGCACCGACAGGAAAAATAAGGCTCTTCAGATGATGATTTCTGAAATTTTTCTGAACGGATGAATTGGCAAAAATCCTGCTTTCATTTTCGACCTTCGCACCCGTGAGTGTTAACGAGTATGATGAAAAAATCGCATCTGTACCCATCCCCTCTTTTGCCGAAACAGAGGTTTTGACGGTGATAACAGACTTTGAGGAATTCAGGTCTAGGTCTGCAGCCAGGTCAAGCTGTGTGTGCAGACTTTTCTCGGGCGCACCGAATGGCGTTTTTACTTCATCTGTGCTTTCATGCCCGGAAGAACTTTCAAACGGCAGTCTCGTACGATGGATACATATTGAGTGTCTGCCCTTTTCGAGTGCATCAATTGTCAGATGGCCCTCGTCCGCAACGACCTCCTGCCTGCCGTCAAAAATAACGGTTACGGTATCGCCTGAAAAATTGTCTATCCTTACATTCGCCATAGTCTCACCACCTGAATAGATTTTACCATACATCAATCAAATTGCAAGGGCTGATACCCTAATTGTAAAATTTTCTTAAACTGTTGAGATTTACTGCTATTTAATGTTATAATTATTATGAATACAGCAAAAGGTGGTGAAACCGTGAGTAACGAACAGCTCAACAAACGATTCAACTGGAATCTGATGATGATTATTATCACTGCATTTCAGATTCTTACATCAACGGTGGTTATCGTCAAAGACGAGATCCACCTTAAGCTTCTTGCGGTTTTTGCCGCGTACATTGCCGCTGAGTGGATATACTTTTTTATTGCCTCAGCCTTCTTCGGTCAGAATAATTTTGAGCTTGAAACAATAGGCTTTCTTTTCTCGGGAATCGGGCTTACGGTATGCGCAAGTGTTTATGACGATTACGCACTAAAGCAAATGGTTTCTGTTCTGTTGGGACTTGCCGTTTTTGTTGCGCTGCTTATTATTCTGCGGCGGACGGACATTGTAATGCTTCTGCGTATGCCGATTGCGTTTGCAGCCGTCGGTCTGCTTTGTGTGAATCTGTTGCTTGCGGAATACAACAACGGTGCACTTAACTGGATTACAATTGCGGGATTTTCCATTCAACCGTCCGAGCTTGTCAAGCTTGCTTTCATTTTTGTCGGTGCAGCTTCGCTGGACAAGCTGCAGAGTGCAAAAAGTATTACAAAATATATCATCTTCTCTATCGGATGTGTCGGTGCGCTTTTCCTTATGCGTGACTTCGGTACGGCACTCATCTTCTTTTTTACATTTATAATAATTGCATTTATGCGTTCGGGTGATCTGCGTACAATTGCACTTGTTTGCGTTGCCGCGGCACTCGGTGCTGTAATGATTATCTTCTTCCGGCCTACCGTTGCCGCAAGATTTGCAACCTACCGTCACATCTGGGAACAGATTAATGAGGCAGGTATGCAGCAGACAAGAGTGCTTATTTATTCGGCAAGCGGCGGTCTTTTCGGATTGGGTATAGGCAACGGAAAGCTCAAGCACATCTTTGCTTCAACAACCGACCTTGTTTTCGGTATGCTGTGTGAGGAGTGGGGAATGCTTGTTGCATTTATCATCGTTCTTGCTTATGTTTTCATTCTGCTTTATGCTATCAAGGTTGCGCGTACAACACGCTCAGCCTTCTATGCGATTGCTGCGTGTGCAGCGGCAGGACTGATGCTTTTCCAGACCGCACTCAATGTATTCGGCGTAACCGACATTCTTCCGCTGACAGGTGTTACGCTTCCGTTCATCAGCCGTGGTGGTTCAAGTATGATTTGCTCGTGGGGCTTGCTCGCTTTCATAAAAGCGGCAGACATCCGCACTTATCCGAAGCTTTCCAAAACCATACTTCCCGACCATCCGCTCTATCCTCCTGATGTAAGAATCTCAAAACGCTCAACACGACCGACTCGCACGGCACACCGTCAGGTATCCGTACCGAGAGTTGTCGGTAACCCGATAAATCAGCGCCAGTCTTCATCACAGTCTGCAAGAAGCTCAACTCCAAAAAGCTCAACACAGACCAGAACAACAAAAACAACACCGAAGGATATACCGATAAGCAAGCCGACAACAGCCAAAAAGAAGACTCCCCCGGCAAACGGCACTTCCGCGCGCAAGACAGCACCGCGGTCTTCTTCGGGTACTGCAAAGCGTACAACAACGGCAAATGACGTGCCGATAAGTCGCAAATCTTCCTCAAACGGGAGGACAAAACGATGAATAATACTACAAAAAGGGCCTATGTGCTTTATGTTTTTATCCTTGCTTTTCTGGTTGGTATGGGAATTCTTGTTTATTCCTTTTACATTCACGGCGGCGAATGGACATCCAACCTCGTGAACAAGCATATTTATTCCAACGGTCAGATTGCAAACGCAGGTGCGATTTATGACTGCAATGGTGTCGCACTCGCTTACAGTGAAAACGGTGTCCGAAAATATCACAAAAGCGAAGTCGTGCGCAAGGCAACACTTCACTCCGTCGGTGATCAGTCATCCTTCATTGCAACAGGTGTTCAGTCAATTTACAGTTCAAGACTTTCGGGTTACGATTTTATCAACGGTGTTTATAACCTGAAAAAATTCAACCGCGGTAACGACATCAACCTTACGCTTGACGCAGAAATCTGCAAGGTTGCATACAACGCAATGGACGGCAGAAAGGGAACAATCGGTGTTTATAACTACAAAACAGGCGAAATAATCTGTATGGTTTCCACACCGACATATGACCCGACAAACAAGCCGAAGAATATGGACGGTAACGAAAAATACGAGGGCGTTTACCTCAACCGATTCATTTCGGGCGTTTACACTCCCGGCTCAACCTTTAAGGTGATTACGGCAATTTGTGCTTTACAGAATATTCCTGACGTCGAAAGCCGTTCATTCACCTGCACGGGTAAATATCACACAAAATCGGGCGATGTTATCTGTAACTCTACGCACGGAAAGGTAAGCTTCGAAAAAGCCTTCAACCGTTCGTGCAACAGTGCCTTTGCTCAGCTTGCACTCGAGCTTGGCAGAGAAAAGCTGATGACAACTGCGGGTCAGCTCGGTTTTAACTCAAAGGATATGATGGGTGAAATACCGATTACAAAAAGTACATTTGATGTAAGCACCGCAAACGATGTTGACTTCGGCTGGGCAGGTATCGGTCAGTACACTACACTTGTTAACCCGTGCCATATGCTGACGGTTATGGGCGCAATTGCAAACAGTGGTGTTGCCATCAAGCCGTTTTTTGTAAAAGACATCATCTCCCCCGCAGGTGAAATTGCCGTAGAGGGTACAACAGAACAAAGCGGTCTTATCACGCTTGACTCTGCAGTTGCGGATAAGATGCGTCAGCTTATGCGCTCCAATGTTGTCAATTATTACTCCGATTCAACCTTCCCCGGTCTTAAAATGTGCGGAAAAACAGGTACGGCACAGATTGATGACGGAGAATCGCATTCCTGGTTTGTCGGCTTCTCAATCAGACCCGAAACACCATATGCTGTGGTTTGTGTTGCAGAAAACTCAGGATCAGGTCTTTCTGCTGCAGGAAAGATTGTAAACAAGGTTATGCAGGCGGTTTGTAAATAAAAAATAAGTTTCAAAAAGTTTTTTATTTTTCTAATAAAGAATTATAAGTAACAACTGTTGTGCTAATATATAGAAAATACGTTACCTGTCGCTGGTAATACAGTAAAAGTGACGTAAAATAAAAATAGCGCGAAAGCGCAAAAGAAAAGGAGAAATCTATTATGAAAAAGATTTTAGCAATCCTTCTCGCTGCAATTATGGCTCTTTCTCTTGGCGTTATGGCTTTTGCTGAGGGCGAAGAGGATACAGGTATCCTTCTTCCCGATTTCCCGGCACAGGCTGAGGGTGAGATCTACCTTGTAAGTGAGAACACATACGTTAATGCAGGCGACATCGTTGAGATCCCTGTTTATATCGTATCAGACTACACATCAGAAATCTGCCCCTCAAGTGAGTACATCGTTATCGGTACTAACCTCACGCTTACAGGTGCTGCTTTCAACTCCGGTTACATGACTATCACAGGTCTCAGAGCTTCTGACGAAGTTCAGGCTCTTAACGGCTTCGAGCTTATCGTTGCTGACGCAAGAGATATGTACTGCAACATGTTCGGTATCAAGGTTTCTGACGAAAGCATCCTTCATCAGGAAGCTATGCCTATCGCTTATGTAACAGTTGAAGTTTCACCTGATTATCCGGGCGGTGACATGGACTGCCAGCTCAACGTTGGTGCTCCTGCTTGGTTTGACTATTCTGACAGACCGTACGCTGAGTACGCTGCTTCACAGATTGAAATCTGCAACGATACAACATTCGAGTACGATTTGATCGATCCGGGCACAGGCATCCTCTACATCGTTTCAGGTCACATCATCGAGACTCCTCCGGTTCCCACATGGGAAGACAGACTTAAGGCTTGGGCTATCGAGCAGGCTATTAAGATCATCACATTCTTCCAGGGTATCAACGAAGTTCTTCTTGGTCTCCTTCCGACTCTTTAATCCTTAACGATTAATAACATAAAGGCAGGGTGAAAGCCCTGCCTTTTCTTTTTACTTGTTACATATTGAAAGCACGGGGTCTTTTGCCGACTCCGTGCTTTTGCATTTTGTTTAATATTTTTATTCTTCAACGCTGATTCTGAACATTGTTGTTGATTCGAACTTCTCCCCTGCTTTGAATACGCAAGACGGGAATCCGGGCTGATTGGGTGAATCGGGATAGAACTGTGTCTCAAGGCAGAAGCCTGCACGTTTGACAATCGGCATACCGCCCTTGCCGATAACTGTTCCGTCAAGGAAGTTACCTGTATAAAGCTGAACACCCGGAAGATCGGTGAACATTTCGAGCTTTCTTCCGCTGATCTTCTCTTTTACTGTAACATCAGCCTCACCGTCCTTATGAATAAGGCAGAAGTTGTGATCGTAGCCCTTTGCAAGTATCAGCTGCTCGTCATTGTCATCAATGCGCTTACCGATTGCACACGGTGTATTAAAATCGAACGCTGTTCCCTCAACCGCACGGATTTCTCCTGTCGGGATTGAGTCGGCATCGATCGGTGTGTAGTGTGAAGCATTCATCTGCATTTCGTGGTCAAGAATATCACTCATTGCAGAGCCGTTGAGGTTAAAATAAACATGGTTGGTGAAATTCATCACTGTATCCTTGTCACAGACTGCGGAGTAATCAATAACCACTCTGTTGTCGTCTGTGAGCGAATATGTAACCTTTGCTGTGATGTTGCCCTCAAAACCGCTTGTTCCCTCGGGGCTTGTGTAAGAAAACTCGACAGCGTTTGTATCAACAATAATAGCGTTCCACACCGCATCGGAGAATTCTCCTGCACTGTGAAGGCAGGTTTTTTCTTTTTCGTTCTGAGTGAGCTGATAGTCCTTGCCGTTCAAAGAAAATCTGCCGTTAGCAATTCTGTTTGCATATCTGCCTACAACCTTACCCTGATAATCGGTAAAACTAAGGTGACCGTAAAGGCTGTCAAAGCCTACGGTAATGTCTGCCACTCTGCCGTATTTGTCGGGAGCGTAAAGGCCCTGAAGAGTCGCGCCAAGGTTGATAAGCTGAAGTGTGACATTGTTATCGTTTGTGATTGAGTAAAGCTTTACTTCCTTGCCGTCGGGCATAAAGCCGTAATGTGAAATGTTAGTTTTCATCAGTATTTCTCCTTACATCTGATCTACGCTGAAAATGAATGCAGGCAACGGGAACCACTGCTGTGCCGCTCCGTTGAGCTTTTCACGCTCGAAGGTGAAGTTGGAAAGAAAAGCTCTTGTTGCTTCAGTATGGCTGAATTCAATTTCGGGCTCTCCGTCAAATTTCTCAACAGTTACTTCGTTATTCTTAACTGCAATTCTCAGCTTTTCGTCTGCCTTTTTGCCGTGGATAAGAACGGTAAGCTCACCGTCTGCAAGGCTTGTGTAGCTTGCCTTTGCCTTAAGGTATGCATAAAGCACCTTTTCGTAATTGAGCACAAGCAAGGATTCACAGCCACCGACAGAAATGTTTTCGGAATTAACCGTAAAGTATCCGTGCTTAGCCTTGTCAAAGGGTGAAGCGTTGAAGCGGATGCTTTCCTTACCGCTTATTTCAAGTGCGGCAAGTGCAAGCTCGCCGAAATACTCAGGCTTTGTTACACCGCATTCTGAAACCCAGCTATAGCCGTAGTCAATGAAGAAATAACCTGCAAACTCGTCACCGTCATAAACCACATACGGGTTATGTCTCCAGGATGTAACTATTCTGTAATAATCCTTAAGCGGACGGGATGCCTTGATAACATTCTGCTGATAAATCGCATCAATCTTTCTGATTGCTTCGATGTCGTTTTCGTCAAGCTTTTCTGCGCGGAGATTTGATTTTCTGCCGCCGTAGATGTGCTTAGCAGTTTTCTTGTTGAACTCAAAGTTATAGGAAACACCCGATGCCTCAAAGCCGAAGTAGCCGTAACGCTGACGCTGACCGCCGAGGTAAGCAAGGTCTGTGCCGTTGTTTATCATTTCCTCGACACTCATTTCCATAAGGTCAACCATATAACCCATTGAACGGTATTTAAGACCGACTGCAACATTACCGATGCAGCAAGCCTTGATTTTTTCACCGCAGACATCAAGGTCAATGTTAAAATTGCCGACAGCCGCACGGAAGTTTCCGTTATCCTCCTGCACAACAAAGTTGTTGTAAGCAGGTCTGTATTCGTCGTGATAAATCTTGGGCAGAATGGAAACAAAATCTCTCTTTGTCTCGATATCGTCATCCGTAAAGAAAACCTCATCAAGGAAAGCAATCAGCTTTTTGTTGTCGCAGTCCTTGCCTCTGCCGTAGTAAAGCTTTTCGTCCATAATAATCTCCTTATAATTTAAAACTTTCGGGTAAAAGCTCACCCAAAGTGTATGTCCTTATCTCTTCACCGTCGTAAGTATAAATTCTGAAATTCTTGTCGCAGAATTCACTCATCACCTGACGGCACATACCGCACGGCAGGCAGAAGCTGTCAATCTCGTCCTTGCCTCCGACAACCGCAATTGCCTCAAAACCGCGCGCACCGTCAGCGATTGCGGTAAAAAACGCTGTTCTTTCCGCACAGTTTGTTGGTGAATACGCGGCATTCTCGATATTACATCCGCAATAAACCTTGCCGTTTTCAGCAAGAAGCGCCGCACCTACCTTAAAGGATGAATACGGTGAATATGAATTCTCTCTTGCCTCAAGAGCAAAAGCCGTCAATTCTCTTTTATCCATATCAATAGCCTTGTGCCTCTTCGTTTTTAATGATTTTTACAATTCTGCTTGTGCCGAGTCGGGATGCACCGAGCTTTATAAAGTCCTCTGCGTCTTCAAGTGATGCGATTCCGCCCGCAGCTTTTATCTTAAGATGAGGTGCAACATGTGCGGCAAAAAGTGCAACATCCTCACGGGTTGCACCACCTGTTGAAAAGCCTGTTGAGGTCTTGATGTAATCGGCACCTGAAGCTGAAACAATCTCGCACATCTTGATTTTTTCCTCATCGGTAAGCAGACAGGTTTCGATAATAACCTTCAGCAGCTTACCCTCACAAGCCTCCTTGACTGCCTCAATCTCTTCAAGCAAAAATCCGTATTTTTTATCCTTAAGTGCACCGATGTTGATAACCATATCAATTTCTTCTGCACCGGTTTTTACTGCGTTATTTGCTTCAAAGCACTTTGCGGCAGTTGTGGAATATCCGTTCGGGAAGCCGATAACCGTACATATAGGGAGCTTACCGTTTACATATTCTGCTGCCTGACGGACATACGATGCGGGAATGCACACGGATGCACAGCCGTACTTCATTCCGTCGTCACAGATTGCTTTAATCTCCTCCCAGGTTGCTGACTGAGAAAGAAGCGTGTGGTCAACTTTTGATAGAATTTCTTTGATATCCATTTTAATTCTCCTATTCAACTAACTCGCCCGTGCGAATATTGATAAGATTGCGAAAAACTGCAATCTGTGAAGCTGAAACAAACTTGTCCTCGTGAAGTGAACCGAAGAACCAGCGTGTGTAATCACAGCTTGTGCTAAGCTCCTGAAAATACGCATTCAGTCCGCTTACGAGCATCGGCTCGTTATCCTTGAGTCTGAGGAAATTCTTGATCTTCTGTGCAGGCTCGTGAGTTATAACATAGTCAACCTTGAACTTGTATTTTTCAAGATTTGTTGCGCCCTCACGCATTTCCTCACGGGTCGGGATTTCGGCATCCGACCAGTTATCGTTGCCGTAACGAAGATCCTTGTCGGGGCTTTCGCCTCCGCCCATCGCGAAGATATGCTCGCCCTCGATTTCAAACACCTGACCGCGCATCAGGTGAAAAATGTTGTCGCGGATTTTATGCGCCTTGCCGCCGGCAAAGGTTGTAACGGGATATTGTGAAAGCAAGTCAAAGTTTTCGTGTGTGCCGTCTACAAAACAGATGTTATACTTTTTACGGGCAAGCTTGTCGAGAAATTTTTTCTCTTTCAGATCACCGTTCCATATAAAACCGAAATCTCCGCAAACAATAAGAGTGTCTCCCTCTTTGATGTTTTTGAATTTTTTCTGCGAAAAGATACGGTAATCGCCGTGCATATCGCCTGTTACATAAATCATCCTGCGCCAACTCCTCAAAATCGACATTTTTTTGATTTCTATGTTTATTTTTTAAAAGAAATCTGTTATAATATTCTAGCATATATAATACTACATTTACGGGGGTCTTGTCTATGAAAAAATTGATAATTTTTATATGCTCCCTTACAATAATTTTATCCTCACTCGTTCTGCCTGCTTCTGCTCAGAATTACCTCGACAGCGTCCAGAACGGTGATGTAAATCTAAACTGTGAGGTTGATCTGTTGATAAGCCTCGATGACGGCTCGGTGATTGTTGAAAAGAATGCTGATAAGCCGTTTGCCCCGGCCTCACTTACCAAGGTAATGACTGCACTTGTCGTGCTGCGCAGTACGGATGACTACAACCGTATCATAACCGTCAGCCCTGAGGCACTTGAAAGCATTGCCGGTACGGGAAGCTCAACCTCGGGCATCAAATCAGGTGAACAGCTGAGCCTTTACAATATGCTTTGCGCTCTGCTTATTCCCAGCGGTAACGATGCCGCTGCCGCACTTGCGATTGAATTCGGCGGTACAATTGAAGGCTTTGTCAAAATGATGAATGACACCGCAAAGGAGCTCGGTTGCACAAACACACACTTTGACAATCCCCACGGTCTCGACACACCGACACATCTGACAACAGCAAATGACCTTGCAATTATAGCCAAAGAGGCTCTCAAATATTCAGTTTTTCAGAATATCGTTTCCTTTGTAACCTACACAATGCCCGCAACAAATATGAATAAGGAGCGTAAGCTTGTTAACACAAACTCCGTTATCAATCCTGCTTATGTTTCCTACTACAACAAAAGCGTCAAGGGTATCAAGACAGGTTCAACGGAAAACGCAGGCAAATGTCTCATTTCCTACGCTTCCAAAAACGGCTACAACTACCTTGCCGTTACAATGGGTGGTGACTACCGCGATTCCGACGGTGACAATATTGAAGAAAACCAGGCATTTATGGATACCAACCATATGTATAACTGGGCTTTCAAGAATCTGCGTTATGAAATCGTTACTCGCGAAGGTCAGTTTGTCTGCTCCGCTCCGCTTAACTACTGTTGGGATATGGAGTCGGTAAGACTTGTTGCGCTCAACGAGGTTATGGCTCTTGTTCCGCAGGGTAATAACGAAGAAAGTGTGCGTTTTGTTCCCATCGATATGCCTGAGAGCATTGATGCTCCCGTTAAAAAGGGAGACAAAATCTGTAAGGCAAAGATTATGTTTGCCGACCAGCAGATAGGTACTGCCGATCTTGTTATTGCGGAGGATGCGAATATGAGTGTTCTGCTTTACGCAATGGCTATGGTTAAGCGTGTCACCTCAAAGACAATCTTCAAAATTATTTTTGTAGTTGTCGCAATTCTGATTGTCGCCTATATTGCTGCATTCATCGTCATAAACAAACGCAGAAGAAAAGCCCGCGAATTAAAAATCATCAAATACAACGAACTGCACCGCAATACCCAACAGAATAAAAAGAAGTAATCAAAGGAGTTGCTTTTATGAAAGAATCTATCATTAAAGCTGTTACCGCTATCATTTGTACTGCATCTTTATGCATCACTTCTAATGTTGCCGTCAGTAACTACAGTGACGCAGTCAAAGAGGCTGCAAAGCTTACAGGCTCTGTCTTTGTTGAGGATAACTCTGTTGCGGATGAGTCAACAGACACCCCCGAAAGCAATGATACCGATATTACAACAGAAGACTCCACAGACACGGTAACAGACCCGACCGTTGATAACGAGACCGAGGAAGTTACACAGGCTGACACAACAGATGTGACCGACAGCAAAACGGAGCCAACCAAAAAGGCTGACTCCGAAATGACAGTTGATGAAATTGTCAAGCTATTCAACGAGAGCGCAAACAAAATCAAAACCGACGCAAAAAAGGTAGTGAAAAACTACGAAAAACGAATAGTTAATGAGGATAAGCTTGAGCTGCCTGCAGGACTTGAAGGCACAGCTAAAAGTATGATAAGCACCTTTATGAGCGATGACACCGAGCCGATTGTTTACTCTACAAAAGAAGACATCCGCAACGAATACATCGTACCCGAGCAGGATTATGTAAGTAAGCTTCAGCCGTCAACAGTTCTTAATGCAACATGTACCGATAAGGGCTCAACCTACGAAATCTACTTCAAGCTCAAGGATGAGAAAAATCCGAGAGCGGGAAGCGGAGTTGCCGCAGCCTGTGATGTAATTGAACCGCACGAGGTTTCAGAAAAGGTTTCATTCATCAAGCGTTTTGATGCAACATATTATAACTGCGAAATCAAAGCGACAATTGACAAGGCAACAGGAAGAATGACACACACTCTTTACAGCACACCCGTTGTACTTGACATCACGGTTAACCTTTTCGGCACACACGATGCCAAGGCAGGATTTACTTTTGTAAAGGATTATACAATTACATACTGATAAAAAATTAAGGCAGGGTTTGCACCCTGCCTTTTGTTTTGCTGATTTTATGCTTCAGCTTTTTTCTTGTTCTTATGCTCTACAAGGGGAGCCTCGTCATTTCTGACGCAGTTTTCCGTAATCTGTACGCTGACGATTGACTTGTCACTCGGTACGGCATACATAATCGGCATAAGAAGACCTTCCATAACTGAACGAAGACCGCGGGCACCTGTTTTTCTTTCAAGTGTCTTTTGTGCAATTGCAGTAAGTGCTTCGGGAGTGAACTCAAGGTTAACACCGTCCATTCCGAGAAGTGACTGATACTGCTTTACAATTGCATTCTTCGGCTCTGTAAGGATTTTAACAAGTGCCTCCTCGTTAAGCTCCTTAAGAGTTGTTATAACAGGAAGTCTGCCGACAAGCTCGGGAATGAGTCCGAACTTTGTGATATCCTGCGGAATAACCTTTGAAATCGCATTCTCGATTGTGAACTCTTCCTTGCCCTTTACATCTGCACCAAAGCCGAGTGCTGAGCCACCGATACGCTTTTCAACAGTCTTTTCAATTCCGTCAAACGCACCGCCGCAGATAAAGAGGATATTTGAAGTGTTGACCTGAATGCACTCCTGCTGAGGATGCTTTCTGCCGCCCTGAGGAGGTACATTTGCAACCGTGCCTTCAATTATCTTAAGAAGTGCCTGCTGAACACCCTCACCGCTTACATCGCGGGTGATTGACGGGTTTTCGGATTTACGGGCAATCTTATCGATTTCATCAACATAGATGATTCCCTGCTCTGCTTTGTCGATGTCAAAATCTGCCGCCTGAATAAGACGAAGCAGGATATTTTCAACATCTTCACCAACATAACCTGCCTCTGTAAGAGTTGTTGCGTCGGCAATCGCAAAGGGAACATTAAGTATTTTTGCAAGTGTCTGTGCGAGCATCGTTTTGCCGACACCTGTCGGACCGAGCAGAAGAATGTTACTCTTCTGGATTTCAACATCGGTTTCTTCTGCCATAAACACGCGCTTATAATGGTTATAAACAGCAACGCTCAAGGCAACCTTTGCCTCGTCCTGACCGATAACATATTCGTCAAGTCCCTGCTTGATTTCCATCGGAGTGGGAAGCTTGATGTCCTTGGCCTTCTTCTTTTTCTTTCTGCCGTTGTGCTCTTCTTCAATAATTGCCTGACAGACCTCGATACATTCGTTACAGATGTATACACCCTCACCTGCAATTATTCTTTCGACCTGTCCCTGTGTCTTGTGGCAGAAGGAACAGCGGACGCTTTTTTCGCGTCTTTCGTCATCTCTGGGCATTGTTACACCTCTGAATTATCTTTTATAAAGAACCTTGTCGACAAGGCCGTACTCAAGTGCTTCCTGTGCTGAAAGGTAGTTGTCTCTTTCTGTATCAAGAGCAATCTGCTCGATTGACTTGCCTGTATTTTCAGCAAGGATTTTGTTGAGCTTTTCTCTTGTCTTAAGGATGTGGTCTGCAACAATTTTGATTTCTGTTGCCTGACCTCTTGCACCGCCGAGGGGCTGATGAATCATAATTTCACTGTTGGGAAGAGCGAAACGCTTGCCCTTTGCACCTGATGAGAGAAGGAATGCACCCATTGATGCAGCCATACCCATACAGATTGTTGAAACATCACATTTGATGTACTGCATTGTATCGTAAATTGCCATACCTGCAGTTACAGAGCCGCCGGGGCTGTTGATGTAAAGGCTGATATCCTTATCGGGATCCTGACCCTCAAGGAAAAGCAGCTGTGCAACAACAAGGCTTGCTGTTGCATCGTTAACCTCGTCTGAAAGGACAATGATTCTGTCGCTTAAAAGACGGGAAAAAATGTCGTAAGAACGTTCACCTCTGTTTGTCTGTTCGATAACATAAGGTACTAATGCCATATTTATTTCCTCCATTCGATTATGATTACGGCAAAAATGTGCCGTTTCTGTTTTTAAATAAAGGGTGGTGACAGTTGAACCCTGATCGACTATCCCCACCCTAATATTGTCGTTTAAAGCACTGATTATTCAGCAGCTTCCTCTGTCTTCTTTGTTGCAGCCTTCTTAGTTGTCTTCTTCGGCTTCTCCGCAACGATAGCCTTTGCCTTCTTTACAAGGAAGTCAACTGTCTTCTGGCCGACAACGTCCTTCTTAACGTCTTCGATACGAATGAACTTCTTGATCTGCTCAGCTTCCATCTGATACATATCAGCCATTTCCTGGATCTTTGCATCTGCATCTTCATCAGTTGCTTCGATCTTCTCAAGCTCAGCAATCTTATCAATAGCAAGCTGAAGCTTAACCTGCTTAACAGCGTTTGCTCTCATGCTCTCCTTGAAAGCATCCTTATCCATACCCATATACTGAAGGTAAATGTCAAGACCGATACCCTGCTGTGCAAGTCTCTGCTCGTACTCTTTAACGTCGTCTTCGAGCTTATTGTCGTACATAACCTCGGGGATTTCGCCCTGAACGAGCTCAACTACCTTTTCAAGAACGTTGCTCTCGAACTCTCTGTCAACCTCAGCAGTCTTTGTCTTTACAAGATCTGCCTTGATGCTCTTCTTAAGCTCGGCAAGTGTTTCGCAATCTTCGCTTACATCCTTAGCAAACTCGTCGTCAAGTGCGGGAAGCTCCTTAACCTTAAGCTCGTGGATTTTTACCTTGAATGTTGCATCCTTGCCTGCAAGCTCTGCAGCGTACTCTGTGGGGAATGTAACGTTAACGTCGAACTCCTCGCCTGCCTTGTGACCGATAACCTGATCCTCAAAGCCAGGGATGAACTGACCTGAGCCGAGTGTAAGCTCAAAGTTTTCGCCCTTGCCGCCGTCAAATGCTACGCCGTCAACAAAGCCCTCGAAATCGATAACTGCGATATCGTTCTTCTTTGCCTTTCTTGCTTCCTCAACTGTAACTGTACGGGAGTTTCTCTCCTGCATTGAAGCAAGCTCTTTCTTAACTTCGTCAGCTGTAACTGAAGCGTCACCCTTGTTTGCTTCGATACCCTTATAGCCTTCGATTGTGATTTCAGGCATAACTGTGATTTTAAGTGTCATCTCTACGCCTGTGTCATCCATCTTTGTAACCTCAACATCGTGCGGAGGTGCAACGGGATTGATGCCTGCTTCTTCAATAGCAGCGCCTACTGTTTCGGGATAAACGATATCAAGTGCATCCTCGTAGAAAACCTCTTTGCCGTAGAACTTCTCGATCATTGCGAGAGGTGCCTTACCCTTACGGAAGCCGGGAAGCTGAATCTTGTTCTTCTGCTTATTGTAAGCCTTAAGAACAGCAGCCTTGAAATCCTCTGCACTTACCGCAACTTCAAGCGTGTAGATGTTTGTTTCTGTTTTGTTTGCTGATTTTAACATTGAAAACTTCCTCCTGTTTGGCATTGCACTGTGGGCGATACTCCCACGAATACCCTATTAACCATAGTATTATAACAGATAGTTTCTGCTTTTTCCATACCTTTTTTGTATATTTTTGGACTTTTATCAAAATTTTGCCAACAATTTGGGACAAAATTCGAGAAAATCCGCTGACACAAGTTCAAAAATCACTCCGTCACGCTCTCCTCTGAACGCCCAGTTGACTGACGGACCGTGAAGATGACCGTAATAACAGTGCTTCACACCCGACGAAATAACGATATCGTAAATCTCCGCACAGGTCTGCGTAATGCTGACGGGCGGATAATGAAGAAAAATTATCGGCTCACCGCCCAGCTTCTTTGCTTCATCCAGTGATATTTTCAGTCTGCCTGCCTCACGCAGAAGAACCTTTTCATCCTCTTTTTTCTCGCAGTCAAAAAACCAACCGCGTGTTCCGCAGACGGTGTAGTCGCCTACTCTGTATGCGTTGTTGAAAAGCACCTTTACGGTTTTTATATTATTTTCAAGGAAGAACTTTTCTGTCTTGCTTCTGGTTGACCACCAATAGTCGTGGTTACCCTTCATAATGATTTTTGTTCCGTTAAGGCTGTCAAGAAAACGGAAATCCTCAAGCGTTTCCTCCATATTCATTCCCCACGAAACATCACCGGGAATAACAACAAAATCATCTTCGCCGACAATTGAATTCCAATTTTTTTCTAATCTTTTTTCAAAATCCTGCCAACCGCGGAAAATATCCATCGGCTTGTTACAGGAGAAAGAAAGATGCGTATCTGCAATGGCAAACAAAGACAAAGCTCTTCACCTCTTTTCAAGCTAAATAAAGTATATTCAAAAAATTTTTTTTAATAATAACAATGTGTCCGTTTGACACGAAACTAATTAAGGAGATGCCTGAAATGAAAAAGGAAATCAAAGAAATCAAGTGCAACGCTCACAACTGCGTTTACAACGAGGATGGCTGCAAGTGTGTTGCAGGTCATATCGAGGTCGGCCCTTCAAGCGCATGCACCTGTGCAGACACAATCTGTGCAACATTCGAGCCCAGCAGCAATGTGAACAAATAAGCAAAAGGGAAAACAAGGGCGTACCGAAAAGTACGCCCGTTTTTTCAGATAATTATTTAAGCATATCGAAAACGACCTGCTCCATCTCTTCCTTCTTGCAGCAGCCTGTGAATCTCGGAGTCTTGCCCTTGAGGTTTGCAAGCTGGGAAGGACACTCCTCGCCTGTTTCAACCTTAAGACCGAGTACCATATCAAACTCGTCCATACCCTCGCTCATACCGGGATGAACTGCATCGAGAACAGCCTTGCTGAACTTGTACGGGTTTGCAGTTGAAGCAATAACTGTCGGTGTTGTGTCTCCTGTTACAGCCTTGTAGTCATCATAAACAGAAACTGCAACCGCTGTGTGAGTATCGCAGAGATATGAGTTTTCCTTGAAGGTCTTTGCAATGCAAGCCTGTGTTCCCTCATCGTCGCAGCAACCTGCATCAAAGAGAGCTGTGAGCTTTGCAAACACCTCTTCGTTTACGCTGTACTTACCTTCCTTTGAAAGGGAAGCCATCCACTCGCTTACAAGGGCATCATCCATACCTGAAAGAAGGAAAAGAAGTCTTTCAAGGTTTGAGGAGATGAGAATATCCATTGACGGAGAAATCGTTGTATAGAAATCTCTCATACGGTTGTAGTTACCTGTTTTGAGGAAATCTGTAAGAACGTTGTTTGCGTTTGATGCGCAGATAAGCTTCTTAATCGGCACACCCATTTCCTTTGCATAATATGCAGCAAGGATGTTACCGAAGTTACCTGTCGGAACAACAACATTGATCTCGTCGCCTGCGTTGATTGCACCCTTTTCGATCATATCGCAGTAAGCGGAAACATAATAAACAATCTGCGGAACAAGACGGCCCCAGTTGATTGAGTTTGCGGAAGAGAACATCATTCCCTTTTCCTCAAGCTTAGCGGCAACTGCCTTGTCTGTGAAAATCTTCTTAACGCCTGACTGTGCATCATCGAAGTTGCCCTCGATTGCACACACGCCGACATTTGAACCCTCCTGAGTTGTCATCTGAAGCTTCTGCATCGGGCTGACACCGTCGTTGGGATAGAAAACAAGAATTCTTGTATTCTTAACATCCTTGAAGCCTTCAAGTGCAGCCTTACCTGTGTCACCTGATGTTGCAACAAGAATTACGATTTCCTTATCGGGAGCAGACTTTGAGGACGCAACCGTAAGAAGGTGCGGAAGAAGCTGAAGAGCCATATCCTTGAATGCACAAGTCGGACCTTTCCAGAGCTCAAGAATTTCCGTACCCTGTGTAAGTGTGTGGAGAGGAGAAACCTTTTCACTTGAAAACTTATCCTCACCGTATGCACCGTTTACGCAGGCATCAATCTCCTCTGCGGTAAAGTCTGTAAGGTAAAGTGAAAGAATTTCCTTTGCTCTGCCGATATAGTCGAGCTTTGAAAGACGCACGATGTCGTCCATCGAAATCTGCGGAATTGTTTCCGGCACAAAAAGTCCGCCCTCTTTTGAAATACCGTGAGCAATAGCCTCGGCTGAGCTTACCTTTATGCTCTTATCTCTTGTGCTTGTATATAACATTGTTCATTCTCCTTTGTTGGAAAAGGTTTTATTTTTATCCGAAATATTATACCACACTATGTCAATAGTCTCAACATACTTTTATCCTGAAAATGCATTTTCTATGTAATTGATTTTCACGGGAGTCATATTTTCGTCAAAATAGACCTCGCAGACATCAAATCTGTCCTGCTCCGTGTGTGGATAAGCCTTGGCAAAAAGCTTTGCCGTGGCAATAATATTCTGCTGTTTTGCTGTGTCAACTGCCTCTTTAGGCTCTGAGATTGCATTCTTACCGCGTGCCTTAACCTCGGTAAAGCACATAAAGCCGCCCTTGCGTGCGATTATATCAATCTCACCCTCACGGGAACGGAAGTTTGCGGTAACGGGGTCGTAGCCGTGGTCTCTCATATACCTTGCCGCAAAGACCTCACCCCATACGCCCTGCTTATTTATCCCCATAGAAGCTTTTTAAAAAAGTCATACGGTGAATTTCCGATGCACCGTATTTTGTCAGCATCTCGTAGTGGAGCTTCGTTCCGTATCCCTTGTGCTTTGCAAACTGATATTCGGGGTACTTTTCATCCATTTCGAGCATAAATCTGTCCCTTGTGACCTTTGCAAGAATCGATGCCGCGGCAATCGACATTGAATTTGCATCGCCTTTGACAATTGTGCGTGTCGGCACACCCAGACCGGGGTCGCGGTTGCCGTCAACGAGTGCCATATCGGGCTTTATCTGCAAGCCGTCAAACGCACGTCGCATTGCAAGATATGTTGCCTGAAGAATGTTGATTTCGTCAATCTCTTTTTCATCGGCAACGGCTATACTGTAAGCAAGAGCCTTTTCTTTGATAACATCAAAAAGAGCCTCGCGTTTTTTCTCAGTTAATTTTTTGGAGTCATTAACGCCGTCAATCACACAACCCTTGGGAAGAATTACGGCGGCGGCACATACGGGACCCGCAAGCGGTCCTCTTCCTGCTTCGTCAATACCGCAGACAACACTGAAGCCCTCTGCTTCAGCCTCGTTTTCATATCTGAACCAATCAACAGGTTCTTTTACAGCATCTTTTTTCATAATTTCACCTGATAAAGAGAAAGGGGCTGTTGCCAGCCCCTTGAAATTTAAAGCAATCAGTCAACGATAACTGTACCGTCTTCCTTGATTGTGATCTTGTCGCCATCCTTAACAGCGTTGAGGAAATCTTCACCGAGTGAGTCAACAGCAACGATTGAGTTGTCTGTCCAGACGTCAGCGAGGATTACACCTGCAGCAGCAAGTGAGTCGATCGGCTGTGAGAAAAGCATTGCGCTCGGAGCAAGCTTAAGAGCAGCAACTGTATAGATAACCATACCGCCTGTTGTTGAGCCGATTGTCTGAGGAAGACAGAGAACCTTGCCTGTAAGATTCTTGCCGTAAACATCGGGGTTGTTCTGGTCAGAACCGATAACATAGTCCTTACCGAGAATGGGGATGTCGTGAAGAAGAGCAGTTTTCTGGAAAGTTGCAAGAGTATTGACACCGTTGTGAGATACTACTGCTTCGCCCTTGTCAATCTTACCTGCAACGACCGGACGGCCTTTAAATGTTTTACTCATAATCAATAACCTCCCTTAACAACAATTTTTGTGATATCGTCTGTTGTGAAATAACGTGCAGTTGTATATGTACGAAGCTTGTTTGAGCAAGTGATAACATTGCTTGAGTCTCCGCCGCAAAGCGGGTTGTTCATATACATAAGCGGACAGATATAAGAAAGATTTACACCGCGGAGAAGAAGCTTGTTGTAAGCTGCCTTGTTCTCCTTCTTGAATCTTTCAAGAACGTCGGGAGCAGATGTCATAACTGTACGGATCTGTACTGTCTTCTTACCCTGCTTCTTGCACTCCTCGTCAATTCTTTCAGCCCATTCGCCGAGCTGCTCGAACGAAAGGTGCGGACAACCGATGAAGCAAAGCTTCGGTGTTGCGTTCTTATCCTTCCATACAACGGGATAGTTCTTGTAAACTCTTTCAAGCTCTGCATCGTCAATTACATATGTCTTTGCGCCTTCAACAATGATATCCTCGCCCATTTCAACTGCTTCGGGAGTGAGGTTTTCGATATGATAAAGACCAACAGCACCGTTGGAAGCTGTTGCTGCACCGAAGTCCTTAAGATAAGCCTTAGCCTTATCGTTAAGCTCTGTGCCGATCCACTTGTCAAGACCCTTGACATAGGGAACGTCTTCCATAACCTTCATACCGATTGCTGAACCGAGAACCTGAGCCTCCGGAATCTTTGTTGTCTTAACTTCGATAATCCACTTTGCCTTTCTGCCCTCATCTGTAACAAGGTCGAAAGCGGGAACCTTACCGAGGATTGATCCGAAGAGCTCGATGATACCTGAGTTACGGTTACATCTTGCGCCGAGAACTGAGTTAGCATAAACAACAGCTGAGGACTCTGCCCATGAGAGGATGTCGCCCTTCTTGGGTGTGTTGTTTACTTCATCAAGGTAACAAGCACATGTGAAAGCCTTGCTGTCCTTGATGCCGAGCTTTTTGAGCTGTTCTTCATAAGAATCCTGCATACCGTAGAGAATCTTATTAAAAATAAGCTTCTGGAGCGGATTGCACTTTACGTTTGTATAATCGATAGGTCTGGGGTCAACTGTGAATGTCTCGTCAACCTTGAGTCCTGCATCGATGAGCTCCTGTGTGATGTCGAACACGGGCTTAAGAACAGAGATACCAAAGCTTGTAACAAGGTGGCCCTTATTTCCTGCAACGGAAACAAACTTTTCTGCGCCGAAAGCATCACCGTAAAGAACGAGTGTCTTCATAACCTTTGCCAATGTCTCGCCCTTAGAGCCGTGAAGAATGGCAACCTCGTCATCAGTGAGCTTCATTTTGTAAGTGAAGTTTTCATTCATAATGATCTTCCTTTCATTAATAAGATTTTCTTAACAACACCAAAACCAACGGTAAAAATCTGCTGCCAAAAACAAACAGAGCCAATTTATTAAATCTGCTCTTATCCATTTTTCTGTAACAGGTACTATATTCTTCAGACAGAATAATCTTCTGTGCTTTAAGAATCTTTTTAAATACTCCGAAAGTATTTCTATTGTCCCAGAGCATAGGGATATTTTCAACTATTTTCAAAAAATATGTCGTATAAAAATCAGTTAAAAAATCTGCATCGTTAACACCTGTTTTTTTAATCGTCTCTTCATATGTGTTGAAAATAGGCTTGATTACATCGAAAAATCTGTCATTATGATAATTTGAGCGTAAGCTGCCCTCCCGGAATTCATAATGATAGTTTGCCTGAGGAATTATTATCATTCCGTTATCACAAAAGGTAATATACTGTAAATTAAAAATCAGATCCTCACATTCAGACAATCCTTCTTTGAATAAGATTTCCTGCTTTTGCAAGATTTCTTTTTTGAACAGCTTGTTCCACGGAAAGGCAAGAAAATTTAACTCTCTTAATTTAACAAATCCTTTCTTTTCTAAAAAAAGATCTTCATCTGATTCACTGCAAAAAACATCCGTTTTTTGTTCTTTTAAATCATTTAAAACAAATCCGCTGACAACAAGATCAACATCTGTTTTTTCTATGCATTTATAAAAGTTTTCAACATACGATTCTTCTACCCAGTCATCACTGTCGCAAAACATTATATACTTGCCGTTCGCAGCCTCTAATCCTTTGTTGCGCGCTGCAGAAACGCCGCCATTTTGTTTGTGAATAACTACTATCCCAAAACGGACCGCATACTCGTCACAAATCTGTGGGCTACTATCCGTTGATCCGTCATCAACAACAATAATCTCAATATTCTTTAATGTCTGCGCCAATAAAGAGTCCAGACACCTGACTAATGTCTTTTCAGCATTATACACAGGGATTATTATACTTACAACAATATCGTTCATAATGCACCCCCACATAAAGTTACCGTATGCCTATATCTTTTTTATTATATAATAAAGATATCCCGATTTCAAGATAATATTGAAAATATTGTCATATTTTTGACAATCGGATTTTTTATTTTTCTGTACATTTAAATAAAATTATGTTATCCTGTAAAAAGTAATTCCGTGAGGTGGGTTATGGATAAAAACAAGAAGGATAGAATTCTTAACATAATAAAAATTGCGGTTGCGGCGACGATTTTTATTGCGGCAGCACTCAACTATAAAACTCTGTCGGAGATTGATATACGACTGCTTGTGGCCTCAGCATCAAGCTTTGCCGTTGCGGTTATGCTCATCCTCGGTGTATATGTAGTCAAGGCGATACTGCTTGTGCTTCCCGCATCGGTGATTTACATTTCCGTCGGTGTTGCACTCGACACAAAAACCGCCGTGCTTGTGAATGTTATCGGCATTGCTATTGAGGTTGTTATCACCTATTTCCTTGGCAAGTTTCTCGGCAAGGATACGGTTGAGAAAAAGCTAAAGGGAACAAAGGGCGGCGATAAGCTGCTTTCGATGAAGGATAAAAACAAAAATCTTGCAACCTTTATCATCCGTTTTGTCCCTGCATTTCCGATTGATTTTTCTTCACTTTTTATGGGTGCGTTCGACTATAAATTTCTGCCGTATTTCCTGTGCTCTGTCGCAGGTCTTGCACCAAGAGTTATTGCCTTCACCATACTCGGTGACAAAATCTACGACCTTATCCCGATGAAGTACATTGTACTTATTGCAATCTGCGCTATCCCTGTTGCAGGTGCCGTTATACTTATCAAAAAGCTTGTCGGCAAAAAGAAAAACACAAAATAAAATAAAAAAGAGAAGCGAAAAACGCTTCTCTTTTTTCTTATTCAAATCGCTCGAGCATTTTCCCGAGCTCGCCGTTTCTGCCCAGAATACAGGTGCCGATAACAGTTGCAATCTCTTCGTCCGATTTTTCGCAATCTTCTTCAATCCACTTCATTATAACAGCACAGATTCCCGTAAGATAAAACACCATTACATAATTTCTGTCCTTTTCCGGGTAATTGAATCTTGCAAGAACAGGATTAAACACATTTTTGAACAATCGGTCATAAATCCCCTCGAGGCCGAACGGAACCGAATTCATCACCATTGTTTTAAAAATCCTTTTATTATCCCTGAAATATCTCAGGAACGGATAAACATATTTTTCGGATATAAAAAACATTTCGTCCGGTGTGCACTCCGCGAATCCGTTTGTAACAAGGCTTGTCTCATCGGGAAAATAAGTGAGAAATCCATCAAGTATATATCTGACTGTTTCATCCAGCAGGTCCCTTGTGTTCTGATAGTGAAGATAAAACGTCGAACGGTTCACGCCCGCTTTTTCGCATAATTCCTTGACTGTGATGTACTCAAAATCTTTTTTCTCAAGAATTTCAAGCAGAGCCTTATCCATTTTTACGGCAGTGTTGAAATACTTGCTTTCAGATTTATTCACAGTGTTCACCTCGCTAAAATTCAATCAATTTTCGCTGATTTCACGTGCAAGCTCGACGATTTCAAAAGCATATTTCTGCTTGCCTTTTTCAAGAATTTTTTTGTAAATCGGGTAGTTGACACCGCAGCCTGTAAAGCCGATGATACCGATGACAATTCCGAGTGCCATCATCATTACACCCGAGCCGATAACCTGCATCGCAAGGCACATTCCGAGACCTGCAACAAGGCAGGATACAATGCCGAATGTGTAGGTGAAAACCGTTGCAGGAAACTTGGCTTTCTTGTCAAGCTTTTTGAGTGCAACAATCTTTGAATTGTCCTTGGGGGCGTACTCCTTTGCGATTGCTTCTGCTAAAATCTTGTCTGTGTTCATTTTGTTTTCCTCCTTCAAAGTTTACAACCGAATTATAAAAAACTTTTCAGGAAAACTGAAGAACACAAATTTTAAATTATGTGGAATTCAGGCTTTTTTAGCGGCTTGAAATCTGCAACAACCGGCAAATGGTCAGCAATAACCTCGTGCAGAGTTTCTGCGCTGACGCACTCCAGCCCGCGGTAAAAAATATAGTCAATCTTTTTGAACGGCTTATCTGACGGGAATGTGCATTCCTTCATACTGTCAAAAAGGTCTGCCGTGTCAAGAAGTCTTTCACGGATAGGCAGAAGCACCTCACCGTCGGGCTCAACATTGAAGTCACCCATAAGAATAACGGGCAGGTCGGTTGAGTCAATCAGAAGAGAAATCACCTTTACGGCATTTTCTCTTTCAAGCTTTGCAAGTCCCATATGGCACACAAGCCAGCAGACATCCGTGCCGTCCACCTCTACAATTGCGCGGATAACACAGCGCGACTCGTAATATGCAGGCTCACTTTTGTCCTCGGGATCGGGAATGGGGAAGTTTTCAACCTCTTTTATCGGGTATTTCGTAATGATTGCGTTGCCGAACGGATTGTTGCCGTCAATCATATCGCCCAGACCGAAAAATCCGTTCCAGCCGAGCTTTTCGCAGAAAAATCCTACCTGGTCGGTGTATTCCTCGTCATCGCCCTCGTTCATAACCTCATTGAGTCCGAGAAAATCGGGATTAAGGCGCTTGATCTCCTCAGCAAAATAATCAAGGTCAATCACCTGACGGATGTAGTCCGTTGCGTGCTGAATGTTAAAAGACATAAATTTCATATGGTCACCTCTGCTGATAGTATTCCTTTTCTGCCATTAAACTTTATTCGCTTATCAGACATTCCGCAACACCGTCAGCGGTAATTCTTACCGTCTTGATTTCCTGCGGCTTCCAATCAGATGTGAACTGTGTATTCATCGCAGTGAAATCAACTGTTGCCGTAGTCTGTCTGCCGTCAGTTTCGATTATACGCATAATAATACCGTTGCCGTCCTCGGCAGGCTTGATTGCCGTAACAACAATGTTTTCCTTGTCAACAGACAAGGCGGACATCGACTGCGGAAGCTCACCGCCGTGATGAGTTTCCTGATGTGTCTGCAAGGGGTTGTTGAGAATTTCGGAAGCCTTGAAAATTTCGGAATTCTTCTTTTGTGTGTGCGGAACTATTTCGTATGTAAACTCCTGCTCGCCCTTGTCGAGGAACTCCATTTCCGAATCTCTGCTGCGCTGACCGTAATGGTCGAGGTATGCACAGCTTCTTGCTATCATCATTCTAAGGTCATTGCCGATTGAACAGAAGCTGTACTTGCTTGTGTTAAGAAGTGCAAGACCCTTGCCGTTTTCGTCACTGATGTCGCACCATGCGTGTGACGGCTCCTCCTGGCCGTTGGCAGGCTTTTCAATAAATCCGTACGGCATTGAATACGTTACGGTTTTGTTGTTGACGGCCGCCTTGAACGAAAGCTTGACTGACTTGTACTGCTCGTCAAGGTCAAGCACTGTTCTTACCATCAGTTTTTCACTTTCTTTATAAAGCGAGTAATATCTTTTTAGCACAGAATTGCCGTATTTTACAACAGACTTGAGCGTTGCTCTGACAGGACCGTTTTCAATAAGCTCAAGTGTACCGTTGCCGAACTGACCGATGTCAATGTTGTAGTCGAAAATTCTGTGTCCCCAGGTATCGTTTTCAGAATCGTCGCATACCACAGCCTTGCCGAGAAGCTCCTCTGCAAACTCGATATTGCCGTCCTTGATGATATATGAGCTGACCGCACCCGATTCTTTATCAAACACAATTTTAACCTTGCTGTTTTCGAGTGTATTTTCGGTTGCGGTAAGGTCGGTTGCATACTGCTTTTCCTCGCCCGCGTCACGGTGATAGAGATAATAAACCGCGTAACCGTATGCAGGTATTTCTGCTTCAAAAATTGTTTTCTGCACGTGGTCACCGTCGGTGTAAGGTGCGCGTACCTTCTGCAGAGCAACCTCTTTGCCGTTTGAATCAAGCACCTTGGAAACACCCGCATCGCCGAACTGACCGATTGATCTGACGGGGAAGGAATGCGGATTGAAAACAACCATCGGTGAGCCCTCGCCCTCGCGGTACCACATTCTTGCACGCATCTCGCTTGTATCTGCATCAAGGAAATCCGTTGTCTTGATTCTCCACGAAATACGCTGGGCCGCAAAGGTGTTGATGTCTGCCGCAATCTCACGCGCATAACCGAAGGCGTTTTCCGCATCGGTGTAAGCCTCTTTTATAGAACAGCCTGCAAGAATATCGTGGAACTGGTTAAACATAACTCTCTCCCACGCGGCTTCGATTGTTTCGCGGTGGAGAGCTGAGCCTGTGATAAGACTTGCAAGTACATCGAGCTTTTCAGCAGTAACAAGCTCGGTTTCCGCTCTGCGGTTAAGTTCCTTCACCCTGCTGTTTGCACTGTAGCATCCGCTTGCGTGATGCTGTAAATCCTCTGTAACAAGCGGTCTTTCAACATCCTTTGTTTCCTCAAAGTATTCGTCAGGTGTGGAATATTTGAAGTTGCCGCCAAGGATAAGCTCCTCTGCATTTTTAAGATGCTCCTTTGACGGTCCACCGCCGTGGTTACCCACACCAAAAAGCACCATCATAGGCTGATTTTTATTGTAATAATGCTCATCAAGACGCTCCTTGTGAACATTTCCGCCGTAGCCGTCAGGAATACGGAAGGCAGAAACAACACTTCCGTCAGGACTCTGCCAATCGTGAAGATTGTCAAAGGGAAGATTCGGCTTTTCTATGCGGTCATCAGGACGCTGATAGATGTAATTGTCAATTCCCGCTTTTTTAAGAAGCTGAGGAAGCATGCCGTTGTGACCGAAGGAATCTACATTGTAGCCTGTCTTGACACTGAAACCGAAATTCTCCTTAAAAAACTTCTGTGAATACAACAGATGGCGGCAAAATGCTTCGCCTGACGGAATATTGCAGTCGGGCTGTACCCACATACCACCGACAACTGCCCATCTGCCCTCTCGGACTCTCTGCCTGATTTCCTCAAACATCACGGGCTCACTGAGCTTTATCCATTTATAATAGCTTGCGCACGCGCTTGTGAAGGTGTAATCAGGGAATTCGTTCATTCTGTCAAGCGCAGAACGGAAGGTTGACTTTACAAGTGACAGTCCCTCAGGGAAACGCCACTGCCATACGGGATCAAGATGTGCATTTGCTATAAGATAGAATTTCTCGTTCATCGTTGTCACTCCTGTTTATTTAATAGCTTCGTAATATGCCTTAATCTGTTCCTCACTCGGTGAATACTCCGTTACGGAACAGCAAGGAATTGTCGGTTCGCTTCCGTCCGAGCCGAAGAACGGTGTGTCGTTATCGTTCTCATACAGCACACGGCATTCTTCAAGACGGAAATCGGGAATATCATACGGCTGACCGCCGCCAAGAAGCGAACGGTGTCCGAGGATTGCCACGCTCGACATTGTTGTTGCAGAATAAATATCATACGGATGATCGGGCTGTTTACCCTCACGAAGGCAGTCAAGGAACATTCTTGCAACGATGTAATCACCGCCGCCGTGACCTGCGTTTTCTATCAATTCTTCGTCGCTGTCATTCCACGACGGTTCATAGAGGTTGACTTCCTGCTTCCCCTCGGGAATTGCCCACGCACTGTAACGAAGCATAACCTGACCGTCCATACCGCGCAGGTTTTCAATCTGTCCGTTTTCTCCGCATAAACGGTAAGCGTTGTGGTGTGCACCGAACGCTGCACAGCCCGTCACTCTGAAAACAGAGCCGTCATCATTGACTGTGGTTACAATCGCGGCACGGTCACCGACCATTCTCGCCGTTGCTTTTTCGGGTATCGGAGAAAATACGGGTACGGCACTCACCCGTTTCGGTGTTGCACCCGTTGCCCACATCAGCGGTGCAAGTGAATGGGTTATGTAATATGTGCGTGGCAGCAAATTACGCCAATGCTCAGGGAAGTATATATATCCTTTAAGGAAGTCTGTGTCTTCGGGGTCAACGGGGTGGTTGTACTCACCCTCTGCAAAAATAATCTTGCCAAGCGTACCGCCGTCGCAGACGTGCTTCATTTCACGGTTAAATTTCATCTGCGGATAATTTTCCGCAAGCATATAAATCGAATCACTTTTCTCATACGCGCGCAGAAGCTCAACACCCTGAGCCATTGTTCCGTTACTGATGCATTCACAAAGCACGTGAATATTTTTTTCAAAGCACTTTATCGCATACGGTGTATGCTCGTGGAAATAGTTTGCAATTACAACCGCATCAAGCTCCTGCTCAAGAAATGTATCAAAGTCTTTGAATACAGGAACCTCTCTGCCAAACCTCTCAATGCCTGAAGCGGCTCTTTCTGCACTGAGTTCACAGAAAGCAACAATCTCGCAATCCTTTTGCAGAGAAAGATTTTCCGCAAGGTCTACACCCCTGCCCATACCGAGAACACCGATTTTAAACTTTTTCATAAGAGATTCCTCCCACTTTTTCATCTGTTAGGATTATCTTAAGTTTATCAAAAGTGTGATACGATAACAATAGAAAAAATAGATAATTTTATATGCGTTTTTTTGTTAACAACCGCAGTTGTCAGCGTATGAAATTTATGATATTTTGTTTTCAGGCAGACACACAAAAAACACATCGCTGTTTTATTATAAAAACGAAAGGAGTGGTCGATATGAAAAAAGTCCTCGTCTGCGACGATGAGATAAAAATACGCGAAACCATTTACGACTATCTTTGTGCTAAGGGTTTTTGCGTCACTCTTGCCGAAAACGGAGAAAAGGCAGTTTATCTTGCATCAAAGCAAACGTTTGACTTGATAATACTTGATGTTCTGATGCCCGGTATTGACGGCTTTGAAGTCTGCAGACAGATAAGGAAAACCTCTCAGGTGCCTGTTCTTTTCCTTACCGCTCTCGGAGAAGAAGGCGACTACCTGCATGGTTATTCAAGCGGAGCCGATGACTATATCGTTAAACCATTTCCGCTCGCTGTCCTTGTAGAAAAATGCAATTCCATCATCAACAGATACTCAGGTGAAAATATGCAGCGTATTCTGTCCGTCGGTGAAATAGTGTTGAACAAGGATAAATTTCTTGTCACCGTCAGCGGAGAAGAGATAAGCCTCACAAACAAGATGTTCAATCTGCTGTCGCTTCTTATCGAAAACCAAAACATTATCCTCTCCCGTGAACAGATTCTCAATAAAGTCTGGGGTTGGGATTATGACGGTGATGAGCGTGTAGTTGATACCCACATCAAAAAACTCCGCAAAGCACTCGGAAAAGAGGCATCGCACATCCATACGGTTATCGGCAGAGGTTATGTGATAAAGGAGTGATAAATATGACAAAGAAGAAAATGATTGTTTATATTCTTGTGGGGATTCTTGTTTTGTATTCCTGCGGTGTTACAATGATTATTCTGAGCTCGAGTGAATCGGAAGCCCGTAATATGCATCAGTATTTCAATTATCTTCAAAATCTGGATTTTGTTGAATACTATAACGGATATATCTTTGATTTTCCTGAAATTCATAAAAAAACTGACCTTGCTCTGAACATTCCGTCTTCCTCAAAACTGTTTCAACCGGGTTATTCATACGCTTTTTATGATGAAACAAAAAATATTATTTTCGAAAGTGGCAGTACGGTCTGGTATTACGATTTTGATACAAGAGAAAACTACTGCTTTCCTCTTGAAGAGTATATGACACCGACAATAAAGTCAGAAATTCTCAAGTTTCAGAAATCCAATAATTTCGACAGCATCAGACTTACACAAATGGAGGTTAACCTGATCACCGAACCTTACCGACCTGTATCACTGACCTTTACCAACGGACAGGAGAGTAAAACCTTTGTTATAAGCAACGACATACGCACACACACCCTGCTTGAGTCAGACGGTAATTTTACATGTCGTCTTTATGACCTTGATGAAAAATCATCTGTTCACAGAAACAACCTCAAGGCACAGTCTGAAGTTAAAAAAGCTATTGATAAGGCTCAGTTCTCGGAAGGTACAACTTCCTCCGGAGGCGGAGGTTTTTTCAGCTTTCACAGCGGTGAGCTGGATTATCACAAAAATTTTGATGATTACCATTTTATTGTCTGTGTCCGCTATAATCCGTTGCTGCTGACAGTAACAACGGATAAATTCAGATACCTTTTCGGCACAACAACCGTTCTCTTTGCCGTTTCAGGTGCTATAATCCTGGCTTTTGCCGTTAAAATTTTTAACAAAAATCAGAAGCTCAAAGAAAACCAACGTGCGTTTACCTCTGCTGTTGCACACGAGATGAAGACACCGCTTGCGGTTATTCAGAACCAGTGCGAATGTATCCTTGACGGTGTTGCTCCCGAAAAAAACGAGCAATACATCCGTTCAGTCTATGACGAAGCGCAGAAAATGAATTCTATGGTACAATCGTTCCTGATGTTCAACCGTCTTTCAGCGGTCGGGAATATTAAAATGCAGAAATGCTGTCTGAGTGAAATTATTCAGCGTGAAATAAACAAACACGAAAGCTTTGCTTTGTCAAAAGAAATGAACTTTGAGACAGATATTCAAACAGATGTTTTTGTAAACGGGAACGACGAATTGCTTGCAATTGCAGTCGGAAATTATCTTTCTAATGCCGTAAGACACTCCGTTAACGGAACAAAGATTAAAATAAAGCTTGTTCGGGACAGCAAAGACTTTACATTTGAAATATTCAACGAATCCGACCCGATTGACACTAAAAAAGATATATGGTCCGTTCTTACTAAGGGCGATGCTTCGCGTGGCGGCTCGGACGGCTCATCGGGTATGGGATTGCCTGTCTGCAAAAGAATTTTTGAGCTTAACAAAATGGAATACGGTTACAAAAACGAAGACCACGGAGTAAAATTTTTCTTCAAAGGAAAGACTTTTTGATTCTTTTATGCTATAATCGGAAAAGAATGATAAAAAGGAAACACAGTTATGCATAAGGTTACGGTAAACGGTAATATTTTCTTTGCAGAAGAGGGTGCTTTGCTGTCCGATGTTATTATGAAATCGGGCGGCAGGGTAAGTCATCCGTGCGGCGGTAAGGGAATATGTAAAAAATGCCTTGTCACCGTAGACGGCACACCTGAGCTCTCGTGCCGATATACCGTTCATTCGGACATCACGGTCGTTTTTTGTGAAGAGGAAGAGATAATTTCCGAAACAGGTGCGGTCGAAACTGCAGAAAAATCCGCAGACCTCTGCCTCGCACTTGACATCGGAACAACCACACTTGCACTCGCCCTCGTTTCCCGTGACACAAAAAACATTGTTAGGGTTACGACCAAAACAAACCCTCAGCGTGTTTTCGGTGCGGATGTTATGTCTCGTATAGAGCATTGCCGGAAAAACGGCGTTGAGGCACTTCAGCGTCCGCTCGTTGATGTTATCAATTATATGATTGCGGAGCTTGATGCAGAAGGCATTGATATGTTCGCTTCGGGCAACGCAACAATGCTTCATACCCTGCTGGGTATCGACTGCTCATCAATCGGTGTTGCACCGTACACCCCTGCCTTTCTTGAAAGCAGAACTCTCAGCGGTGATTCACTCGGACTTAACGCTGACCGCGTGACAACACTGCCGTCAATCCACTCCTTCACCGGTGCGGATATCGTTGCAGGCATGAGTCTTGTCGGCTTTCCGCAACAAGGTAAGTACAATCTGCTCGTCGACCTCGGCACAAATGCGGAAATTGTTCTTTTTGATGAGCACGGTGCTCTTTGCACCTCTGCCGCGGCAGGTCCGTGCTTTGAGGGTGCGAACATTTCCTGCGGAATGAGTGCAACCGTGGGTGCAATTTATTCGTATGACGGCTCTGTCGCAAAGACTGTCGGAGACCTTCCCGCAAAAGGTATCTGCGGTACGGGGCTTGTTGATATTGTTGCCGCTCTTATAAGAAACTGTACGGTTGACGAAACAGGATTTATGGAATGCGAAAGCGTTGAGGTTGCCGACGGAGTTGAAATCACACAGTCGGATATCAGGGAATATCAGCTTGCAAAGTCTGCCGTGTATTCGGCGGTTGTTACGCTTATCAAACAAAAAGGTATCACCTTTGACGACATTGAAACGATGTATATTTCGGGTGGATTTTCCGCAAAAATCAATGTCCGCAATGCAGTTGAGACAGGACTTCTTCCGTCTGAGCTCGAGAAAAAATGTGTTGCTCTGAATAACTCAAGTCTGCTCGGCACGGTAAAGCTTATATGCGAGGGCAGTGACCTTTCACTTTTTACACGGAATGCAGTTTACTCCGACCTTTCCGCAAAAACGGACTTTTCGGAATTGTTTATTGAAAATATGATGTTCTGAACGAAAAAAGACTGTCGGGCTGACAGTCTTTTTTGATTATTTTTTTCGTGTTAATCTTATCGCGGTTTCGTTTGCGATAAAAACTCCGATGCACAATGCAATAAGCACAAACGGTGTGATTTTAAAGGTTGTACCCGTCGCAACATAGCCGTAGATGAGCTGAACAATAAAGCCGATACCGTACGCTCCGCCCATATGGTAACCTGTCAGATCTGCCGAATACGTTGTGCCGAAGCGCTCGGGCACGCTGTGAAGAATGCTCGGGAATATCGGGCCAAAGCCGATGCCGATAAGCAGAAAGCCTGCAAGTGAAAGCTTGCCGAGCGGTAATGCAAAAACAAGTATGCCGAGAAACGATGTGATGATGCCAGCCTTGATGAGCGCCTTATCGTTAAGCTTCATTGATGCAAAGCCTGCAATAACTCTGCCTATCATAATTCCGCCGAAGTAAAGCGAAATCCATTTTGCCGCCTCGTCGGGAGGAATCGAAAATATATTGACCGCGTAGGTTGCGCCCCACGTGCCGATTGAAAACTCCATTGAGCAGTAAAGTCCCATTGAAAGGATGCTCGGGATAACGCCCTTGATTCTGAGCAAATCAAAAAGCTTTGCACTTTTTGCCGTTTGCTCCTCCTGTGTGTTTTTGATGCTGTTCTCTATCTTGTCCCATTTTTTGATTGAAAACAGAACAACAAATGCAATTGTCAGCTGAAGCAAGGCAACAATTCTGTATCCGCCGCGCCATGAACCCTCTTCACCCGAGAGAAATACGGACATAATCAACGGACTTATCGTAACTCCGAGCCCCCAACAGCAATGAAGCCAGTTCATATGCCGCGCCTCGTAATGAAGTGATACAAAATTGTTAAGACCCGTATCAATAGCTCCTGCACCGTAACCAAGCACAACGGCAAAAATCATCATCACAACAATATTCGGAGAAAAGCTCATACCCAAAAGAGCAACAACCGTCATAAGTGTTGAGAAAAAGGTAACCCTTGCCGTGCCGAATTTACGCAGAAGCTTACCCGAAACAAAGCTGACACCGCCCGTACAGACACCTGTTATGATTCCGTAAAACGATGCAAAGCTTTCGTCAATGCCGAAGTCCGTATGAACAACGGGCCACGCAACGCCGAAAAGCGAGTCGGGTAACCCTAGCGAAACAAAAACCACATAAATAACAATAAGTAAAGCAGCCATTTCTTCTCCTCATTTATACTTTAAAACGCTTTGAAAAAGTCTCACAATTATCCTCCCCTGAGGATTAACAGTCACAAAAGGGAGTATACAGTATTTTATCCGAAATTTCAACACGTACTTGTAAAACCTCAGCAAAACCGATATAATTAAACCAAGGGGGAAATAAAAATGATTTATGTAACATCTGACTTGCACGGTTATCCGTTTGAAAAGTTCAGAGCAATGCTTGAAAGCGTCAGCTTTTCGGATGACGATTTCCTTTTCATCCTGGGCGATGTGATTGACCGCGGTAAGGACGGCATAAAAATCCTTAAATGGATTATGCTCCAACCGAATGTCGAGCTGATTCTTGGCAACCACGAGGCAATGATGCTTGCTTGCGACTTTCTTTTTGACGAGATAACCGACCTTACCATCAGCGACCTTACGGGTACCAAGCTCAGCATTTATTCCAACTGGGTTGCAAACGGCGGTCAGCCGACGTTGGATGCGCTTCACTCTCTGCGGTATAAGGAGATTGAGTATATCCTCGACTTTCTGCGTGACTGCCCGTTGTACGAAACGCTGAGTGTCAACGGCAGAGACTTTATCCTTGTGCACAGCGGACTTGGTAATTTTCAGTGGAAGAAAAAGCTTTCCGACTATACCGAAACGGAATTGCTGTGGACGCGTCCCGGTCTTACCAAAAGATATTACGATGACGTTACGATAATTTTCGGACACACACCGACGCTGTATTACGATGACAAGTTCACAGGCAAAGCCGTTAAAACTGACACGTGGATTGACATTGATACAGGTGCCGCAACAGGACTTTCGCCAATGCTTCTGCGCCTTGACGATATGAAGGAATTTTTTTTGACAAACCCGAATAAGCAAAAATCCCACAACTTTTCGTTGTGGGATTTTTTTATTTAATCACAGCATAACCGCATACGGGAAGGGTGATTTCTTCTGTCTTTTCGTCCGTGATAAGGTTTGTATATTCCTTGTCGAGAGTTACCGTTCTTTCCGACTCCGCAAAGTTCAGGATAAACGTACAGTCCCCTCTTTTTCTTACACTCACACCGTCGGGAATGCTGAATTCAGGTGCTCCGAGGTCAAGTCCGTCTGTAATGTCCTTGATAAAATCACCGATAAATTCATCTTCATTTGCAAACGCGACATAATATGCCTTGCCCTTGCCGTATCCGTTTACCGTGACGGCAGGGTTTTCTTTATAAAAATCAGCCTTGTATGTGCCGAGGACTTCAGCACCGGTTGAGTGAAGAATATCGCAGAAATTAATTGCCGTGTACTCCTTGCCGTTATATTCAACAGTGTTGGTCATTCCCTCGGGCAGGGAGTCAGTTTCTTCGCACCACAGGCCGAAAACATCCTTAAGCCTGTCCGCAGGGAAGCCGCCGAGGTAGCAAAGGTCATCTTCGTCAACAATGCCTGTAAGATATGTTGCAACGAACTGTCCTCCGCCGTTTACATAGCTTTCGATACGGTCAATTGTACCGTCCTTGAGCATATAGAGGAACGGAGCAATCACAAGGTCATATTTTGAAAAATCGCCGTCCATCGGGATGATATCAACCGCAATCCCGCGTTCATAAAACGGCTTGTACCATTTGACACATTCGGAGAAATAGTCACGCTCGTTATTATTATAACCGCAAAAAACCGATGTTGCCCAACTGTTCTGCCAATCGTAAACAATCGCAACCTTGCCGTTGTAACCCTTACCGACAACATCGCTGAGCTTTCTGAGATCTGCTCCGAGCTGTGAAACCTCTCTGAAAACGCGGGTGTTTTCGTGGCCGCAGTGGTCAACCACCGCACCGTGGAATTTTTCATGTCCGCCGCGGCTTTTTCTCCATTGGAAATACTGCACGCTGTCCGCACCGTGTGCAACCGCCTGAACGGATGACTGTGCCTGACGGTGAGGCTTCGGAATTTTGTTGACCTCGTGCCAGTTTACGATTGACGGAGTGCTTTCCATCAGGAAAAACGGCTGACCGTCACGCATTGAACGGAAGGTATCGTGAACAAATGCTGCACAGAGTGCTTCTTTTCCGGTCTCACCTCTGTCCCAACCCGGGTAATTATCCCACGAGATAAGGTCAAGATGCTTTGCAAAATCCTGATAGTCAATGCCGTCGTACATACGCATAAAGTTGGTTGTGATCGGTATGTCGGGAGTAATCTCACGCAAGGGCGCAATCTCGTTTTCATAAAAAGAGATGTGACTGTCCGAAACAAAACGTTTCCACGCAAGCTTCATTGCCACAACGTGATTCTCGCCCCTGTCCTTTGGAGAATTTATCTGCGACCAATCCGTCATCTGATGACTCCAGAAGCCGTTCCACCATTTCTCATTGAGCTCGTCAAGGCTCTTATAATGTGCCTTAAGCCAATCGCGGAATGCCTCCTGACAAAGCTCACAATGACATTCACCGCTGTATTCATTTGAAATGTGCCACATTTTTACCGCAGGGTGATCCTTGTATTTCTGTGCAAGAAGAGTGTTGATTTTGCGTACCTTCTCGCGGTATACGGGAGAGGTCAGGCAGTGGTTGTGACGCACACCGTACTCGTTGCGTATTCCGTTTTCGTTAACACGCAGAACCTCGGGATATTTCTGTGCAAGCCACGCAGGTCTTGCTCCTGACGGAGTTGCAAGGATAACATCCTTGCCGTTGGCATGAAGCTTATCGAGAATTTTATCAAGCCATTCAAAATTATATACACCCTCCTCGGGCTCGAGCATCGACCAGGCAAAAATGCCGACAGTTGCGCTGTTGACATTCGCAAGATTCATCAGCCGCATATCCTCGTCCCATATTTCGGGTGTGTTGATCCACTGATCGGGATTGTAATCTCCGCCGTGTATGATGTAATCAAAAAACTTCTTATCCATAATATCCGTCCTTTGTATCGGGAAAAATATTAACTAAACCCTCGGTGTCGTGTTCATAAGAACATACTGTCCGAGGGTCTTGGTTTTAAAATATAATGATTAGCCTACAAACTTGATTGTAAGAATCTTTTTGCCTGTGATGTCAAACTCAACAAAGCCGTCTTCTCTGATTGTAAGCGGCTCAATGTCCTTTTCTTCAAGGCTTACGAGCTTAACCTCGCTCCACTTCTTGCCTGAGTAAGCGGGAAGCTCAAACTCTGCACGCTGTCTTTCAACAGGTGACTGTGCCTTCTCAATCGGAGCCATACCGCCGTTGAGACGGATTGCTGTCCTGACCGCATTATCTGACGGGTTGAAGATACGTACAACATAGCCCTCACCGTCTTCGCTGAGCTTAACTGCGCTGACGTTGAGCTTATCGCTTTCAAGCTCAAGGAAGGAGTGAACAAGACCGTTCTTGCCGTGCTCTGTCGGAGCAAGCTGAGCAATACCGAAGCTAAGGTTGAATCTTTCTGACTCGCCCCATACGTTGCCCTCTTCCCAGTCACCTGCGTGAGGCATAAATGCGTAGCGGTATGTGTTGACGCCGATGCACTGTGAACCCTTGTCAACCTTGCTGTAGTCCTGCATATCTGATGTTACGCAGATACGAAGCGGGAATGCACGAAGAAGTGAAAGGTAAACTGTACCGCACTCGTCATCACTTGCTTCGTAAGCCTTAAGACCTGTGTTAAGAAGTGCTGCACCGTGTGTGCCGTCTGTAACATCAACGAATGAGTTCATCGGATGCTCTGTCATCGGGATTTCGTCGTAAAGTGAGTAGTCAAGCTTTGCAACCTGACGCTTAACAACGTCGAACTGACCCTGAGCATAAGAGAATTCTGACTTGATATCTGTCGGGAATGCTACCTGGAGGTAGTGGTCCTCTGACTGATTGTCGATAGTTGTTTCAATCTCAAGATACTTTGAGCCCTTGCGAAGAGTTACGATATTGACAATCTTGCACGGGTTGAGGTGCTTTGAACGTGTCTTTTCGTCCATGCTGCGTCCCTCGGGAAGTGCCCAGTCAATTTCAATCTTATATGAAACCTCAAGCTCACCCTCGTGGAGAAGAGTGATCTTTGCTCGCTCGTTGAGAGTTGTGAAGGTCTCGTCGTTTTCAGGAACGATGTGCTCCCAGGGATTACCGATTTCGCCTGTATCCTTGAAGTAGCCGAGTCCCTCATATGACTTGCCGTTAGCCTTATCAAGAACATTGTATGTACCGTTTGCGTTGAAGGAAACGCGAAGGTATTCGTTCTCCATAACCTGTGCTCTCTTGAGCATTGTCTTCGGAGTGTTTGCACGAACATTGTAAAGCGGCTGAAGCTTGAGTGTTCTGTAACCGAAGCCCGGAATATCCTTGACATCAACAACAATCTTGTACTGCTGTGTGTGAAGTACGTTTGCAACGTCATTCGGATTCTGTATAATCTGTGCAACATGCTTGTTTGATGCAAGAATCTGATATGTAAGTGCTGTGCCGTCAACATCTGTGATGCTGAATGAATCCGCCTTCCACTCTGCGGGAAGCTCGATTGTCATCTGAACGCTCTCGCTTCTCTTGAAGGGTGCGGGGTTGTAAACAACGATTGCAGCGTCATCACGTGTGAAGCCGTCAAGCCTGATGTCACCTGCAACGTCCATAAATGCACGCTCGTAAACGCAGTTTGAAAGCTCCTTTGACTGTCTGTAACGTGAAACAACATCCTCGTAAACGATATCACGTCCGCAAGCACCGATGCTGTCGTGGCCGTGGTTCTGAAGAAGATAGTTGTATGAAAGGTCGATAAAGTTCTTCTGGAACGGTGCACCTGCAAAAGCAGAGAACACTGCAAGAGGCTCTGCGTAATTCATAAGCTGAGTCTCTGTTTTGAAGTTATCCTGCTTGATGTATGTTCTTGCAGAAAGAATCCAACCCATAACAGGGCTTACGCTGCCCTTTGTGAACGGCTCACGCATTTCTCCCTTGAGTACAGGTGAGTTCTCGTCAAACTCGTCGATGATGCCCTGCTCCATCTCTTTGAGTGTGCTGTGGAATACCTCTGCATTCGGAAGCACCTCATCAAGATCCTTGATCATTTCAACCTCGCGGATGTCGGGGCAGGATGAGTCGTGACCGAGTGACCAGAAGCGGTGAGAGGTTGTCCAGTCGCCGTCCTGCTCACGCATAGCCTGCTCTGCACGCTCCTTGATATTTTCCTTATGATACTCAAAGAACGGATGTGTATACTGATAGTCGAGCTTCTGATTCTCGTTATCTACAAACTTGAAAATACCGTTGTTATCGTTCCATACCATATCACGGTTGTTCTCGTTTGACTGATTATAGTAAACAGGACGCTGAACGATGTACCAGATATTATAACGGGGACGCTTTGCAAGACGGGAAGCGTAGATGCGTGTTCCGTCAGGGCTTTCCCAATAGAATTCTGACCGGGGTGCTGTGTATTCGTTAACACCGCGGTAGAAAGATGCAAAATGAATATCAAAGCCTGCATAAATCTGCGGAAGCTGTGAAATCTGACCCCAGCCGAAGGGTGAATAACCTGTCTTGCTGATGCCGCCCATTTCCTTGCCGATTCTGTGACCGAGAAGGAGGTTTCTGATAAGTGCTTCACCGCCGACTGTGAACTCGTCGGGGAGGCAGAACCAGGGGCCTACACCGATTTTACCCTCAGAAACAAGCTTCTTGAAAAGCTCCTTCTTCTCGGGATAAACCTCAAGATAATCCTGAACGGGCATTGTCTGTGAGTCAAGGTGGAAATGCTTGTACTCGGGATTCTTCTCGATGATGTCGATAAGCATATCGAGCATATAGCCGAGCATATACTGTGTTCTTCTTGCTGAGAAGCGCCACTCTCTGTCCCAGTGAGTATTGGATATAAAGTGGCAGCTGATTTTCTTGTTATTGTCCATTTGTCACATCTCCTTGTGTATTTGCTTCATCCTCTGAGCCGATAACGGCAACAGACTGCGCGTTTTCCTTCGGTGCCAGAGTTGTTTTTAGTCTGGTGATGCTCTCGTCGATATCCTGCTTGTGGTCAAGGTATGAATCAAGAAGCAGAAGTGCGAAAAGCGTGAATGACATTACACTGATTACAGTTTTTGCCGAAAACTTTTTCATCAACCGATCATCCCTTTATAATTTTTAAGATATCCTCAAAGCTGTCTTCAAAATAGTTACAAACAGCCTTTGTTCCGCTTTCAACAATGTTACCGCCTGCGATACCGATTGTTGTGTAGCCTGCAAGACGTACTGAGCAAGCACCTGCACCGCTGTCCTCGATACCTACAACGTGGTTACGGTCTGCAAAAGCCTCGCCGAGACCGACGATTGATGTCTCTGAATAAAGCCACGGATGCGGCTTCGGAGAAAGCTCACCGAGTGTGCCGACTGAGCCCTTACGGAGCGGGAAGCCTGCAGAAATGATTGCATCGTAGAAATCCTTCGGGTCGCCCATGCCGAGAGTCTTGAATGCTGAAAGAATTTCGGGCCATGCTTTTTCATAAAGTCCTGATGTAACAAGACCGATCTTCACGCCCATGCTCTTAAGCTCGTAAAGGAAATCCTTAACACCGACTGTCGGAGTAAATGCACCGTCCTTGCCGCGGCCTGCCATAATTTCCTCCATCTCTCTGTGTGTGTGCTCAAAGTAGTATTCACGAGCCTTGTCGAGTGATGCGCCGGGGCAGTATTTATCGATACAGTACTGAAGATGTTCAGAAACCGAGTGGCCTGAAACGAACGGCATATCTGCCTCTTCAAGCTCAAACTTCGGGTTGCCGAGAAGACTTGCAATACTCATCTGAATAATCCAGATCCAGAACTCCTCACTGCGTACTGTTGTGCCGTCAAGATCCATAAGAACAGCCTTAACGGGCATATCAAGCTGTACGGGATGAACAGGGTAATATGTGGGATATGCGATTGCAGATTTTACACAAGCAAGAGTGTGTGAACCGAAGGAAACAAACTCAACCTTCTGGTCACCTGTTGCAAGGATGTCCACAACGCCGTTTTTGCCGACGGAGAACTTGCCGTCCTCTGTTGTCTCAAGCACTTGGAAGCCGCTGTCTGCTCCGATATCACCAAGATCCGGAATGTGAATTGTTTTGTCAAGTAACATAAAAACGTCCTCTTTTTTCTAATATAGTCAATCAATTTATATTAACAAAGCAATGTTTAATTGTCAATCGGATTTTGATAAAAAAACTATGATTTTCTGCAATTTCAGACCGCATATTTTGTTGACTTTTGAAGTAAATAAAAGTATAATTAGTCTATTATTCTACAATTAAATCTTCGGACTGTCTAAAAGGTGTGATATTGTGCGTAATGTGTTGATCGTAAGCCATACGATGGAGATAGGCGGAGCGGAAAAAGCTCTGCTGGGTCTGTTGAGCGCTTTCGATTATACAAGGTTCAATGTCGACCTTTTTTTGTATCATCACGAGGGTGAGCTGATGCAGTTTCTCCCCGAAGAGATCAATCTTCTGCCCGAGAAAAAAAGCTACGCTTCACTCGCAAAGCCGTTGACACAGGTGATCAGAAACAAGGCCTTCGGCACTCTGCTTGGAAGATACCTCGGCAAAAATGCAGCCAACGAATATGTCGCAAAAAACCGTATCAAGGACGGCAGCTATGTCTTTATAGATTACAGCCACCGTTACTCGGAAATGTTTATGCCGAAAATTTCCGACAAGCAATATGATGCTGTTATCAGCTTCCTTACTCCGCACTATTTCGCGGCAGACAAGGTCAAGGCTAAAAAACGCATTGCGTGGATTCATACGGACTATTCTTACATCGAAATTGATGTTGCATCTGAGCTTGATATGTGGTCGCGCTACGACACAATCGTCTCCATTTCCAAAAAGGTCACGGAGGCTTTTGTTAGCAGGTTCCCCGAGCTTGAGGACAGAATCGTTCTTGTGGAGAATATCCACCCTGCCGGATTTATAAAAGAACAGGCGGAAGCCTTTGATGTAAGCGACGAAATGCCCGATGACGGATATATAAAATTCCTTTCAGTCGGCAGATTTTCTGATGCAAAGAATTTTGACAACGTGCCTGACATCTGCAGCCGTCTTGACAACGTCAAGTGGTACATCATCGGCTACGGCGGGGACGAGGCACTTATCAGGCAGAAAATCAGCGAAGCAGGAATGGAGGACCGTGTTATTATACTCGGAAAAAAGGTTAACCCCTACCCCTATTTCAAGGCTTGTGACTTTTATGTTCAGCCCTCACGCTACGAGGGAAATTCCGTTACGGTAAACGAAGCACTCGTTCTCGGCAAAAAGGTTGCAATCACCAACTATGCAACTGCAGAAAGCCAGATTAAAAACGGCATCGACGGAGTTATCGTTCCGCTCGAAAACGAAAAATGTGCAGCGGCACTCAATGACTTTATAAAGGATACCGCCCTGCAGGAAAAAATCTTAAGCCATGTAATTAACTCGGACTATTCAAAGGCCGAGGGATATATAAATTTTCAAGAAATTCTGGAGAGTTGACTATGGACAAATTACTCGACAAAAGAATACGCACAATCATCGAGGAGCTTCAGGGCTTTATCACTCCTGTCCGTCTTGACGTGACAGGCTGGAAAACACTGCCCTGTGACTATAAAAAGGACAACATCGTCCCCTCGCCCGAGCTTGACGGCTGGCAGGACTTCGGTGTTACCGAAACCTGGGGTACCAAGCCCGAGGAGCACCGTTGGTTCTACAAGCACATCGAGATTCCCGAAGAGCTGAAGGGACAGGATGTTGAACTTTATGTTTCTTCAACCGATCCCGGCGGACACCAGTGGAATCCGCAGTTCATCGCTTACCTTGACGGTAAGGAGATCAGAGGTCTTGACTCAAACCACCGTTACCTTAAGCTCGACAGCACTAAGGACGGCTACGATGTTCACATCTACGCTTATTCAAGACCGCACGGCGAAAGAACATATTTTTACAGCCAGCTCTGCGTTTTCAACAGAGATGTTGAAAAGCTTTACTATGACCTTAAGGTTCCTTACGAGGTTACGGAATACCTTGACGATATGGATAAAAACCGCGGAGATATCATTCTCCGCCTCAACGAGGCTATCAACCTGCTTAACTGGTGTGCGCCGATGAGTGAGGAATTCCTCGAATCCGTACGCAAGGCAAACGAATATATGGATACAGAATTCTACGGCAACTTCTGCAAGGATCAGGATATCCAGATAAGCTGTACAGGTCACACTCACATTGACGTTGCCTGGCAGTGGACTCTTGAGCAGACACGCGAAAAGGTTCAGCGTACATTCGGCAGCGTTATCGAGATGATGAAAAAATATCCCGACTACCGCTTTATGTCAAGCCAGCCTCAGCTTCTCAAGTATCTTAAAGAGGATGCTCCCGAGATGTATGAGGAGGTCAAGCGTCTTGTTAAGGAAGGCAGATTTGAGCTTGAGGGCTCAATGTGGCTTGAGGCTGACTGTAACCTTTCAAGCGGTGAATCACTTGTCCGTCAGATTATGCACGGCAAGCGCTTCTTCAAGGATGAATTCGGCGTTGACAACAAGACCGTATGGCTTCCCGACGTTTTCGGCTACAGTGCCGCTATGCCTCAGATTATGAGAAAGAGCGGTATCGACAATTTTGTTACATCAAAAATCGCGTGGAACGAAACAAACCGTCTCCCCTACGATACATTCACATGGCAGGGCATTGACGGCTCACAGGTCTTCACATATTTCCTTACTGCAATCGAAAGAAGAAAGAATTTCGAGGGTATGTACTGGCGTTCAACCTACACTCCCGACACAACACCCTCCTATGTTCAGGGCTGTTGGGACAGATACGAGCCGAAGGCTCTTAACAACGAGCTTCTTATGCCCTTCGGCCACGGTGACGGCGGCGGCGGACCGGCAGACAATCATATTGAATATTTCAACCGTCTTAAGCACGGTATCAACGGCTGTCCGCAGGTAAAGTGGGAGAGCGCAGCATCCTTCCTTGAAAGACTCCGTACAAAGCTTGAAAACAACAAGCGTCTTCCGAAGTGGGTCGGTGAGCTTTATCTCGAATTCCACAGAGGTACATACACCTCACAGGCTGACAACAAGAGAAACAACAGAAAGTCTGAGCTTCTCTATCAGAATACTGAGCTTGTCAACTCAATGGCAGGCAAGCTCCTCGGCACAGAGTATCCGCAGGAAACAATCAACGATGCGTGGGAATGCATCCTTCTCAATCAGTTCCACGATATCATCCCCGGCTCTTCAATCCACTCTGTTTACGAGCGTTGTGACGAGGATTACAAGCGTGTTATCGGCACAGGTCTTCAGCTTGAAGAAACCGCATACAAGTCACTGCTTAAAAACATCGGAACAAAGGGCGGCGTTGCAATCTTTAACCAGAACTCCTTTGAGTCTGACGGCTTTGTGAATTACAACGGCAGAACATACCGCGTCGACGGTATCCCCGCAAAGGGCTACAAGGTTGTTGAGCTTGAGGAGGCAGAGCCTGCATACACACTCGACGGCAAGTGCCTTGAAACCAGCAACTACATCGTTGAGTTCGACGACGAGTACGTTATCACTCGTCTTTATGACAAGGCAAACGGCCGCGAGGTTCTGCGTGACGGCGGACGCGCTAACTATATTGAAGCATTTGAGGATTATCCGTACGAATATGACGCATGGGAAATCTCAAAATATTACACAGAGAAGAAGTACGAAATCAACGATGTCAGCGATGTTAAGTTCATCGACGAGGGCGCACGTTTCGGCTTTGAAATCACAAGAAAGTTCTACAAGTCAGTTATTAAGCAGAAGATTTACTTCTACGACGGTTCAAACAGAATCGACTTTGATACTTATGCTGACTGGCATCAGGAGCATCTCTTCCTTAAGGCTGCATTCGATGTTGATGTAAACTCCGACAAGGCTACATACGAAATTCAGTTCGGTTCTGTTGAACGTCCCGTTCATAAGAACACAAGCTGGGAGTCTGCAAAGTTTGAGGTTTGCGCTCACAAGTACATCGACTATGCTGACTACGGCTATGGCGTATCTCTTCTTAATGACTGCAAGTACGGTCACAACATCGAAAACGGCACAATGAAGCTTTCACTGTTCAAGTGCCCGACTTATCCCGACCCCGAGGCTGACAAGGGTGAACATATCTTCACATATTCACTCTTCCCACACGCAGGCAACTACCGTGAATGCGGTACCGTTCAGCTTGCTTACGAGCTCAACTGCCCGCTCAAGGCTTTCGCAATCGGCGAACAGGACGGCAAGCTTCCTGAGGAATATTCATTCCTTACCTGCAACGCAGACAACTTTATTGTTGAAACCGTCAAGAAGGCTGAGGCAGACGACGCACTTGTTGTCCGCGGCTATGAAGCATACAACAAGCGTACAAATGTTAAACTCGATTTCGGTTACGGCATCACAAAGGCTTATATCTGCGACCTTCTCGAGAACAACATTGAGGAGCTTGAGGTTAATGACAACAGCGTAGAATTTGTTGCAAAACCGTTTGAAATTGTTACAATTAAAGCATACTGATAACAGAGGTTTTTGTTTTGGTCAAGTGTAAAAAGCTTTTGGCTTTGTTATGTGCAATAATATTTGCGGCTTCTTTAAGTTTTTCCGTGTCCGCAGAAAAAGTGAATATAGATTCCTGGAACACGGACAGTAAGCTTTTCAGCGTGCTTGATGGTACTGCCGAGTCAAACTCGGCAGTTGAATACGCGTTTTTGCGGGTAAAGTATGACCGTCCGTCAAACCGTATCAGGCTTTTATTTATGCTTGAGCTCAGCTCCTTTACAGACGAGAGCAACGCAGGTGTTACGATGAGTGTCAACGGTGACGAAAAAATCACCCTGCACCTGAACGGAAACGCTGAGTATAATGAAGATAAGTATTATGCCGAAATCAATTCCTTTTCCGACCCGAGAACTAAGACTCTTTACCTTGAGGTAACGCTCGGTATAAAGAAAGGTATCCCCGACACGGTTAAGCTTGAATTCAATGTGTACGATACCGAAGGTGTTGCATCCAACACATATTGCGTTGACATAACTGAGTCTCCTGCCGACACAACCGCAGCGTCACAGTCGGATGTACAGGAGCAGGAAAACGATAAACCACAAAAGACAAGTAAAACTGCCAAGACTGCAAAAACAAAAAACACTAAGGTAAAAACTACCAAAACAAAAACTACCAATAAAAACAAAACCCAAAGTGCGGACGATGATGTACAGGCTCTTGCAAATGCCGACGGTGAGTACATATCACAGGCAGTGATTAATCAGGAAAACCCTGCACCAAATACGGATAACGAGACTGTCATCAGTGAAAATAAAGTTATTGCAATTGTTGTTGCCCTTGCCTTTGTCACGGGCGGAGCGGCAGCAGGCTTAGCTAACCTTTTAAAAAAGGCAAAAAAGAGGGACGGAGGCTAAACAAATGAAAAAATACGGTTTATTGGGCAGAAAGCTTTTGCACAGCCTTTCTCCCGAAATTCACAGAGAGCTCGGCAATTTCAGTTATGAACTTTTTCAGATTGAGCCCGAGAATCTCGAAGAATTTATCACCAAAAAAGACTTTGCGGGACTGAGCATTGTCTTCCCTTATAAAAAGGAAGTTGTAAAGTACTGCGATATTCTTACCGACACCGCAAAAAAGCTTAGCTGCGTTGACACAATCACCGTTGACGAGGAAGGCAGACTTATCGGCGACAACTGTGAGTATGACGGCTTTTGTCATATGATCACAAAATGCGGCATCGAGGTCAAGGGCAAAAAGGTTCTTCTTCTCGGCAAAAACGCTTCCGTTATCCGTGCGGTTATCGAGGATATGGGCGCAAAGGAAATTGTTGATGTTACAGTTGACGGCAAGGTTAATTTTGAAAACATCTATGAGCACGAGGATGCTGAGGTTCTTGTAAACACCACACAGACGGGTATGTATCCCAACAACGGTGACAAGATTGTGGACATCAAGCGATTCCCGAAAATCGGCGGTGTGCTTGAGGTTATCTATAACCCCAGAAGAACAAAGCTTATCTGTGACGCGGAAGATCTTGAAATTCCCAACTCTGACGGACTTTCAATGCTTGTTGCCCGTGAGTATATGGCAGAAATACGGTTCGGCAGAATCGATCCTGACGAGGAGCTTTTCAAGGCTACCTACAAAACAATGAGCGACCGCAGAAAAAACATCATCTTTGTCGGCTTGCCCGGCTGCGGTAAAACAACAATCGCAAAGGTGGTTGCCGCCAAGCTCGGCAGACCCTGTATTGATGTTGACAGGCTCATCGAAATGAAGGCGGGGGTCCCCGTTTCTGCAATCTATAACGCATACGGTGAAAAATATTACCGTGAGCTTGAAACAGAAACCCTGCGTAAAATCACACGCAACGGCGGTCAGGTTATTGCAACGGACAGCGGTGCCGTTATGAGTCTTGAAAATCAATATTATTTAAGACAGAACGGTTACATCGTGTGGCTGTCACGCGACCTGAGTGAGCTTAAGCTCAATGGTGTTTATCTTGCAAGAAACCGTGAGGCTCTCGAGAGAATCCACTCTGAACGCACACCGATTTATAAATTCCTTGCAGACATCAACGTTGAAGTAACGGACAACGCAGAAAAAACTGTTTTTGAAATTATCACAAAAATGAACATCAAACAAAACCCGAGTATGTATTAATAAAGGAAAAGTGTTATGAACCAGCTTGTATCCGTTGTTATCCCGACATATAAAAGAGAAGTCGATTGCCTGAAAAATGCAATCGACTCCATTCTTGCGCAGACATATAAAAATACGGAAATAATTGTTGTGGACGACAGCCCCCCAACCTTTGAAAAGCGTGACGAGATCAAGGCTTATGTTGAAGGCATAACTGACAGCAAGGTAATCTATCTGCAGAACGAAAAGAACCTCGGCGGATCGCTCACACGCAACCGCGGTATTGAGGCTGCAACAGGAGACTACATCACTTTTCTTGATGATGACGACAGATATACGCCCGAAAAAATTGAAACACAGCTTCATTTTATGCTCGAAAACGATTGTGACATGACCTTTTCCAACGTGGTTATGTGCAAAAACGGAAAACCCGTTGAGGTACGTGCATTTAAGGATATTCCTGCTTTTGATAACGATTCACTTCTGCGTTACCATCTTATGCATCACCTTACAGGCACACCGACATATATGTTCAAGGCAGAGAAGCTGCGTGAAATCGGCGGTTTTGACAACGCTTTATGCGGACAGGAATTCATCCTGATGCTCAAGGCTATAGAGGGCGGACTGAAAATTCGTTATATAAACGTCAATCACGTTTACGCAACCATCAGTGCGGCAGGCGGAATCTCCTTCAGCAAGAATAAAATTCAGGGTGAAAAAAATCTTTTTGAAATCAAGAAGAAGTTTTTTCCACGGCTTTCAAAGAAAGAAATCCGCTATGTCAAATTCAGATACCACGCCATTATGGCAATTGCGTACAAGCGTAATTCCATGTACGGCAAGATGGTCGGCGAAGGTATAACCGCGGTGGTCACCGCCCCGACGGTGTTTGTTGAAGAATGCCTTGCACTTGCAAAAAATATGCTTGAACAAAAACGAAAATAAACAAAAAATCCTGCTCAGCTTCGAGCAGGATTTTTTATTTTAAGTGTCTTTAAATATTCCTTTTGCTGTGGTGTTATACGATAGCTTTCGACCGCCTTTTGTATTGCCTTGTTATGTGTCCACGGCTCAAGGCTTCTGTTTTCGATAAACGGAAGTATTTCATCATACTTGAAAGCAAGCGCCGTTGCAAAATACCACGCAACCATCATCCTGACATAATACTCGTCAGACCTTATGCGGCTGACCTTTTCGGGAAACTCGGGTCTGAAGTTATCGTCAATGTAATACAGCATCAGCATCTCTATGCCGAAGCGCACGGTATACACCTTGTCGGACTGCAACCATTTTTCAATTTCGCAAAGCAGCTCATCCGTATGACTCTTAAACACCTTCGGACGCATCATATCACAGGTCGCCCAGTTATCCACATACGGTAAAAAGATGTTCATCATTCTGACCGCTTCACCATAATCCCTGATTGTACAAAGCAGAAACGCGTGCAGATTGTTTTCCTCGTAATACTTGTGCGGAAGGCATTTAAGAAAATCCTCCGCCATTTTGCTGCCTGAAAATTCTTTTGCAAATTTTCTCAGTTCGGGAGTACGCACTCCGATGACAAGGTCGCTGTCAACAGTCGGCATCAGCTTAGAATGAAACTCCTTGTATCCCTCATCCTGTAACGAAAAAAGTCTGTCGCGCACATATTTTTCTGCCGCGGTCATATCAGCTTTTCCCATTCTTTTTCCCTGAAGCCTGTTGTGATACCTTTTTCTGTTATGATAATCGGTCGCTTTACAAGCATACCGTCACTTGCAAGAAGTCGAAGCTGCTCCTCCTCTGTCATTTCGGGCAGCTTGTCCTTAAGCTGCATCGACTTGTAAAGAAGACCGCTTGTGTTGAAGAATTTTTTGAGCGGAAGACCGCTTTTTTCATACCATTCCTTCAGCTCGTCAAATGACGGATTTTCATCCTTGATGTGGCGGGTTTCGACCGCAATACCGTTATCGTCAAGCCATTTTTTCGCTTTCTGACAGGTTGTGCATTTCGGATACCAGATCAATAACATAATCCCAGCCTCTTTCTATTTATTAAGTACGGGAAGTCCGTTTTCATCCCACTGCACAAATCTTTTTCTTGCGCTTCTGCAGGGGTCATAGAGGGAATCCTCGTGTGAATATCCGCATTTGCCCTCGTAGCATTCCTTGCCTCTTGAGTGGTAAACGAACAGCCATCTTTCACACTCGTCCCTGACAAAGCAGTTGTGTCCGGGACCGTATTCCTCATAAAGGTCGTCTGATGTGAGCAGCGGACGGTCAAGCTTTGTCCAGCTCTCAGGCTTTGTAAGGTCTGCGTTTTCATCAGCGTACATAAGGCCGATACAGTATTCGGGGCCTGTTGCGGATGCGGAGAAGGTAAGGAAAACTCTGCCGTCTGCCTTGATCACGGCAGGACCCTCGTTAACGGGAATTTTCACCTTTTCCCAATCGTATTCGGGCTTTGTAAGAAGCACTGCGGGACAGGTTGTCTTCCACGGCTCGGCAGGGTCAATCGTCGCAAGGTAAACATTGGAGTTACCGTCTGTCTGTGCCCACGAAACATAGTGTTTTCCGCCTGCTTCAAAATATGTCATATCGAGTGAGAACCAGCGGAAGGAGAACTCGTCACCCTCACACGCCTGGAATCTGCCCTTGTTTGTCCAGCTGTCGGTATACGGGTTATCACCGTCACAGGCAAGTACGTGGCAACGGATATCCCACACATTGTCCGCACTGTCACTTGCCGCAAAATACACATACCATTTGCCGTCAATCTCGTGCAGCTCAGGTGCCCAGATATATCTGTGTGCGGTCGGTGAATCCTTCTCGTCCCAGATTACGATTTCCTCTGCAGTTGCAAGTGCATCGACAGACATTGCACGGCGCAGAATTATTCTGTCATAGCCCTCAGCATCTGCACCGCCGTGCATCGGATACGACGCGGTAAAGTAATACCATCCGTCGCTGCCCTTTGTAATATACGGGTCTGCACGGTCTGCGATAAATACATCGGTTTCATTGCGTCCGAGAATTCCGCCGTTGTTGTTAAAATCCTGAACATTCTTAACAAGATAATCAATCTTTACATAAATCCAGCCGATAACCTCAACAACCTTGTAAAGAAGCCGCTTTATCACATTGCCGAAGGACTTATCCTTATACTCCTCGTCGTGTATAATTGTGATTGTATCAAGAAGCTCGCTGTTGTCTCCCCTGCGCGTTTCAATAACCATTTTGTTGCCGTCAAATTCAAGAGTTGAATATGTTGCAACATCGTTTTCGAGGAAGCTGTAAGCAAGGTGATCTGCTTCATAGCTTTCATTTGTCGGTCTTCCCGCAACAGAGTTTGCGTTAAGATAAACAACACCGTCGGGGTTTGTAAATGTACCACCGCTTTCTGCCGTCTGCACAATTCTTGTGTCACGCATAAAATGAGAACGGCCCTGCGAATGGGTGTGTCCTGTTATAACGAGGTCAAGGTCAAAGGATTCAAAAATCGGTGCAAAAATGGTTTTGAGAAGAATTTCAGTTTCCATATCTCCGATTGAGTCACCCGCACCGTAAATACCGTGGTGAACCACACCTATACGCCATTTTGCATCGGGATTAAGCCTGATTGCTTCCTTTGTCATCGCTCTGTGGTCGGGTGCGTTGCCCGATGTGGAGTTGTAGAAAAGATAAAGCACATCGCCGTATCTGAACCAGAAATCACGGTCAAGTCTTTCAAAATACCTGCCGACATACTCGTTGGGCATATTGGTGTAGTATTCGTACATCATACCCTTTTTATCGTGGTTACCGATTGCAAGTGCAACGGGAAGCGAACGCATAGCCTTGGGCATAAGCAGAGTCTGCCATTCTGCCCCTGTTTCACCCGAAGATGTGTTGTCACCGGGGGATACGAGGTAGCTGATATCGGGATTTTTTTCAAGTGCCTCCGCAAGAACGTTGTTCCAGTAGAAGCCCTCTTCAATCTGCAATTCCTTTCCGTTCCAGGCCTCTGCAATCTGAATGTCACCGAACACAAGCGACTTGTGCTTGCCGAAGCTTTTTGTCTCAAACTTCTCGGTTGAGCTCCAGCCAAAACCGGTATTCCAACGGTAATAATATGTTGTATGCTCTTCGAGTCCTGTCATTGTTACACGGCAGACGAGCTGAACACCGTTTTCTGCAGGGGTGGTCTCACCCTTGAACAAAACAGCGTCTGCCATATCAGCATTCTTTGACATCTCGACCTCTGCGACTGCCTTTGATTTGTCTGCGTGCCAGCAGAGACTCACCTGTGTTTCGTCCGCACCGACATTCAGAGTCGGCAGTGTGTTGTCCGTAATGTAGGTGTTGTAAACAGCCTCCCACTCACTTTCATTGAGCTTCGACATATCAAATTCTGCCGATGAATTTAAACCAAGTTGCATAAGCATCACTATGCTCAGAAAAACAGCAAAAACTCTTTTCATAGCTTCCTCCGTTATTTTTATGATAAGTGATTATACCAAATTTATTCGGATTTGTAAACAAACAAGTAGCTTTTCCACATATAAAGATTTGCTTTGAAAACAAGAATCATCTTTCTATTGATTTGCGTTTTTTATTTTGATATAATTTTTCCGGTGATTATTATGTCTTACTTTAAACTAGGTCTGGCAAGCGTTACCTTCAGAGAAAAGGATGCTGAGGAAATTGTCGGACTTTGCAAAAAAGCAGGCATCGACTGTATAGAGTGGGGCGCCGATGTTCACGTTAAAACGCAGGAAGATGCACATAGGGTAAAAAGGCTGTGCGACGAGGCAGGAATTTCCATCTCCTCCTACGGCAGCTATTACCGCGTAGGAAGCGGTGACAAAAACGAATGGCTCACCCTTTGCAAAAACGCTGAAATTATGGGTGCGGAATCAATCCGTGTGTGGCTCGGCAGCAAGGACAGCGAGGAAACAACTCCAGAGGAATACAGCACCTTGCTATCTGATGCGAGTGATATCTGCACGGCTGCCGAAGGCTTCGGTCTGCTTGTCTGCCCCGAGTGTCACGACCACACATACAACAATAATACATACGCTTTTCTGCGTCTGAAAAGTGACCTTGGCAAGCCGAATTTCAGAACATATTTCCAGTCCCGATATTTCCGCAAGGAATACGACCTTGACAGGATTGACAAAACCTTCGATCACATCATAAACATCCACGTTTCATACCGTGACCAGAAGCTCGAGCAGGCTGACAGGGTAAAAGACGAAACTTATCTTGACTCACTTCTTGAAGAGTTTAAAGCAAAAGGCTTTTCAGGTGCGGTGATTCTTGAATTCTGTGAAAATGAAGAAGAGTTTTTTAACGATGTTGCCCGATTAAAAAGCTTTTAACCGTATTTTTATTTTTAACAAGGAGGCAATTTTATGAAAGCATTTATTTCACTTATTCAGGCTATGCTGTTTGTTATTTCATTCTTTTCAGTGCCCGACTCAAACTTCAAGGTATGGGTTGACCGTGCCGCTTTCGATCTGAGCGGTACTGCAGATGTTTCTTTTTAAAGCTCTCTTTTTATAAGCTCCGTCACACTCGGTGTAATAAAATCTGCAATAGCCTTTATTTCGTCAACCGCATTTTCCATAGCGTATGATCTGAACTCTGCAATCATATGCCTGTCGTTGATGTTATCACCCACGGTGATTATGTCCTCATACCCTGCACCGACAAGCTCCATAAGCGCATACAGTCCCTTTGCCTTGTCCATATCCTCACGGATTATATCAATGCATTCACCGTTCTGTAATGGGTTAAGCTTGTCACCGAAAGCCTCACGCACACTTGCCGTAACGCTTGCACAGGTGTCAAAATCAGGAAGCTGAGTATTCACCTGCGTAAAATACGGAATTTCAGGCAAGGTTTCCAATGTGTAATGAAACGGCTCCGTGCAATCGTCCTTGTCAGCAAAAACTCTGCAGTCGAATGCCGTATGCACCTGTGCCCAGGTACACCCCTGAGCAAAAAGATGCTTCACAAGAGGTATGGCAATGCTGCCGTCGCACCTTATTTCAGACACAACCGTTCCGTCAGTTTTCAGTATAACCGCACCGTTGTTTGCAACAAGATAATCACAGCCGAACTGCTTTTCTTCATAAAGCTCAAGAACGCTGCCGGGTCCTCTTCCGCTGACAAGCGCAAACAGGTTGCCCGCATTTCTCCATTCTGCAATTGCCGACTTTTTCTCTTCATCTATACCGCCGTAATTCAGCGTTCCGTCATAATCACTGCCGATAATTTTCATAACCTCACCCCATAATCTACACGAAATTATATCATATAAAAAACACCTGTGCAACCGCATAAAAAAACACGCTGTCGATGCAAACAGCGTGTTTTTTGTTATTTATATAATACTTTTTTTCTTGCAACATAGTTCCACACAAGAACTACTGCTGTCGCAACTACCTTTGATATCATATAATGCAAGCCTGCCTTGTCCGTCAGCAGGAACAAAATCAATTCCGTAAGGCCTAAGCCCACCACACCGATAACGGCATAACCGACAAATTCCATCATAGGATTTGTTTTTGCTTCGCTTGCCTTAAACACAAGCAGCTTTGAAAGGAAGAAGTTTACAATTAAGCCTGCAACAAAAGATACCACCGATGATATCAGATGATGAACCTTTAACACCTCTGTCACAAACGCCAGAACTGACCAGTCCGCAACAGTCGCAATTCCTCCGACAAACACATATCTGAAGAACTGCAGAAATCCGTTCGTTGTAGGAGTAATAAATATTCCCTTAAGATCAAATCTTTTAAGTAACTCAAAAAACTCTTTCATATTCAATTACTCTGCTTTTCCTCATGGTACTCTTTTTCGGTGTTGACATTCCAGATATTATCCTTTGTCATATCACCGGAAAGGATGTTTTTAACGGTTTCAAAAGAAGTACACATACTGTGATCAATATTGTTATAACGGTGCTGTCCGTTACGGCCGACACAGAACAAGTTGGGAATGGTGTTAAGGTAATCCTTAAGCTCATCCATATTTTCATAGGTATCAAAATATGCGGGATATGCTTTCTTAACTCTCTCAACATGGCGATCAAGAACTTCGCTTTCGTTATCAATAAGTCCCATCTTAACCATTTCCGATACAGCCATTGCACCGAAATCCTCGTCAGACATAGACCACATCTTATCGCCCTCGTTACAGAAATATTCCAGACCGAGCCATATGTTTTCGCCTATGTTTTTAACCATATACGGTGACCAGTTGTTATAAATCTGGAAACGTCCCATTGCAACCTTTTTGTCGTGAACATAAACCCAGTTGTCAGGAACAATATTTCCGATTGTTTTGGTTTTGGTTTCGTTTTTGAGCTTCAGCTTCTTAACAAGCACACCAACCGTCATATAATCACGGTAAGGAAGTCCCTGTGCAATTGCAGAATACTTTTCAGGAACATTGTTCATTCCTGCAACAAGATCCTTAACAGGCATAGAGGAAATAATGTAGTCGCCTGCCACTTCAGTTTCCTGTCCGTCTTTTTCATATACAAGTCCGGTAATCAGATTGTTCTCGTCTTTTATGATTCTTGTGACCTTTGCATTTTTAATAATCGTGCCGCCCTTTTTCTCAAATTCCATAGCGGCAAGCTCCCAGAGCTGACCGGGGCCGAGCTTGGGATATGCAAACTCTTCAATCAAAGAGGTTTCAACCTTACGGTTCTTTTTGTTAAAAATCTTTCCTAATATATCTTTTATAACAGCAAGGATTGAAAGTCCCTTTACTCGCTGTGCGCCCCATTCAGGTGAAATCTCGCTGGGATGTCTTCCCCAGAGATTCTCTGTATAGTTTTCAAAAAACATCGAGTAAAGCTTCTTGCCGAATCTGTTGATATAAAAGTCTTCAAGTGTTTTTTCTTCCCGCTTGAAGAGCATACTCTTGATATAGCTGAAGCCGACTACAATGGTTGTGCCGAAGCCCATATTCTTAATCGTTTCAAACTTAAGAGATATAGGATAATCAAAGAACTTACTGTTAAAGAAAATTCTTGACAAACGATTTCTGCGCAGCATAACGCGGTCTTCTTTTTCGGGATCGGGGCCGCCGGGAACAACAGTTGACTGTCTGTTGAGTAAAACATCGTCATACGGCATAGCGCCCTGGGTAGGCATCATCTTTTCCCACCATTCGTTTACTTCAGGAATCTTTGAAAAGAAGCGATGGCCACCCATATCCATACGGTTACCTTTATAATTTACTGTCTTTGATATACCGCCGATGCAATCACTTTCTTCAAAAACAATTACTTCGTATTCATCTGATTTATCCTTCAACTCATATGCAGCGGTAAGACCTGCAGGGCCTGCGCCAATAATTAAAACTTTTTTCATTGAGCAACCACCTTTTCTTCGTTGTTAAAAAGTATCACAAGTGAACACGGTACAAGAAGAGCCGTATAGAAGAAGAATCTCGGGGAGTCTCCTGACCCTGTCAGAAGCAGCATCGTTCCGAAATTATAAGCAAAAATCGGCAAAATAAACAGAGCTTTTTTCCAATCCGCAAACTTCTTAAACTTGCATTTTGATAAAACAGCAATTATCAGTAACAAATGCAAAGTTCCCGTACTGAACAGTCCGATTGGCAATAAAAAGGTGAGGTAGTCATATATACTGCTTAACGGAAGCAGACCTTGTTGTTCAAGTCCGACATCATTATCTGCTACTTTTGTTTCAAGATAAATTGTCTCGTAATTTACAAAATACAAGTCACAGGTCAGCTTTATCAACCCCGTTAACGCTCTCATTGGTGAGCTTATTATTGCTCTGACCATCATAGGCAGAACCTTTTTTACACCGTACTCCTCAATAACAGCGTTGTTTGTCTCATCAAGGAACTTAACCGAATTATATGAACCGTACCAATATTTCTGCCAAAGATCTCTGTCTCCTATCTTATCAACAAACTGCTTGGTTTCTTCATCCAATGCATCATAATCATACTTCGCAACAGCCCCGATTACTGTCATCGGTAATCCCAACACTTCAACCTGCCTGCTGCCCGGTTGTTCTACATCCAAGGCAGTATACAAAGGACCCTTGATACCTGCGAACAAAACTACAGCACAAAGAACAAGTAAAAACAGCTTTTTCTTGTTGATATACATTGCCACAGCAATCATCAACGGCACCGTAAACAAAACAGCATTGTGTCGTAAAACTGTTGCGACTATCAGAACTATCGCAAGTGCTCCGATGTTTAACGGTTTGTTTATCCACTCACCCTTTGAAAAATATATCTTCATTGCGTAAGTCATCAGCAAAAGCGCACAAATAGCAAACGCGGTATCCTTAAGAGCAGATATTGCAAAAGAAAACACTCTGTTATCCAACATCAAAAGCACAACACACACAATTGTAAATATTTTGTTTGAGTGTATCAGAATGGTATTAAACGAATACGCCAATACTAAGGAAAAGACCGTTATCTGAAACAAGACAATTGAACCTGTCCATCCACCGGTTAAAAGTAACGGCAGCTTAAATGTCAATAAGGTATGCAAAACCGGATGCCAGTCATTATAATTACCGGTTAATGCCTGTTCGTACTGTGATATACTGTCCTGAAAAAAAACACCCGGATAAAATGTAAGATAGCGAATTGAAAACCATACAAAAAAAACAGCAAAAAAGCCAAACTTCCATAACGCAGCCTTATCTGACGAGGATCGATTTAACCTGAAGCTCTTCTGCTCAAAAAATCTGAGTATTTTGGGACAAAAGTAAATTGATGCAACCAGTACTATGATACTTTCTCTGAATACCTTAAACATCTCTCCATAGCCATAGGTATCAAAAAACTTAAGAAAAAACACTGCACAAACATATACTATAAGCAAAATTCCGCTGATTCCGTAAAGTTTATTTAACCCGGTTTTTATAAAGCTCAACTCTGCCACCTACTCTCGCATTATAGCTACATTCTACAATATTTATATTTAATAGTCAACTCTTTTTTGCCCGGGAACACTGTATCAAGCGTTGTCAGGCTCTCCGTAATCTTCCGTTTAAACATAGTCGCCTGCGATGTTTTTACATCCTCAACCTTCCGATTGATATGCGCCTCTTGCCCACAGAATCCATTTGGAACGGTCAAGGGGATTTACTCCGCGTCTGGGATTGATGTGCTCTGCACCGTCTCTGCACTCGCGGTAACCGTAGAACGATTGCGAAAGCACCGCCTTGCCCGACGCTAATGTTGCAAGACGCTCAGGGAAATTCATTGATGTCGCAACGGGCACAATCGCTTCCATTGTTGCAATTGATGAGCGGATAACGGGAGTGTCGTACTCTCCGCCCATTTTGATAATCTCCGAAAAAACCTTGCCCGAAAGCTCCTCGGGCGCGGTAACTCTGATTTTAAGAAGCGGCTCAAGGATTGTAGAACCGATTTCCGAAAGTCCGTTCATAAAAGCCATAGGTGTGCACACAAAGAAATCGAGCGGATGCGTATGTATGGTGTGATGCTCACCGCCAACAAGCGTACACTTGAAGTCCGTCACCTCCCAGCCGTAAAGCCCCTGCTCAAGACAGGAATTGAACGACGTGCGGATGTGCGACTGATACCTGTAAAAGCATTGGTTTGACGGCAGTCTGCCGTGGTAGGAAACGCCGTAGCCTCTGGGCATCGGCTCAAACAAAAATTCAACAACCGCCCAACACGGCTTCGGCATCGTGTAACGTGCTTTTGCAAAGCCCTTGCCTGAGGGAGTTTCTTTATAAATAACCGTTGGCGGAGAAAAATCTGCAGAAAGGTTGTAGCGCTCCTTCAGAAGATTGCCGAGCACCTCAAGCTGGATTTTTCCCGTGGTGCTGATTGTGATTTCCTGCTGTCCGTTTTCCCATTTCGCATCGATATAAGGCTCCTCGTCCGAAAGCTCGCCGAGTGCCGCAGCAAGTGCGGGAATTTTAAGAGGATCTGAATCTGACGGCGTTACCCTGACGCGTAAAAACGGATTGACAAGCCTTGCGGATTCGCTGACCGCAAGCGAGCCGATGAAATGTCCCGTTTTCGCTGACGGCAGACCGCAGACTGCGGCAACATCACCGCTTCTTATAATGCCGACATCCGTGCTTTTTGCACCGCAGAATTTTTTGATCTGCGACACCTTTTCCTTGACGGGCGGTTTTTCTTCAAGCTCAACGGCGTCCGTCTGTACCGTAAGCTTTTCTTCTGGTGAAAACAGCTCCACCTCGTCGCGGTTAGCAATCTCACCGCCAAAAAGACGTATATGTGAAACCTTACCGAGAGTTTTATCGTGCTCGATTTTAAAAACAATTCCGCACAGATCTTCGGTTTCTCTTCTTTTTGAATCGGGCATATATCTGACAAGCACATCTGCAAGCTCTTTGACACCGATTGAATACTTTGCGCTGCCGAAAACAACGGGAGTAAGCGAACAGGACGAAATCGCCTCACGAACAAGAGTCTCAGCCCTGTCGGTCGGGAGTGCTTCGTCATTGAGAAAAGCATCTGCCGCTTCGTCACAGATATCCGCAAGTGCCTGCGTTGCACAGACTCTGAAAGCATCCTCGTCAATCGTTTTTACCTTTGTGTTTTCCGTGCCCTCGTTTTCCACCTCCGAGAGCACAAGATGTGCGTGCGCGGATATGCCTTCAAGCTCGGTTATTACACGCGATGTATCCGAACCGGTTCGGTCTGTCTTGTTGACAAAAACTATTCTCGGCAGATTTGCAACATCAAGAAGCTTTAAAATATTCTCCGTATGTGCACGGACACCCTCAACAGCTGAAACAATAATAACCGCATAATCGAGTGCGGAAATTGCACGCTCAACCTCACCTGCAAAGTCGATATGACCGGGAGTGTCAATGATATTGATTGTAACGCCCTTCCACACGGCACAAGCCGTTGCAGTACGCACTGATATACCCCTCTGCTTTTCAACAGAAAGGCTGTCGGTTGCCGTTGTACCTGCATCAACACTGCCTACATTCCGTATTGCTCCCGTAAGGTAAAGCAGCTGCTCTGTAAGTGTGGTTTTGCCCGAGTCAACGTGCGCAAGTATTCCTATGTTGTGAAAAACCTCAGACATTGTGCTTCTCCTCAGATGCCGTTTATTTCTTTATATCTTTCGTTAAATTTTTCTTTATCCTTCAACAGGCTGTTGACAGTTTCTCTGAAAAGGCTGTACTCTTCATCCTGAACATAATGACCTGCGTATCCCATCTCGCCGTATTTTTCAAAAGTATGGGTATATGCACGGCTTACCGCCTCCTCCTGAGTACAGGCCGGGAAGTGCTTTAATGTATACGCGTGAGTACGGCGCAGAAAATCATCAACATCTGTTGAACGGTCGGCTGACGAAATAATCTTTCCGTAATCGCTCCGCGGCACACCGTCAAGCGATGCACGGTGGTCCTCAATAGCTTCCTTCACCGTCAATCTTTGCTCCGCGGTAAAAAACCTTTCCATTTCCCGAGTGGAAAAGAAAATCTCTGCCGAAAGCTTTTCGTGATTCTTTTTATCGATGTGGTGCGCAATATCGTGAAAAGCCGCAGCGGTATAGAGCATATCCGCATCAATGCTTTCAAACTGCTCCGCAAAGGTAAAGCTGCGCCTGATAACATATTCAACGTGGTCAAGAGAATGTCCGCCGTCATTTTTTTCATACTGCGGAAAAACATATTTCTGTATGTAGGATATCAGTTCAGGGTTTACATTTTGCATAAGCTTCTCTCCAAAAAATACGCCTTTTTTACTTTCCGAAATAACAAAAAGATTATACCACCCGACAGAGAAAATTTCAACTTACATAAGACTTTACCATATCGGCTTATGCTTTTGTCATTTATTTTTCGTGTCATTCACCGTTTGACTGTCTTGACTTTAAAAAGAATAGTTTTATAATATTCAAAGGGTTGGTGATAAACAATGAATACATATTTTAACGAAATTACATCAAAGCCGGTAAACACTGTAGACGGCAAAATATTATATAAAATACCTGCCGGTGCGATGTGCGGTAACGGTGACCTTGGTGTTGTTTTTAATAACGATGACAACGACCTGATTATCCACCTTTCAAAGTGTGATTTCTGGAAATTTGCGCCCGGTGCAAATAATGACGGCGGTATAAAAACCGTAGGCAGTCTGCGGATTAAAAACATTGATCTTTCCAGATACAATATTAAACAATATTTCGACAAGGGACTTCTCGAGTGTGAGTTCGGCAGCTTAGGAATGGAGTTTTTCGTCGCACCCGAAAACCTTATTTACTTTGAAATAAAGGTTGCGGAAAACGCGGAAATTCCTTGCGTTTGTTTTGAAATGCCCGACACCTGTAATTCCGTCAATTACGAATTCTCGGACAACGGTGTTAACGGCTACACACGCAGCTTTGAGGGCGAAGGTCTTGACCTCACTTCTGCAGTAACCGTTTGTTGCCGTGAGCTCGGTACCCGCTCTTCAGACGGATTCAGATTTGTTCGTTATTGCCTCTCGGTTGTAAGCAACTTTGACAGCGAAAACTATACCGATAAGGGCATCGGAATGGTTATTGGCTGTGACTATGACCGTGACAAAATTCGTACACAGGAAAAATGGCAGAAGTTCTTCTCCGCATCCAAGGTAACCCTTGCTGACAAGGAAATTGAAAAATTTTACAATTCAAGCCTTTATCTCCTTGCAATCTGTATGGGCAACCGCGAGTTCCCTCCGGGACTGTTCGGCAACTTTGTAACAGACGATTTCTTTCCGTGGGCGGGAGATTACCATATGAATTACAACTACGAAGCACCTTACTACTGCATCTTTGCCGCCAATCATCCCGAATTGTTTGACGGTTATATGACCCCCGTCAACGAGATGAGTGACTACGCAGAAAAATTTGCAGGCTTCTTCGGTTGTAAGGGCTATGCCTTCCCCGTAAGCTTCGGTCCGAAGGCACTCGACGTCTTCAGTATGGCTGACTGTAAGGAGCACGGTGTGCTTTTCCTCGGTCAGAAGAGCCATGCCGCCTATGCCTGCGTTATCCCCATAATGCATTGGTTTTCAACCTACGACAAGGAATATGCACTTGAAAACTACTATAATTTTGTCCTGAATGTTGCCGCATTCTGGGAGGATTACCTTGTCAGGGAAAAGGGCAGATATGTAATCAAAAACGATGCCGCACACGAAATTCCGTATTACCGCGGCAAAAAGTTCAATTATTTCACACACAAAAATCAGATTGAAGCCGTAAATGCAATCAACTCGCTCGGCCTTGTGAAGCTGTTGTTCAACGGCGTTTACGATATGGCAAAGGAGCTTGGACTCAATAAAGAAAAATATCCCCTCTGGGAGGATATTATCGAAAACTTAAGCGACTTCCCGACATTTATAAAGCGTGGCAAACGCTGCTTCCGCTACTCTAAACGCGGCATCCGTTGGAGAGATGAAAACACGGTCGGTCTTCAGCACATTTATCCTGCTTCGCAAATCGGTTTGGATTCGGGCGAGAAGCTGTTGAAGATTGCAAGAAACACATATTTCATCAATGACCGCCGTCTTGACGATAACGGCTCCAACTCGTACCTTCCGGGCGGTGCAAGAATCGGCGTTGATCCCCGCTTCCTGATTGAAGGAATTCATCAGAACATCAATGAATTTGCCCTGCCCAACAGACTTTTCAGACACCACGGTGGCGGAATTGAGCATCTTACAACTATCCCCGCAACAATCAACGAAATGCTTATGCAAAGCCACGAGGGTGTTATCAGACTCTTCCCCTGCTGGGATAAAAAGTCGTCTGCCGCATTTGAAAACCTCCGTGCCGACGGCGCTTTCCTTGTTTCGGCTGAGCTTAATAACGAGCAGATTTCTTCCGTTAAAATCAAGAGCATAAAGGGAAGAAAATGCAGTGTCGAAACTACAGAAGCAAAATCTGTTATAAGAGAATCTGACAAAAAAGACATCCAGTTTGAAAGAAACGGAAGCATCATCACCTTCGCAACTCAGGCTGACGAGGTATATATACTTAAATAAAAGCAAAGAACCCACGGAAAATCCGTGGGTTCTTTTATTGTAATGTCAAAAATCTGCAGTGATTCAGCCAACAAACTGCTTTACCTGAGAACGGTTGCCTGCTGCGTCAACAGCAACTACCGTATATATATCGTCTGCCGTGCCCTCAGAATCCGTCACGGTCAGCGGGTAGTCCCACTTGTAATTTTCCACACGGGTGAAAAACTCACCGTTTTTGCAGACACGGTAGTATGCAATGCCGAAATTATCCTCGGCTTCGTCCCAGCTTAATGTAATACCGTTTTCATCAGAAACAACAGTTGCACTTTCGGGTGCGGTAGGTGCTTCACTTTCAAGCACATATCCGTTGGCTACATAGTCACGGTAGGTTTCGATATACATACTCTTCACAAGATTCGGTGAATAATAGTGAGAATATGAGAATGTGATTATATTCTCGCAATAGCGTGATGCCACATCCATCTGCATAACGAAGCGGTCAAGCGTTGCCGTAACGGACTCGATGTTTTCCGTCTCCGGTCTGAGGATTGTTCCGCCGAGAATGCTCGGGCCTGTTGCGATATCAAAGTTCTCGCAGTTTGCCCACAGCCTTATGTCTGCATCAGCCTTTTCTGCTGCCGCAGAGTACATTTCCCAGATTCTTACAAGGTCATCCTCCTCAACCCAGTCTGCACCGACTGCATCCTGCGGTGCAACAATGTCACCGTCTCTGAATTCGGTACGCTCGAAGAATGTAAGCCACTGCGAATATGTTGCAACATCGCCAAGGTCAAGGTAGTGTGCGGTGAACGGGCTTATCATTATCGGCAGTGAAGCATCAACCTCCGTTGCCCTGTTGAGCACGGTGTTAAAGCCGTCAACCATACTGCCCATAAGCGGACCGCAGTTTATCTGATTATTGATTTCAAGTGTGAAATACCAGCCATAGAAATTTTCAGGGCTGACGGAATAGCAGCTGTCATAAACATCCTCAAGCATATCAGCCGTAATTGCACAGACTGACTTGTATTCACCCGTAAAATTGCCGACAAGCCAGAAGGAATCAAACATTGTAAGTCCGACAAAAACCTTGATGTCAGTACCCTTACAGGCTTCAAGTGCCGCACCGACAACATCACCGCCAAATACTGCACCGTCAAAGGCGGGAATTGTACTGTTATAGTAAACCGTCCAGTTGCCGTCTGCATCCATATTTGCGATATCCTGCAAAACGAGATACTCAACACCGTCACGCTGCATACACTCAATTTCGTCTTCCCATCGTTCAGCGTCCCAGGTACTGCTCATCCAGGACTGAAGAAATGTACCACTGAATTCAGGTGCACATTTGCGTTCAGGCAACTGAGCGTCGCCAAAGGGTGCCGCAAAGGTAATCAACGAAAGCAACGCAACAAAAAAATTCTTGATAAGACTGAACATTCTAACACTCCTCATATCAACATAATAATTACGATATCATTATAACGTACCCCACGATGCAGATTTGTCCTTCATCGTGGGGTTAAATTTGGTTAGCTGCTTTGTTTTATAAACACTTTATCCTTTTCGGGTATGCCCGACTCGTCAGCAATATACCGTTGAACCTTCATAGTTAAGCCGTACTTTTCACGCAACGCGATAATCCGCTGCATCATAGGGGAAGCGTGATGCTTATCAAGAGCATCCTGACTTTCCCAGCTGTCAATTAAAAGCACCGTTTTGTCATCATCCATCGGGAAGAAATATTCATATTTCAGGTTACCCTCTTCGGCACGGATCTGACTGACAATACCTTCCGACACCATCTCCTGTGCGAAATTGCGTGCATTGTCATTTCCGCCTGTGTAATAAATGTTTATTGTGATTGCCATAATCAGTTAATTCTTACAACAAGGTCGCTTTCGGGATAGCTGCAGCAGGGATGGATAAAATTAAACTGCATATCACCTATACGGCGCTTGTCTTCGCCCTCGGGGATATAAACCTTGCCGCTGACAAGCTTGCTTCGGCAGAAGCCGCATTCGCCTGTATGACATCTTGCAGGTACTTCTATACCTGCACGCTCAAATGCGCAAAGCACGGTTTCGCTGCTGCTTGCCTTAATAACAGTTTCGTCACCGCGGTTAACAACCGTGATGCTGTATTCCTTCGGCTCCTCCTGTGTCTTCTTGCCTGAAGAGAACACCTCAAAGCGGATATATTTTCTTTCTAACTCAAGCTTCGGAAGCTCTGTCTCAAGGAACTTGTACATTCCGCCGGGGCCGCATACGAAGATGCTGTACTTGCCTTCGGGAGCATATTTCTTTATGATATCTGCACCGACAAAGCCCTTTTCGTAGCCTTCCTCTTCGCTGTGGCTGAGTACGTAAACTACATTAATTTTCTCGTTTTTCGCTGAGAGATCATCAAGCTCTGCCTTGAAAAGAATTTCATCCGAGCTTCTGCAGCCGTACAGCAATGTAAGGTTGCAGTCTTCATCACCCTGATTGATTGCTCTTGCAAGTGAAAGGAAGGGTGTGATTCCGCTGCCGCCTGCGATGGCAACAATATTCTCAGCATCTCTCAACGGACAATATGTCATATTGCCCTCGGGTGCGTAAGCGGTAACCTTATCGCCTACACTCCAGTTGTCAAGAATGTAATCGGAAACAAAGCCGTCAGCAATGCGCTTAACTGTAATCTGATACTCGCCGTTCAATGCGCTTGCAGGAGAAGATGCGATTGAATATGAGCGTGTAACAACTGAGCTGCCTATCTCAAGTCTGAAGGTAAGGTACTGACCTGCCTTAAAGTAAGCAACAGGTGCACCTTCACTTTTAAAGTAATAGCTTTTTGCAAGGTCAGCGTGCTCTTCAATTCTGCTGATTACAAGATTCTGCACCTTCGGATGAAGGCTTCTTGCAACCTTATTTACGCCAAAGTCGTCAGTACGGGTCGGTATAACCGCTGCGGAATTGTTTATAAACTGAGTTCTTTCAATCAGAAACTTGACTGTATTCACGCTATCCTTAAGGTTACCGTTTACAGAAAACTTTTTCTTGCTCATTTACTTTGCCTCCTTTTCCATAGCGAGTATTGCAGCCTTTGCTGCCATATCACCGGTTGTGTAGCTGGGTGAATAACCCATATGTCTTGTTGTATATCCACCGGCAAAGTAAAGTCCCGGCATACCTTTTTCAATCAGATCGAATACAATTCTCTTAACAATGCCGTCTTCCTTTGTTGCTTCGTATCCGTAAATTGTACCTGCAGGTGCATCGGTATAACGCGCATAGGTCATCGGTGTTGAGATTTCAATTTCTTCGATATAATCTCTGATTGCAACGCCTGTTGCTTTCTCAAAATTATCTATCATCTTTTCTGCAAAGGCAACCTTTGTTTTGTGGTAATCCTTAACGGATACCTTGCTCCACTCGTCGCCCGCAAAAATTGATGTCATATAAAGAATGCTTGTGCCCTCTGGTGAACAATCGTCAAAGGCTCTGTTAAGACAAACTGTTGCCTGAACATCGTTTGTATCGATCTTCTTGCCAAGCTCGTAGCACTTTCTGTTATCGTTGGTCGGATAAATGAAATATGTGTGGTTGTTAAGTCCAAGCTCATCTGCTGAGCGGTTAAGACCAAGGAACACAGCAAAGCCCTTTGCACCAAGAACCTTTGCGTTCACTTCTCTCTTAAGCTTTTCGGGAACATCCTTCTCGTCCATAAGCTTTGTGAGTGCATTGTACGGTGAAGCATTACAGATAACAGCCTTAGCATTAACCTGTGTACCGTCATCAAGAATAACACCTGTTGCGGCACCGTCTTTTACGATAATCTTCTTAACGCTTGTGTTAAACCATGCATCGCCGCCGTTTTCGGTAAATGCCTCAAGAAGAGCCGTACTTATCTGATGGCTTCTGCCTCTCGGAATAACAGCACCGTCAATGATGTATGAATGAAGCATTGTGAAATAATGAATAACGTTAAGCTCATCTGTGGGCTGACCAAGGTAGCACCAATAGCCGTTGAGAATGTCTCTTGTTTTCTGACTTGTACCGAATGCCTTGAGTACCTCATCAACAGAGTAATTTGCAACCTTAAGGAACTCTGTATGCTCAGAGAAAATCTCTTTAATCATAGCAGGCTTGAAATCTTCAATATTACTTACAAAATCCAGAGTCTTTTCAATGCTCTCGATAAGCTCAAAAATCTTTGAAACGATGGGAGCTGAGCCGGGATCGTATTCCTCAAGCTTAGCAATAAATGCTTCCTTGCCCAAAGGCATAGCACAATCGCACTTTCCGTCCAGAGTGATAAGTCTGAAAGCCTCGTCAAGTGCAACCCATTCTATTTTGTCTGCAGCGCCAACCTCCTTGAAAATCTTAAGGAGCGGTGATTTGCCTGTAATGGAGCCGATACCGCAAAGCTCGTGAAGTGAAGCTTCAAATTCGAATCTGCCTCTTACAAAGCTTGTAGCAAAACCGCCGGGCAAATTGTGACGCTCGATAAGCAAGGTCTTTTTTCCCTCTTTGGCAAGTCGTGCTGATGCCACAAGTCCGCCGTTACCTGCACCGATAACAACTGCATCATAGTTTTTTACCATATTTCCACTTCTTTCATAAAAATATTCGGACATAACAGTCGCCAGCATTTTGAAAAAGCCTTACAAAACATACAAATTGTAAAACCCCAAAAACGCACCTGTACAGTTAATTATACCACTCAAACCTGATAAACGCAACACCCTATTGTCACGAGTAATATGCTTTATTCAGTAATGCTATCGAATAACCTTATAGCAAAAAGAAACCACTCGGTTGAGTGATTTCTTTTTTTGCTGCATTAAATATAAAGGTAATAATATTATACTTTTTTCAATTCATAATATTCGTCCGGGATTTCAATCTGACCGCTGTCATTCCGAATTTAATATCGTCAAAATACATTTTTCATCACCTGAAATTATTATACCTTAATTTCGTGAATCCATCCCTCGGGAGCTTCGAGTCTGCCCATCTGAATACCCGTAAGAGTGTCGTACAGCTTCTTTGTGATCGGACCGAAGCTTTCCATACCGCTCGGAAGGGCTATTTCTTTACCGTGGTCAACAATCTTGCCTACGGGTGAAATAACTGCCGCCGTACCGCAGAGTCCGCACTCAGCAAAATCCTTTAACTCTTCTAAGAACACCTCTCTCTCTTCAACATCCATTCCGAGATATTCTTTGGCAACATAGCAAAGAGAGCGTCTTGTGACAGAGGGAAGAATAGTATTTGACTTGGGCGTTACAAGCTTGCCGTCCTTTGTAATAAAGATAAAATTAGCACCGCCCGTTTCTTCAACCTTTGTTCTTGTTGCAGAATCGAGATACATATTCTCATCGTAGCCCTGATTATGAGCATCAACAATCGCATACATACTCATTGCATAATTAAGACCCGCCTTGATATGGCCTGTTCCGTGCGGAGCAGCACGGTCAAAATCACATACACGAAGTGTAATCGGCTTTGCACCCCCCTTGAAATAAGGACCTACAGGCGTAGCAAATACACGGAACTGATATTCGTCCGCAGGCTTGACACCGATAACGGGATTTGTTCCGAACAGATACGGACGAAGATACATCGTTGCACCTGAGCCGTACGGCGGAACAAAATCCGCATTCGCCGCCACAACCTGTTCAACTGCATCTATAAATCTGTTTTCAGGGAAAATCGGCATCTGCAATCTTTTTGCACTTTCTTCCATTCTTTTTGCGTTTAAGTCAGGACGGAATGTTACAATTCTGCCGTCCTGAGTACGGTATGCCTTCAAGCCCTCAAAAACCGTCTGAGCGTATTGGAGAACACCTGCACACTCGTTGATAACAACATTTGCATCTTCCGTAAGTCTGCCTTCATCCCAGGCACCGTTTTTAAAATCCGAAACATATCTTTTATCAGTTTTGATATAACTGAAATCTAATTTTGACCAATCAATATTTTTATTACTCATATTTTTCACCTCAATAATAATCTGTTCAGTTAAGAATTGCCCCTGAAGCACCGCCGGAAACAAGTGCTGCATAGCGTTTAAGATATCCCGAAAGCTCTTTTGTTTTTGGGATAAAATTTTTCATTCGTTCATTAAGAACCGCCTCATCCACTTTAAGCTCTATTGTGTTTTCGGGAATGTTGATACTGATTATGTCGCCGTCCTCAACAACACCGATCATTCCACCCGAAGCGGCTTCGGGTGTAACATGACCGATGCATGCTCCCCTTGTCGCACCGCTGAAGCGGCCGTCAGTGATAAGTGCAACGCTGTTGCCAAGTCCCATACCCATAATTGCGGAGGTAGGATTTAGCATCTCTCTCATACCCGGACCGCCCTTAGGACCTTCGTAACGGATAACAACAACATCGCCTGCGACGATTTTGCCTGAATTGATCGCAGCCTGTGCATCCTCCTCAGAGTCAAACACCTTTGCAGGGCCTTCGTGCACAAGCATCTCGGGAAGAACCGCCGATCGCTTGACAACACTGCCTTCGGGAGCAAGATTACCTTTAAGTACTGCAATACCGCCTGTTTCACTGTAAGGATTTTCAACGGGACGGATAACCTCGGGATCAAGATTTACACAGCCTGAAATATTTCCTCCGATTGTCTTACCCGTAACCGTCATACATTCGGTGTTCAGAAGCTTTTTCTTTGTCAGCTCATTCATAACGGCATATACTCCGCCTGCTTCGTCGAGGTCTTCCATATATGTTCTGCCGGCAGGAGCAAGATGACAGAGATTCGGCGTTTTTGCGCTGATTTCATTTGCAATATCAAGACTCAGCTCCACTCCGCACTCGTGAGCAATAGCAGGTAGGTGAAGCATACTGTTTGTTGAACAGCCCAGAGCCATATCAACAGTCAGAGCATTCATAAGTGCTTCTTTTGTCATAATGTCACGCGGACGGATATTTTTCTTAAGAAGCTCCATTACAGCCATACCTGCGTGCTTTGCAAGCTCGATTCTTGCAGAATAAACAGCAGGAATTGTTCCGTTACCGCGAAGACTCATACCGAGCGCTTCTGTAAGACAGTTCATTGAGTTCGCAGTATACATTCCCGAGCAAGAGCCACAGGTCGGGCAGGTTTTGCACTCATATTCAAGAAGCTTTTCGTCGTTTATCCTACCTGCATTGTAAGCACCGACAGCCTCGAACATACTTGAAAGACTTGTTTTCCTGCCCTCAACTCTGCCCGCAAGCATCGGGCCGCCGCTGACAAAAACTGTCGGGATATTGACCCTTGCCGCCGCCATAAGTAAACCGGGAACATTTTTATCGCAGTTAGGCACCATAACAAGACCGTCAAAGCCGTGAGCCAGCGCCATTGCCTCGGTCGAATCGGCAATAAGGTCTCGGGTAACAAGCGAATACTTCATGCCTGTGTGTCCCATAGCAATACCGTCGCAGACAGCGATTGCAGGAAAAACAATCGGCGTACCGCCTGCCATTGCAACACCTATCTTTACGGCATCGACAATTTTATCAATATTCATATGACCCGGCACTATCTCGTTATATGAACTGACTATGCCGATAAGAGGTCTTTTCTGCTCCTCTTCGGTAAGACCGAGAGCGTGAAACAAACTGCGATGCGGTGCGTTCTGCACACCGTCAACTACATTTTCTTTTGGCATAACAGCACCTCCTGTTAATTATTGATGAGCTTATCCTCATCGCTCCAACTATAAAGCTTACGGATATCCGCTCCGACTATCTCGGAGGGATGCTCAGAAGCACGCTTTCTCATAGCGTT